>JAFLCF010000060.1 GCA_017303735.1 Anaerolineae bacterium
GCCCTGATCCTAGGCGCCATCGGCGTGGTTGCGATTGCAGTGATTGCTCGTTATCGCAACGAATTAATTGCCGCTTTCGAAGCCGGCATTGAAGCCTTGCGCATGGCGCGAGGCGGTTAGAGATGTTGCGCTGGAAGGAAAAGGGTCAGACGATGGCAGAGTTCGCTTTGGTTATGCCGATCCTGATCCTGCTTATGTTCGGCATGACCTTTGCCGCGTTCTATGCCTTTCGTTCCGCCGCCACGGACTGGGGCGTGTTCATCACGGGTGTTGCTTCCGGCTCATACAACACACCTGTCACTGAACATGCCCGTGACAATGTCCTATGGCCAGACCTGGCAGATCGGATCAATGCCGGGCAGACCGGTCCGCGTCAGGTGCGTTCGTTGATCAGTGTGGAAGATTCACGGGATTGGATCTTTGGTATTCAACTGATCGAAGCGCAACGAGCGGAGACCAATTTCCGTCTCTGGCGCTTCTATCCTGGTCCACCTCCTGCTGGAGGGTTTGAATGAAGAACCCGCACTGCAAGGGTGAGCGCGGACAGGCCCTGGCAGAGACCGCCTTGTTCGCCATGCTGGCGGTCATCATGGCATTTGGTTTGCTTGCTTGGATACCCACCCACCGAGCACGTACCGCTGCGACCTCTGCAGCCTATGCCTGTTCGCAATTCCTCTCGCAATCGCCTGATCCCACACGCGCCCGAACCAATGCCGTGAATGTCGCCTGGCAAACCCTGAATGCAGATTGGTCTGCGACCGCAGGTGTGCAGTATCGGGTGCAGGTTTCACCGCCCAGTGGACCGGGAGAGCCGGGTCAGTGCCTGGTCTCGTTTCAAGCACCGAACTTGTTCGATGGTCTGCTGGGGTTGAGTCAAAGCGGGTGGAACAGCGAGTGGTTTATCTCGCGCTCGGAGACCTGGAAGGCAAAGTGGCGATGAAGACCAAACTCAAAGAACGCGGACAATCTGTTGCCCTATTCGCCATCCTGATGCCCATCATGTCGATCTTTCTATTGGGCATCCTGGATTACATGGTGACGAATGCGCGTGTGATGGAGACCGTGGCAGCCGCCGACCTTGCCGCGCATGCTGGCGCACAGGAGATCACGGTCCTGCCGGATGGAACCATCACCGCTACCACTGCTGGTAATGGAATTGCCGCGAATTACTTTAATTCCCAACGACCAGGTTCAGCACAGCTTACCTCGGTCTCCTGTGGACGACATCAGGGGCGTCCTGCCTGTTATGTCACAGCACAAGTTCGATCTGCTGGTTATCTCTTACCCACGCGCTGGGTGACTGTGCGCGCTATTGGTTATCTGGCGCATGGTGTCACTCGTGAAGATCAATGATTTTTGGAGAAGAATGAAATCCCTTTGGAAAACAATCCTGGATGGATTGACCTATAAAGACCTGGCTGGAAAACGACAACCGCGCGTCTACACTGTTGTAACGGGATTGATTCTGCTTTTGCTGCTCATAGCTGGCAGCATGGCAGGATTAAATCGCTTCTTACTAATGCGAATGGTGCAAGCCACACCGGAAGTGGTCTCGGTCCCAACTGAAACAATGCAGCCTATAGAAACGGAAATCCCTGCAACGGAAAGCGCTTCTTCCGGCTGCCCCACAGACTCAAGCAAGTGGTCTTTTACGCCGACCATGATCAGCGAGACCTATCAGGTCATTCAACCTGCCTGCGTCTATCAAGGCTTGGAGAAAACCATTGCCTGGGCATTGGCAGTCCGTGAAGGCTACAGCCGCGCCGAAGCCACCGAGTTACTTGGCTTTAGTGAGATACCCATGCGCCAGATGGAAACCGTGACAATCCCGAAAAATGCAAATGAACTCGTGGATGTACCTGTCAGTTTCATCCCATCGCATCCTGAGTTCAAGGAATGGCGGTTGAACGAACGTGGCAAAGCGGCAGTGACCTATGCCCTGCGCGGTTGTTTTGAGACATCTTCAGTGAATGGTAATCGCCTTGAGATCTGGGGCGGTGAGTATTCCGTGATCTGTCTGGTGGTGGAGGATGCAGAGAATACCCAGATCCTCTATTCCCTGAATGGTCACATGTACACATCAGCCGCAACACCCATGCGTTCCTTTCTACTCTTTGGATATCTGGGCGAGGGTCAATGGGTTTGGCTGGGAACACAAACTGAACCAAAATTGGAGATTACGGACGCAGAGGAAAATGCCTGCGACCGCCTGACTGTGGCAACCCTATATGACTCGCAACCCTGGGATGCAAAGTGGTTGAGCACAATCTATCATCTTGAAGTGCAACCAGTGCCGGAAGGCTGGCAAACCATGACCAGCGAGGACGAAAAGCAATACATTCTTTCCGTGTTGTCAGGAGTTGCACAATGAAACGAGCCAGCCTGATACTTTTCTTGCTCGTCCTGATCACCACCCAACCATCAACCGTACTGGCACAATCTGCCCCGTCCTGTTCCTATCAGCCGGATGGCAGCATCATTTGCACCACAGGTGGAGGAAATGGTGGAGGTGGAGGGGAAGGTGGTGGTGAAGGAAATGGAAACGGGAATTCCAACGGCGGTGAAACTGCCTGTACGCCTGGCAATCACATGGCATTTCGTGTCCTGGATTTTGATGCAAGTACCAACACCTGCAAAGTTCACCCCATCCGGGTGGATAACTGCACTGGAACGATCATTGGAATTTCTGAACAGATCGGTACCATGCCTTGTGAAATGCCAAATTCTTCGCCACCCCAACATCCATGCACTACATTCTCGGTTGGCGCGGGTGGTATTACCTGCACCAACAGCGGCTGGAAGGTTACGGCGCGAGTTACTTTTCCCGAAATCTATCTGGATGTACGTCCCTACCCCGCAACTCTGGTGCGCTGGCCGACCGTTGTCCGAAATGGCGGCATGCCAGAGTCTTCCGGATCAGGCGGTGTGAATTATGTTCCCAATGGTGGCGGATCGCCCAGTCATCCGCAAGTGGGCGACTGGCAAAATCTACACCTGATCCTGACCTTGCGACCGGCGGGTCCCATGTTTGTAACTCTGCCTCTGATTGGTGATTTGGTCTTATCCAATGGTGCAACCCAGACTATTCAATGGGAAGTGCCATCCCATCCCGCCGTGGGCGCAACAACGCTTGCAGGTAGTATCAGCGGTCTCGATGAACTTCCCGGAGACATGCCTTTGTTCGTCGGCAACGGACGCGGTGCATACAAATTATTCTGGGAATTGCGCTATCAGGAATATGAAGCCATCGAAGGCTGTCTTCCCGGTCCGAATGGCAGGGGCAATTACAACTGCGGCGGCGGAACCGGACATCGCGGTATCACAGGCTACGAATGGAGAAACCGTTCCAGTGGCGGGGAAATCCCGCCTTCCGCTGTAGCGAACCTGCCTGCCGCAAGAGCTGCTGATATCAACAATGATGGTACGCCGGACGCCTATTGGGACTCCAACCTGACCCTGCGACGTATGGACGATGCCGGCAGTATCAGCAATCCCCAATACCAGCGTTCATGGAATTGGGGCGGGATCATATATTGGGCGGTGCGTGAAGGACAGGGACAGATCGGCTGGCCAGGGCAATAATCTGATCACAACAATCGTTCGTACAGTATCTTATAATCGAGGTTTGGACTCAAATTCTCATACAACGTGAGGTTCTTTTTGTAAGTTTTGAATTTGAGTCTCTAATAAATCGGGACGTAAAAAACGAAGGCATTATAAGTCTTCGTTTTTTGGTTTAGTTAGGCAATTTTTTGGGGAAAGAATAAAATAAATCGGATAAAGATGCGCACCATCAGCGACCATTCGGCTATATTGAAGTCCTGGTTCAATGAGAAAGCATCTGAAATGCATATATACTATGGCCACCATACTGTTACATCTTGAATTGCTGATTGAACATCATTTTTAATTTGGGTACCTCCTAGACCAAAAATTATCGGCATGATTTCGCTAATTTGCATTGGCAATTCTTGACGGGTATGATTCCCAAAAGAGTATAGTGTTTCACTTACCAAAGCATAGAGATTAGCTGAAAATTTTTCTGAATTATGTTTCGCCAGTGCCTTGAAATATTTTCCTCTAAAAAATGGTTGTGTCGAACCTGTAATATCTAATAATTCTTTTATTAAACTTTCTTTCGTGGATGTTGCAATGTATGGTTGGGTGCTGAATATATCCAATATATCAAACCTTGTCTCAATATTTTTTATTTCTCTCGCTAGAGAAATAGCTGTTTCCATAAGTGGCAAGGAAAAATAGCTTGATAATTCTTTCAGCGTTTTCTCAAGAAAACGCTCGGGCCACTCCTCACTTTGAAGTTTCTCAAGAATCTCCTGTATTATTTCCTCACGTTCCTTGTCTTGCAAATGCGGGATTAGATCTGTAAGTCCTTGAATACGGTATGTTTTGTCACTAAGTTTGCGGACTTCTGAGAGTCTTTTCTCAATGTGCATTCGGTCATTAATTTCACTTGTTTCTTCGCTGTTTGGATTGAAAATATTGATGTTATGGAAAAGATCATGAAGAATCAAATCAATCACATTTTCCTGACCAGTCGATATATCTGATGCTTGAATAGAGCGCAAATCATTCATTACCCAATATTGTTTATCTCCTATCATTTGTGCCGCTTGTAGTACATCAGGAAGCACTTCCAAAGGGAAGTAAGGCGAGAGTTCCGATATAGCTAGAGTTCGATTTTCTTCATTAAGGTTTTTTATAATTTCCCAAACCCTAAGAAAATCTTGTCCTGATAGTTGTCTAGCTATTTCTACAAGAGATCTCATTCGAAAATATTCAGGGTAAGTTGATTTCGAAATGTCAATTGCTTCGTCTAAGACAACATTCCTTAAGGATACTGGAACATAATTTATCATTAACGCTAATGCATGTACTCGGTCTGCATAATGCCTAATCAATCTTGCTTCATCCAAGATTTTCAACAAATCCTTTTGAGGTAAATAGCGGGCTAATTGTGCAAGAGCTGAGATACGATCATTGTCATCCTTTATAGTCTGTGCTAATTCTAATGAAACCGTTGCACAAGATGGTGGGATAACATGAGCAATTCTCTCAAATATTGCAGCAAACCGTTTGTCATCATGCCTTGAACGTATTTTTGAGATAAATAAATCTATCAAGTTGACAGGAAGATTTTTGGTTAAACTCAATAGTACTCTTTCAGGTGTAAATTCCCAACTTCTCTTCTTTAAGATAATCTCTCTAATCTTGTTTGTTGTATCTATTTTTTGTGATTCTGGTAAGTATTCTAATATTCCAGTCAGTAACAATAAGCGAGCGTCAGTAGACCACAGGGAAAGATTTTCTTTTAGGACATAAGATATAAATTTATCAGGATTCTGATGAACCAATTTTATCAAAGCATCTGCGCGATCAATGCTGAATATTGTTTTGTTTATTAATGAAATTGCTTCATCTGTATATCCTGCAGCTTCTAGACGAAGTGCAATTTGGCAAAAGATCTCAGACTGAAATGCTTCATCATGTGTCTCCTCAGAATCTAACACTATTGTTCTTAATTGGTTGTCAGATAAGCGCAATGAAAGACTGGTCAGTGCTCGAATTTGTTGTTTAGTATCCTCAATATGTTTAATGTGAGTCAGGGCTTGATCAAGTTGCCATAGTCCTTCGTCAACCAGCATAATTACAAGAGATGGGGGTAGGTTTTTCGCTAAGCTTTTTAGTGATGCACTAATTAAACAAAATTGTATTTCGAGACGTAGGCTTTCAATGGGTTTATTTTGTTTTGATTTCTCAATTGATATTTGCCGAGATAGATTCCAGGCACGAGCTATGTCATCAAGATATCCGGATGTCTGCCCCATCCTTTCTCGAATGGTATACCAAGAATTTTTCTTATTTATGTTTGTTTCGAAGAGTAGATTAAAGAGTTCTGGGTAAGATTGGCTCTGTTCCAAATGCCAGGCAAGGTTGTTGTGTATGTAATCATCATTTGGTAATGTCTCAAGTTTTTCAGAATTGATATTTTTAATAGACCCCAAATATTTTTCTACAAAAGCAATGTGGGCTTTATGCCGACTAAAACCGAGTCCCGGAAGTTCATGCTGTTTTTTGGGAATTCTTGGTGCTATCAATAAATTCACAGCAAGATCATGAACTAAATCATGCAGTCTAAATCCGGCTACGTCTTTCGATACGCCCAGGTAAGCTGGTGCCAATAGTATCAATGCCTTATCATATAAATAACGTAGACTACTCTTGGCATCGTCTATAGATGTGCCCCATAAAACAGATGCCATTTTAGGTCCAAATACAACATCTTCCGGTAAAACGCCTAACCATGTAAATTTTTCCAGCATCTGATCATCAAGTCGCCTTAGACTTAGAAAGAAAGATGCTTTGAGACTCAGATTTTTGTTGTGGAGCTGGTCGCTAGTTGTACCAGAACTAATCAATTCCAGTGGTTCAAACCTAGCTATTTCTTTATCCAAAGCGTTAATCAATTCTTGCCAAGATGTTCCGTCAGCTATTTGGATGGCTGATAATTCAAGCGCTAATGGAAGATAACCCACTTTTTTACTCAAGGTCATTGCATATGACTTCTCTTTATCTTTAAGCACGCGCTTTAATCGTTTGCTCAACAACTCAAGAGATTGGTCGGGGGTCATGGTCCCCAAGTAAAAAATGTCTATTCCTAACACTTTTGAAATAACTGCTTCGCGGGTTGTTATTAACGTAAAACAGTTTTTGCCTCCTATCAAGAATGGAACAACATGACTTGGCTCCCAAGCATCATCTATGACCAACAGAACGCTTTTTGCTCGAATTATTGACCGCAAATGGGCGGCAGTTGCTTCAATATTTACGGGCTGGTAGTCATAGTCACCAAGAGCCTGAACCCATCCATGAAGAAATCGAAGAATATCAGGCGCTTGACCTAATGTTATCCACAAAACACCATCAGGAAACCGTTCTTGGATGTTGTTGTCGAATGCTAGCATTGCCGCAACAGTAGATTTACCAACTCCTCCCGAACCATGAATTGCACTGACAACAAATGCGTTCTGTTCATTGCTATCTTTATGTAATATCTTGGTTTTTATTTCTTGGCTTATCTCTGGACGCGAGACACAATAAATTGGTAGCGGTGGAGCTTGGAATGGTATATTCAAAGTCGTGTTTTTCTCAATAGAATAATAATTCTCAATACGCTGACTGAGAGAGAAAATATCCATTTGAATTTTATTAATAACATCAAGGATTAATTGATTTTGGGAGCCTAACAATTTTTCGATATATACCAGCTGTTCAAAAGCATTAGACAAATCTTCCTTTTTAAGGAGACTATTTATTTTGCCTTGCTGAACTAATTTTTCAATGTCCTCCTTTAATTCGTCATCAGAAATATCACTATTTGAGGCTTTGTCTAATAAAATTCCAATTGCCTCTATTCCAATGGTTGTTGCTATTAGACTTATGCCCGCCGGTAAGTTTATCCCTGGAAAGAGCGATACGATCCCAGCGATTGCTACTGCAAAGGTTACAATTTTTGCTGACTTAGAAATCGTAATTTTAACTATACGATGAAGGGCTTCTATTCTTTTTTCATTCATGTTTTACACCTAATGAATATAATCCTTCACCCGGTTATACAGGGAAAATTCGCTGAGATGAAATATCCTATACCATTATACTGTGGGGATTTTATTATCCATAAGGTAAATCTGGGTCATTTTTGTTCTTTGGATGGGTTTGTTCTGATTAAGGCTGACCGAAAACCCTACCTTAGGGAGTTCCGCCTTTGACCACCTCGATTTTTCAGGTTTACTATGATGGCATCGAATCTCGATCCATGGGACAGTTTCGATATGATTCCAAAATTGTGAAAAGCAATTCCCTGGATATTCCAAGCAATAAAGCAAACACGCCCTTAGTCCAGTCCTAGGTTATAAGATATCGAACATCTTTCCGTCACAAGCAAAGGCTTGCATAGATCAAGCACCGTTTGAATTGCCCGATCCAGAAGCTTGCAATAACGTTTCGTATCCAGCCTTCTGGAGTCCATTGCCTCATCCAATTCCCAGGCATGGACTCCGGTTCCATTTCGGGCGTACAGGAATTCCAGCGATTGACCGGGAGCAAACTGCCTGCCATGTGCCTGCAACTGCAAGGCTGCTCGTGCCGCTGGAGATGGTGTCCTATAGTCTTCGATTGCCCGGCTAAGCCTCTGGCGGATAATCAATTCGTCCAATGGAACACGTCCAATTCTGAGGTCCCGTTTTGCACCTTCCACCAACGCCATAACCTCTGGAATGCGGTCGGCGAATTCATTCTGAGTATTTGCACGAGCCAGGATTTCCAGCACCTGTAATTGGATCTTTCTCACCCACAGGGTCGTATCTCTTCGGCGCAGTTCAATCCCGCGATACTTGAGTGTCCCATCCTGAAACGCACCAAAGTATTGGTTGGGCACGGGCACACGCGCATCCCTTTTGGATGCCAGGAAAGCAACCCACTTGAAGACGCCCTCCAATGCAATGGGAATGCCTGTCTTCTCTTCGATAGCATTCATAAGTGGCATAAAGTCTGATGGTCTGTGAAAACCTTCCTGCTGAACAAACAAGCAATCCACATACATGTGCAACACTGTGAATCCCATATCCTCTGCTACTTCCTTGGCTTGCAGCATCAACTCGCGGCTCATGGCAGTCACGGCTTCATGGGATTCGATCTTTCCAAAACGGGCATTCTTGTATCCCAAATAGCCAAAACACACCACCAATAACCACTTGAGCGCAGAAGCACGTGCCTTGAGTATCTTTACTCGGCAATCCCGTGGATCGAGATCCAATAAGATATTCTTCAACATCAGACGCTTTTCCAAAAGCGGGCGCAGGGTCTTGGGAACCAGTCCTTCATGGACATCCGCCTGTCCTATTGGCGTCGATCCGCTTTCAGCTACTTGACTTACTGTCTCCGGTGAGATGTTGTGCTTGACCATAATCGCAGGATACATCGAGGAGAAGTCGATCTGCGCCACATTCCCATGCAATCCAATGATGGGCTGGTAGATCAAGCCACCATGATCAGCGCGGATCAATTCAGAAAGAGTCTTTGTCCCTTCGACTTGTTGCTTTTGCACTGGAACCATGATCTCATTACGCAAAGCGGTCAGCATCTGCATGGCGGTGATCCCAGCGCCAGGAGACTTGCGCGCCATCTCCTGTACGCCAATGCCCGTGACACGCGACTGCTCCATCGCGCCTTCCAAGCCATATTCCCCGAAAGACATGGCATTTTTGCGGTCGATATGCCAGCGCCCGAACAGATAAGATTGCGAGCCGCGATAGGTCACCTGTCCATAAGCGAAATAACTATCTGCCTTGCGGGTCAGTACCTGTTTATTCCCATCCCGATTCGGATTCAACTCGATCCCCGTTTCCTTGGACCACTTACTCAATTGCGGGAACAACCAGGTATCGCCGTAATCGGTCAGGATCAGATCAGGATCAAGGCGTTGCAAGTCGGCTTTCAATCCGATCATGAACAACCGGGGCGAATCAAGAGGCAAGCTGTATTCTCTCTGCCCGTATTTCACATGAAGTTGTTTGGGAGGGCGAATTGCGGGATTACAGTCCGGTGTGAGAGACAAAATACGCAAGGGAATGGGCAGAGGATCGATCTCCCAAGGTGTGGACAGCGGTTCGATGGCATCCACCCATTCTTCATCCAGCGTAACGCGGCAACGCCCGAGTAGATGTGTATTGGTTTGTGCAATGAAACGCAGTGTGATGGGAATATCTACATCGTAGTAATCCAGGGAAGGGAATTGCCTATGAAGTTCCCCAAATAATTTTTGTATACGGGTGGGGGAAGAGCTGGTGACTGCCATTACATCCCGCTCGCCAAGAAAGAGATCGTGGCGGATGGTACGTTCCAGCCTTACCTCCTTTCCCATTAGGTGGATCCATGCCTGGCGTAGCAGACGAAAATCCCCCGCTACATAGAAGGTGATGACAAAATCCATGCGCAGACGCAGGCGTTTGTCATCATCGGTCAGAAGCCATAAGGTAATTCCGTCCTCTTCTGCATATACATCCAACAGCCAACCGGTTGCCTCAGCCATGTTTCGACAAGCTCAACACGAGTGTTTCTTTATCAGCTCTTCAACTTTTTGTTCAAGAACAGCAATTTCTTTTGACTGTTCCAGCAACATGGCAAGCAGTGCCGCCTCCAATGGCAACAACGACTCCGCCTGCCCAATGGCGGCAATGTGCCGACGGGCAGCTGCAAACAGACCATCGAAAACATATTGGTCGCTGCGACGCAGGGTACGCCGAAATGCCGAGAGGTTGGCTTCGGTTTCGGTCAAAAGTTGGGTGATGGTAAGGAGGGTACGTCCCATATGGTCCAATCAGAAAAGCGCGGGTTGGGTGGGTTCGCAGGCAGGTGCTTCCTTGATGATCACTTGATCGGCTTGCCTGCAGACTTGTTCAAGCAGAAAGTCACGTTCCTCCGCCAGGGGCGGTGCGAGTGTTACCACCACGGGACCTGATAGCACCAGGCGTTGGATCTGATCGAGACAGGATTTCAGGAGCCGGTAGGCTTCGTAGGTCGGTACGTGATCGTCATAGAAGGTGCTCAGTAAATCCAGGATCAAATAGGGTTGGTTCAGGGATGGAGTGGAACTCAAGAGGGTATTCATCTCATAACACGTGAAGGCACGTCGGCTGAAAAGGCGATTGGCGGCCGTTGAAATATCCACAGTTTTCCTGCGCAGGAATGTAGCAACCTGATACGGTCGATAACGGTTGCCGCCGTCCATGATGGTGACGGCGCCACGCAAGCCAAGTTCGGCGATCAAAGCCATACTTTCGGTGCGCGCGGCATCCGGGGTGTAGAGGACGATCAGTTTGCCAACTTTAAGAACAGGGAGGATATCCATTCTGTGAGATTAATGGCTTCCCTTATTAAACAACAGCCCCCACCTGGGTATCAGATGGGGGGAAAATGGGGGTACTGTATGTAGTGGTGACGAAAGGGGTGAACCCCTATTGCTGGCGTTCCCACTCGCCAAAATCCCAATGGGACATGAGAACGCGTAGATCATTGCGTTTGTTGACCTTGAATTTTCGAAATGCA
The DNA here is from genome assembly GCA_017303735.1 of Anaerolineae bacterium. The sequence goes on from JAFLCF010000060.1 coordinate 11,125, forward strand.
GTCTCCAAGCGATCCTTGACCGTTTCGCGGGAGATATGCAACCTCGCCCCGATCTCGCGATTGGTATACCCTAGACAGACCAGTGCGGTCACATCCTTTTCGCGTTGAGAGAGGGACTCCCACGTATTCCAGAGTCTCTCATTCGCCGTATATTGTGTCAGACCTGCAGCCAGGATATCGGGGATCAAATCGTGTTCAGGACGGCCTTCGTCAGAAGAAAGGGTAGAAAGCGTAACTTTCAGGCTTTCACTCGCATTGAAATGGTAGGTTCGAGGACCGGGCGTTGGGCGCAAGCCTATCAGGTACAAAAGACGATCCCAGATAGACATACTGATTATTCTATTAGAATTTTTGTTCTATGTCAAACTTTATCGAATATAGACTATGCCCAAAAACGCTGAAATATCCCCCTATACCATACATGTCATTTATAATATCCCATTAATAATGGGACTTATTGTGAGTTTATTTTTTTCACCCCTACTTCCTAAATATATAAATAAACTATTTGAAGGGAAATATCATGGATTTTAAATTTATACCTGATCTTCCTATAGACTCGAAGTTTGATGACGCATTAGGCTTTAATGATTTCATCGAAGTGCTTCAGTCCTCTATTCAAAACACTGAAACGCCATTTGTTTATGGAGTTTTAGGAAATTGGGGCACTGGAAAAACATCCATTTTGCGTCTCTTAAACAATAGAATTGAACAAGAATTGCAAAATGGTTATTCTCATTCAATTCCAATTTGGTTTAATGCCTGGGAGTATGAAAATGAGAGTAATCTAATATACCCTCTGTTTAATAGTATTAAGCGTGATTATAAAACAAGGCTCAAAACAAAAGAACTCTCAAACAAATTTGCTAATCAGTTTCTCAATGTTATTTCTTCCTCCACTTTGGCATTGGGAGATATTGGGATAAGAATAATAACAAAAGCATTAACAGGGGAAGCTATAAAGCTTGAGGACATCGAAAAACATATCAAGTCAGTTAAAGATCATTCGAATGAAATTGAGAATGCTTTAAATTCCTGGACAGATCAAATATATACATTGAAAAACAATTTTGAACTGTTATTAGATGCCTATGCTAATGATTACCCATTTGAAACCCAAGAAGCAAAAGATGATGCGCGTTTCGTTATTTTGATCGATGATTTAGACCGTTGTCTTCCAGATACAGTAATAGCTATACTTGAAAAAATAAAAAACTTTCTTTCAGTTAAGCGTTGCGTTTTTGTTTTGGCATTAAATCAGAAAATTGTCTATCAAGGAATAAAAATCAAGTATAACGGCTTGGAGATCAATGGGAGAGAATACTTAGAGAAGATATTGAACTATTCTTTTTACGTCCCAGAACCCGAGGTGAAAAGTATTGAACTATACTGCGAAAGATCACTAGAGAAACTTGTGGGCAATGATGGTAAAAAATTATTTAGTGAGCAATTAGATCGTTTCGGGAAAACATTAGGCGATTGCAACTTCAACAACCCTAGAAAAATAAAGCGCATCTTAAATCATTATCTGTTTTTTTTAAAAACAAATGAAAAAGAATTAGATCATTATCATCTCCCGAATATTATTAGGTTAATAATCTTGGCAGAGTATTACCCATCAATTTTTGAAATACTTCTTGAGAGTAATTCAAGAGCAAAAGATGAAAATGACTTAGTGTTGCCTGATCCTTTAGGTAGAGTGGTATTACAGAGGGAGGGCAAGACTTCTATTAATCAAGAAATTAACAGAATAGAGATGTCACAAATAAGAAAACTTTTAGATTTAGTAATGCCTGAAAATCGTAGTGTAGCCGGACTTGAAGAACACATAAAATCTGTATTTAGGATAGTCAGGCTATCCTGATTTAAGGTGCAATATGTATATCCCAAAACTTCCCAGCAATTATATTGAGCGCGCTGAAAAATTAAGAGATGCTATAAGCGCTCTTACAAATCGCGCCGCCAACAACAGTGGTGGAAGTAAAACAAATACAACAGCTTTAACAGTTGCCTTGAAAGGCGCTGGTGGGTTCGGAAAATCAACTTTGGCAATTGCAGTTTGCGCAAACAAAACAGTGATTGATGCTTTTCCGGACGGAATTTTTTGGGTAGAGTTAGGCGAAAATATAAAAAACAAAACTCAAATTGTAGAAAAACTAAATCATTTATTATTTGAGGCTAACGCCGATAATTCGGCCTATACTGACTTGAGTTTTGCAGCCAGTAAACTCAGAGAAGTATTGCTTAATAAAAAGGTATTAATTGTAATTGATGATGTGTGGAATTCAGCACACCTAGAACCTTTCTTGCAAGTGGGCACACAGTGTGCTCATCTAATTACTACAAGAGATACGAGCACCTTGCCTTTAGGTACAAAAACTATTGATATTGACTCTGTGTCATCCGATGAAGGTTTGTTGATCTTGAAAAAAAATCTTCCGGGTGGAAGCGACGATCTACTCCGTGATCTTTCTAACAAGTTATGGAACTGGCCTTTGCTTCTAAGTTTAGCGAATGGAAAGTTGAATATAGATGTACATCAAAATCATGCTTTATTAGATACTGCAATAGAAAAGGCTATCTTACTTTATGAACTAAGAGGTATTACTGCCTTTGATCTTAAGAAGCCATTTGAAAGAAATCAGGCAGCAAGCCTTGCGTTAGATGTAAGTATTGAGCAATTAGATCTAACAGAAAAAGAGTGCTTGTTTAGTCTGGCTGTTTTTCCTGAAAATACACTAATTCCAGTTACAGCACTCCGATCACTTTGGAATCGGATATTTAAACTAACGCAATCTGAGGTTGAACTTTATTGTAGCCAATTTGCTAATGCATCATTAATACAGCATTACGACTCGGAAAATGGGACATTTAGGATTCATGCTGTTATCCATGAATATCTATTAAAAAGACTAGGGAAAAATAAGCAAAAAACTCACAGAGATCTTGTTGAAGGGTATTTAGAAATATTTGGTGTAGAAAAGGGGAAGTGGTGGCAAATTCCAGATGATCTTTATTATTACCAGAATCTAATTTATCATTTATTAGAGGCTGATTATGTAGAGCATGCTTATAGTTTGCTGTTTAACTACTTTTGGATTAAAGCCTCATTGAATGCAGGGGGAGTAACGGCAATTATTAGAGACTGTGAATTTTTACTAGCAAATGGGAAATCCAAAGTGGGTGTTCAGGCTGAACATGAAATAAACATATTACGAGATTTCTTAAGATTATCTGCCCTCACCCTAGCCAAAGACACTAGACAATTACCTTCTCAAATTTTAGGACGATTGCTCGATTTTAATAATGAACAAATAAAGAATCTCGTTGAACAAGCAAGGAATGAAGATGCATTTGTATGGTTAAGTCCTTACCATTCGTATTTAACAATGCCAGGGGGAAGCGAAATAATGACGATCGATGGGCATTCAAGGTCAATATCAAAAATATTACTAATTAATGACGAAAGACGACTTATCTCCGTGTCGGATGATGGTGTAATTAAAGTTTGGGATATCCAAAATGGCGAATGTCTACAAACTTTCAAGAATGGTTCAAGTGTAGCCTCCCTTATTGCTATAAACGACGGCAACATCATTTCAGTAATCTCAAAGAATGGTAATGTTAAATACTGGGATATCTTAAGCGGAGTTGAAATTCCAACAAAATTATTATTAGGGTCAGTTTATACTAAAGGCAATGCTATTTTAGGAATATTTGATGGAAAAATAAATATTTGGCAAAAAGAAACCCTTAATCAGTCTGATTTAATAACTTCGCATGAAAAAAAATTTAATAGTTTAATGCCTTATGACAAAAGAAGCTTTTTAATAGTTTCTGGCGATTTTATAAAAAATATTCTGGATTTGGAAAACGAAGAGAATTTACATTTTTGGGATGATCAGGATGGTGATATTACCGCCGAAGAAATTAGCTCTGACAGTAAACGACTTGCTGCGGCGTTTAATTCGAATTGTATTTTGATTTATGATATTGAAAAGAAAGAGGTCGTTTCAAGAATAGAAACAACCTTAGCAAAAGAATTTAATATTGTTACTATTGCTCTATCGCCTAGTGGAAAATTAGTTGCTGCTTCATCGGATAATAAATTTGATTATTCTGTAAAAGTTTGGGATGTAGATAGTGGAAATCTAGTTTGCACATTGAAGGGGCACGAAAATAGAGTTCAAGCTATAACCTTTGCTTATGAAGAGAAGTGGATAGTTTCAGTATCTAACGACCGAACTGTAAGAATTTGGGATATAGATTCTAGATTATGCATTGCTACACTGCATGGACATAGTGACAAAGTAAATACAGTAATTGTAGCCAAGGATAGCAAGATAGCTTTTTCAGGTTCTAGAGATAAGACTATTAAGATGTGGAATCTCGAAACCATCAAAAGCGACGAGGCGAACAACAGAGAATACTCTAGCGCTGCAGAATATGAAAAACACTCAAACCCTATAAATGATCTAGCAATTGAGAATAATAAAAATCTTGTATTATCTGCATCTCAAGATAGTACAATAAAAATTTGGGAAATTAAAACGGGCAATTGTTTAAATACTTTACTGGGGCATTCAAAAGCTGTAAATTCCTTGGCATTGTCCTTTGATGGGAACAGGTTGTTGTCGGGCGATGGGAATGGAACAATAATATATTGGGACTTGAAAAATCAAAAAAATTATCGGTGGATTGAAAAGAGGAAATTTACATTACAAAAAGGAATAACTGCCCTTAGTATATCCGCCGATGGATTGTATGCCGTATCCGGAAATAAAGATTCAATTATTGATATATGGTCGCTTGAAAATGGATTAAAGCATCTCAGAAGTCTAAATGGACATATAAAAGGACCATTAAACATGAGAAGGGATGCTCCAAAGGCATATGGAATTACATCTTTGATTATAAGTAAAGATGGAAACTTCCTTTTCTCAGCTGCAAGCGATACTACTATAAAGATTTGGGATATAAAGACTGGTGCTAAGCTTCGAACATTGAAAGGTCATAACAGATTTGTTTCCGACTTGGCATTATCTTCAGATAATCGCAAATTGATCTCAGCTTCTTATGATACTTCAATCAAAATTTGGGATATTGATACAGGAAAATGTGTGGATACATTAAGAGGGCATCAAGGCCCGGTTCGTTCATTAACAATAACAGGAGATGGTAAAAAAATAATATCCGCCTCTTCTGATAATACACTTAGAGTATGGAATACTGATACAGGGGAATGTTCAGGTGTTTTTTACGGTCACACAGACCGAGTTAATGCTGTTGCTGTGGATTTTTCCGGAATTTTCGTTTTATCTGCTTCAAACGACAAAACTGTAAGAGTTTGGAATATTAATTCGCTAAAGAATGTGTTGACGTACACAGGAGATTTGCCTTTTTATACAATTGCTTTCGCGGCACAAGAAAACACATCGATTATTACTGGAGATCATAAAGGCAATGTACATTTTTTGACACTTATTGGGAAATTAATGAGCTAGTATTGATCGGTCCCAAATACAAATGTTGACCAAGAAGAAATTCTCAATCGAATTCCCAAACGAGAAAACTTTGACGTTTTCAGATGAAACAAAAGGGATAATCGTTAATGGCATCGAATATCTCGCGGAAGGAGATGGAGTTCTTGTGTATGATCAGGTAAAGAAAATATTCTCTAATAAAGTCGTTTGTCAATACAGCACAAACACATCAACTTTAATTCCGGCTTTTCGCATTTTAAATATTGCATATCATCCATACTTTGATATCAGGGAGGTGGTTGAATCGCAGAATAGAATTACTTTTTATTGGAATAAATCAAAACTAGCTGCATATTACAATAGATTTGGTACTGATAAAATTGATCTTGATAGAAGAAGAGATGTTATAAGCACAGCAGTGAGTTTTCTAGCAGAAACAGCTACTAGTTCTTTGGACTTTCTTCCGGATGAATTATTAAATGAGATTAAAGATCCATGTAAGTTCATTGGTTTTTATAATGGGTTCCCTGTATTTGATGCTACAAAAGGTTTCCCCGCTCTTTTGTCTAGAATTGGGATTCATATTGGCATAGCAACTGTTATGATTTCTACTCCAATAGAAAAATATAATGAAGATGTATATGAACTTGGAAAAATACTTGAACAGAGATTAAATATTAGAGCAAATTATAAAAAAAATAGGGTCGTTTTTGATAAATCTGAAGCAATCATAAACGAGATTTTGTCAAATGAGTTCTCTAACCCAAATTTAGAAAATCCAACAATTGGGTGATGAACAATAAGTTGTTATAGTACGAACCCTTTAACAAAAAAAAGCCACACAAAAGTATGGCTTTTGATACTATCTCAGGGTGGTGAACGCACCAAATTATCCCTGGACTACAACGGTGGTACAAAATTCAAATACTGTAGGCACATGCCTACTTACTCGATAATAATACAAATTTCAAAAATTAGCAATACCTGATTTGCATAAATTTCATAGTTGTGGCAAAGTCAAAAAACCTTAAAAAGTAACACCTCTTTCGCGAAATTTGCTCTATTTGAAAAATTCGCGTTAATCATTTTTAGGTGGCTTAGCAATGAATATAGCCCTATTTTTAAACAGCCACCCTGCAACAGCAATTATAGTCTCATACCTTTAAACGTCAAAGAATTGTGTCGCTTATTGCCAAAGCGACACAATTCCCATACCCAATCACTTTTCTCTATATCATGAGCAACCAATGATCTGGTTGCTCTTTTATTTACTTGTAATTACCTTATACGACCTACGTACCCGATGCATCCCGAATTGGTGTACCTATCCATTGATTCTTGCGGGCATGATCGCCCACTTACCTGGACATTTGGATTTGTGGCTGGCGTGTTTCCTTTTGCTTTCCGCCTGGGCAAGCGGCTGGATGGGCGCCGGGGATGTCAAACTCTGGATGGCAGTTCTTTGGGCATTACCGGATTCCAATATTCCATCCCTGATCCTGCTTGTCTTCCTATCCTTCCTGATCACAGGGGTCATGCAATTTATTTGGAGAGTCATTCAGAAACAATCCCTCACAGGGGCTAAATCCCCCGCCGCCTGGCGAACGATCCCCTTTCTCCTGATGGTCTGGCATGTACACTGATCTCTTCCTTGCCCTGCTCAATCGCAAAAACGCACGCGGTCATCCCATCCTGTCCGCCATGTTGTATACCTTCTGCCCTGCCGCAGCGCGCTGGTGGCTGGTGGGTGCCGACCCCACTCCGCCCTTCGATCCCGTGTGGAAGTCCCTTGAAGACCTATCCACCGGTAAAACACTGTTGGAATTCCTGACCCAATACGGTTTTGAAAATCTCCTCGATGAAATCCGCTCTTATATCGGTGAAGTAGAGGAGTACCGCAGGCAACACAGTAATTTTCGATCACCGGAACTCATGCCGCTCTTTCGAGGCAGGAATATCCACATCAGTCGACGGTATGGTTCCCAGAATGCAATCCAGAACCTCGGCGGAGACTGGCGCAACCTGTTCGTCTATATCCGTACGTGGGCGTTCCTCTCCCATGACTGGCGCAGTGACATGCTGATCGGACGTGATACTGGCTACAGCCTGAAGGCGGAAAAAGTCTGCCTGACTCTTCCGCCCGGTGTACGTATGCCTGTTCAGTTTGATGCCTGGGTCTGGCAGATCCCTGTGGGACATGTGACTGAAACAAAGATCGGTTCACTCCTCTCCAACGGAGAACAGGATCAACTCCGCTTTTCCCTGCTTAACCGTTGCACAACCCTGGGTAACCAGCCCTGGTCCAACACACCAGCCATCTATTCTTTAAATCGGGAAACCGGTGAAGCAAAACATTTCGATCCACTCCTCGCCAACCGGGATCTGGAAAAAACAGTGGTGTCCCTGTCCAACCTTGCGAAGAAGGGACCGCATCCACCGTTGAACGCCCTGCAGCAACCGTCGATCTGTAAACAATGCGGCTATCAGCAGTTGTGCTTTACAAGGAACTATATCTCCCAACACGCCTTGAAGGACTTATGAAAAAACTCCGATTTCTCATTATCTGCGTAATCTTCATTGCGCTACTTGCCCTCGGTAATCTCGCGATGACGGTCACACCGGTTCATGCCTCCGGTGCGAATCTGCTCCTGACTCCCACACCAACTGTGACGGTCACAGTCACGCCGCCTCCACCCACTGGAGGTGGAGGGAATACCACAACAACCACCATCTCGCAGATCTTCAATCACCTGGTCTTCCCCGCCGAAACCATCTCGGAAGCGCTGGCGGGTATCTTCGACAAGGCCGCCGACAAGGAAGTACGTGCGATGAGCGAGGAAGTGGCGCGTTGGACCAGTGTGATCGGCGAGATCGTACAGGCTCCCAGTCAGGGTGATTACAGCACAGTGGCGCAGTCCAGTTTGCCCGTTGCTGCGGCATTGGCTCCAGCCTTATTCCTGTTGAGATTGGCTCTTTATCATTGGGGTAGATTGCTTGGTGATGATGACAGTGGCTTGCGCGTGGTTGGAGATTGGGTGACTGCTGGTGTATTGGCAATTGCCTCCGGTCCATTCTTGGATCTGATCGTCCGACTCGGGTGGTGGATGGTTGGGAAGGTCATTGGTGAAACCGGCGGGTTGGCGATCAGCTTCGTCGAGAATACGACAGCCACTTCGATCCTATTGGGGCTTGCCAACCTGACTTTTTTGGGAAGCCTGCTCACTATTGGTTTATCCATCGGTTCATTGCTCGCCATTGGCGGGATGTTGTTTGCCTTCGCCTCCGCCAATGCCGTTCTTTTCATTCTTGCTGTCCTCGCTCCGCCCCTGGCGATTGCAAGTGTATTGCCTCAAGCAACCTGGTTGCGTTCCTTGTGGATGAAAGCGGTTGTATTGATTGCGTTACTTCCCATTGTTGCGGGTGGAGTCTTCAAGGCAGGCATGGCCGCCAGCACATGGATGGGACAGCAGGGATTATTGTCCGCCATTCTACGTGTGGTCTGGTTGTGGGGCGCAACGGGATTGTTGTTGTCGTTGGCAGGCATCCTGGGCAAGATGACCATCTCAACCACAGCGGATGCGTTTGGCGGAATTATCAAAGCAGCTCAACAGGTCGTTTCCATTGGGATGCTGGCTGCCAGTGGAATTGGTACAGCTGGTGCAGGAGCAGTAGGTGCAGCAGGAGCCACGACAAGTGCGGGCGCATCTGCAACATCTACTGCCACGAGCGGACTCACCGGCGCAGAAGCTGCGATGGGACATCTCAATGCCGCACAGCAATTGACACAGCAAGCCGGAAATCTGGAAGCGATGGGATTGCGTGTCCCGGCTGCCTACAATCGATCCCTTGCACATGGGCATGAACTGGCGGCGCGACAGGCGGAGTTGGGGGAACGGATGCAACGCTTCAATGGCGCTCCACCCTCATCACCTTCAGATGATTTTGGTTTCTCACCTTCGGTGAATGCCTCCATTCAATCCAACTTCAACGGCTCCCCACAGGAATTCCAGCAGGGCTTTCAAGCCATGTCCGCAGACATCTCTCAACATGGGATGGACCCGAATGTCTTCGCCGCGCAATACCCACAGGAAACGGCGCAGATGACACAAGCTTATCTGGATCATTCGGAAGAGATCATGACAGCGCGCGATCCATTGATGCGCGCTTCTGAAATCGGAAACGCAATACGGGTGAAAGAGATACTCACATTCATGCCAAACTCCAGGGATGAAGAGGAGAGCTCATGACCCTCACAGAAACCTTTGCGCTGGTCTCCTTCTCATTATTTAGTTATGCTGATCTGCGTTATCGCCTGGTTCCGGGTATTGAAGTATTCCTGCTTGGAACGATCCTACTGACACTCCCCATTACCCCCCTTCAGACCGGGATCGTATTGCTGGCATGTTTTTGGAGCATCTTCCCCAATCTATCCGGATGGTTCGCCGTACCTCTATTGTTCTATCCACCTGTCTGGCCGGTATTGCTTACAGGATATGGATATCGCAAGGGCATCATTGGCAGGGCAGATCTTTTGGCAATCAGTGGATTGGCTTGCCTGTTCCCCCTGCCTGCAGTCTTATTATCGTTGTTTGGATTGGAACTTTGGAGAAGGTTCTGGCTACGAAGACAAACCGGACCGATCCCCGCACTACCAGGCATGTTCGTTGGGCTTCTGGTCTATATCGTTGCAGGCAATTTATTCTGACCAGGCATTAACGCAGGGTTATTTTTCTCTTTGTGGAAATGCCCAGAAACCAACCGTCATGACACCCAACATCAGCGGCAGGAAGGTGCATGGATATACACCGAAATGAATTGCCAGTTCATTCAGTAGTACAGCTGCTGCAACAGCTGCATAGAAAATCCATTGCCTGTTTGTTGACATGTCACCGTTGTATACCAACTTTTCATCGCTCAAGTGATTTACAAAGCGACACCTGCCGATCTCCCCTCCTGATAAACAAATAACATACCCGCATGCCGCGCTCTGGAACACTGGGCAATCCCCAACCCTACACTCCCTTTGGTGTCTTCGCTGGTCTGTCCTTCTGGGGCGGCGGCGCGACTCTCCTTGCCGCAGCGCCAGGAATTGGCAAGACTTCCTGGCTGCTGCGCATGATCTACGAGGCAGCCTGCCTGCACATCCCGTCTGCCATCGGCTGTTATGAACACACCCCCGAGGAATTGCGTTTCCGTCTGTACCGGCAAGTGGAAGCAATCGTTTCCGGTCCACATGAACATGCCTCACAGGAAAAGGTCGAAGCAGCTCTTGCGCGTGCCAGTGAAGCGGTATTGCTGTCACTCAATTCGCGTGAAGATACCGT
>JAFLCF010000061.1 GCA_017303735.1 Anaerolineae bacterium
CCCAGCACCATGGACAGAATGCGGCTTATAGATCAGCCTGAAGTGCTTTTATTGGTATATAAATGAATAAGATGAAAAAACATCCTGCCCTTTTCTTAGGAATGTTTGGATTAATAGTTGTCTTTGCCTGCAACATTCCTTCCGCCTCCACCCCAACCCCAGACCTGTTTGCCACTTTATCAGCTGCCACCCCGCTGCCAGTTGATTCTCCTACCCAAACCCAATTCACAAACGAACCCACTGGCAAGATCGTCTTTGTCTGTCAGCTATTCAAAGCCCAGGCGAGCAATCAGATCTGCATCATCAATGCCGATGGTTCAGGGTTTCAACGCCTCACCACCGATAGCACCCGTCAGCATTACTATCCATCCTTATCTCCTGATGGCGCGAGTCTCATCTATGCGGCTTTTCGCGAACCGAACATTTACGAAATTTATGAGATGAATCTCGCCAGCGGAGTCGTTACGCAATTAACAGATCGTCTTGGTAATCTAAACGGACCTGAAATTTCTCCCGACGGTTCAACAGTTGCTTTCAAACTTTCTACTGCAAATTCAAATCAGATCTGGGTAATGGATCGTGATGGCAGCGACCCTCGCCCAGTGCCCAACGCCCTTGGCTGGGACCCAACTTGGTCGCCGGATGATGCTTTCATCTTATTCGCCTCAGACATGCAGGGACTGATCCAGCTTTATAGAGTCAAGCCTGATGGTAGCGAACTGCTAAAGATTAGCGACCTGCCCGCGATACGGGGAAGAAGCGATTGGTCGCCCGATGGACAGTTTATCGTTACCTATTCCGGTCAGCCTTGGGAGCGTGATGTCTACATCATGAATGCCGATGGCTCGAATGCTCGCATGTTAACTCCGACTGGCGGCAACTCACAAGGGCCGTCCATTTCGCCCGATGGGCAATGGGTGGCGTTTACTTCTTATTATGATAACTACCGCGTGGACAATGGTTGCGAGATCTACATCATGAGAGTGGATGGCTCTGATCTCCGCCGATTAACGAGCAATGATTACTGCGATTATCAACCCCGCTGGGGTCCGTAATGTTTTTGTAGGGGCGCGGTCATTGCGCCCAATGGATACCAAGAAAGGATAATCCAATGAACATTAAAGGTAAGGTTGTGATCGTAACCGGCGCTTCATCAGGGATTGGAGAAGCTACTGCCCGTGAATTTGGACGAGAAGGTGCCAAGGTAGTGTTGGCTGCCCGCCGGGTGGATAAACTGCAAACGCTTGCGCAAGAGATCGATGCGATGGGGACAAGCGCACAAGCTTATGTGATTCAAGCTGACCTTTCCAAGCTTGATGATATTCAAAAACTCGTTGCAGATACCATTGCGATCTTCGGGCGCATTGATGTGCTGGTGAATAATGCTGGGTTTGGGCGTTTGGATTGGTTGGAGAACCTGGACCCGATCAAAGATATTCAGGCGCAGATCGATGTCAATGTTATGGGTGTCATTCAAACAACCCGTCAGGTCTTGCCGGTGATGATCGCACAACGCAACGGCAGTATTATCAATATGTGTTCGATGGCGGGCTTGGTGGCAACACCAACATACTCTATTTATGCAGCTTCGAAACATGCCGTGCACGGATTTTCTGAAGCCTTGCGGCGTGAGGTTAAGCCGTGGGGCATTGACGTCTCACTGATCTACCCGGGCGGTGTCGTGACCGAGTTTTCAGCGCATGCAGGCATCAAACGCAAGACCAATGCCACCACACCCAAGTTCATGCTGCTTACAGCAGAACAGGTTGCGAAAGCTGTGGTAAAACTGGTGCGCCATCCGCGCCGGATGTGGATCATTCCCTGGCTGTGGAGTGTGACCGTTTTTATGAACCGCTTTCTGCCGGGGTTGGTGGACCGAACCACGATTAAGAATTTTACGATCCCTGAGCGAGCGGATGAGTTGAAGAAAAGGTAGTAAACGTCATTGCGAGCTGTGTTCTTTATGGTGAAGCAATGACGAAGAAAAAATAATTGCCTTGGAGGGCAGTGTCATATGGGATTTCTATCCAAACTTTTTGGTCCGTCGGTGCCAACCATCACCGCAGAAGAATTGAACGAGAAATTGAAGTTCGGGAAACATCCATTGGTTTTGGATGTACGTCAGCCGGATGAGTTTCGCACGGGGCATGTCGCTGGGGCGAAGCTGGTTCCGTTGAATGAGTTGTATCGTCACATGAAGGAACTTCCGAAAGGACGAGAGATCGTCTGCATTTGCGCTAGTGGAAATCGCAGCACAACAGCTGCAAAAGCATTAGCTAAGGAAGGCTTCAATGTCTTTAACGTTCAGGGTGGCATGCTTGCCTGGCGTAGAGCTAAACTTCCCATGCAGAAGTGATAAAAAGAGACAGCCAGTCGGCTGTCTCTTTTTATTTGGAATGGCTAGGGCGTATTCTGTAAAACTTTTAGCCATTGCATATGTTCTTCAATCAAATCGCGATAGGCGGGGTCATTGATCAGGTTCTCAAGTTGATATGGATCTTTTGTCAGATCATAAAACTCAGACGTGTCTTCGAATATCTCGGCATAAACGTACTTCCCCGAATGGACCGCTGAGAAAACTCCGCGCCCGGGCCAGCCTTCGAGCAAAATACCATCACGCCATTTTGTGTTTCCCGAAAATAGGTCAAGGATGGACATCCCATCCATTTCTTCAGGGATCGGAATGCCTGCCAGATCAAGTGCAGTTGGGGCAATGTCGATGTTCCCAACCACATGCTCTTCATCCAAATAGGGTTGAGAGATCAGCGGAGGATAGCGGATCGCAAAGGGCACACGGCTGACCTCATCGTAATAGCGGTTCTTCGTTACAAGTCTGTGCTCACCCCAATGCACGCCATTGTCAGAAATATAGAGAATGAAGGTATTGTCTAGCTCGCCTTGGTTTTCAAGCTCCTGTAATATTTTCCCGATCGCGCGGTCGAGTGAGACCAGCGTACGCAATTGATTGAGCCGGAACACGTCTGTGCTGACGATCACATCGGGCGGTAGGAGTGGTTCATTTGCCAGCCAGTTCGGTTTATCTGAAACATCTTCTTCATTGAAGCTGGGCGGACGGTGCGGCGGTAGGTCATCGAAAAGATTTGCATCTTCCGGCGCAGGGGAAACTGGGCTGTGTGGCGCATTGGGCGTGTACAGCAATATGAATGGTTTGTTCTTTTTGCCTGCCTGTTGCAGAAAATCGATCACATAATTGCCTAGTGTGTAGGTCACATATTCGCCTTGATGACGGATCCATTCCCCATTCACATTAAGATTCGGATTTTCGTATCTCGTTTCGCCATGTTTGTAAGAGACCCAGTAATCATATTCAGGGCGCGGCTCACCCTTCCATGAATTTAAATACTTACCTACCAACCCGGTGTAGTAACCATTTTCATGCATTAATTCAATAAAGGTTGGTTTTTCCAAACTAAGATCGTTGTTCAGCACTCCATGTTCGTGCGCGTATGAACCCGTCAGAATGCTTGCACGGCTGGGGCAGCACAGCGGTGTGGTAACAAAGGCATGTTTGAATTCAACACCCTGGTCGAAGAGCGCCGCCGTTGTTTCAGGCATATACTCCATCGTATCGTAGCGTTGATCGTCCGTGACGATGATCAGGATGTTAGGACGTTCGTCTTCTACAAATAGGTTTTGACACCCAACTGCCATGGGTGAGATCGTCAAGATCAAAAGAAGCGGCAGGAACAAGCGTTTAAGATGTTTCATAGTATTTAAGAGGCTTTCAGATCTTTCAAGTTGAGTTGATAGGTAATGCGCCCGTTGTATTCATTGGGTTCAAATGTAAACAGAATATCCACACGCGCAGGCATGGATTTATGCCAATCACCGAGTCTGAATCCGATGGCATCATGTGCGATCCCTTTTTCATCTTCGAGCGACATCTTCAAATGTTTTCCATCTGCTCCGACCACACGCGAATTTTTGACTTTGACATTGCGTGCCACGAAAGACGCTTCACGATTGCCATAGCCGGTGGGTTCGAGATACTTCAATCCTTTTTCATACACATCTGGGCGCATTTCGGATAAAGAAACTTCCGCATCTGCCGTAACGGTGGGCTTGAGTTCTGTTCCTGAGAGCTTTTCCTCGGCGATGGCTTTTAGGCGTGCCATCAGTTCAGGCAGGTTCTCATTCCGTACTGTGAACCCAGCCGCCGCGGCATGACCTCCATGCCGCACAAGCAAGTCGGCACATTGGTCGAGTGCATCGGTGATATGAAATTCAGGGATCGAACGGCACGATCCGCGGGTTTCTTCTTCCCCCTTTGCAGCAACAATGGCAGGACGGTAATATTTTTCAGTGAGGCGCGATGCCGCTAACCCAACGACTCCAGAATTGAAGTTTTCAGCGGCAGCGAAGAAAAGATAGGCATCAGGGTCTTCGTTGAGTACCATTTCTTCGGCACGGGTTTGCATATCTCGAGTGATGCGCTGACGTTCGCGGTTTTGCATATCCAACTGTTGGGCAAGTTCACCGGCTTTGAAGACATCGGTCGTGGTCAATAGTTCGAAGGCTGCGAGTGCTTCTTTCAACCGTCCTGCCGCATTGAGGCGTGGACCCAGCCCAAAGCCAATGTTGCCAGCATTCACTTTGGCTAATGAAATATCCGAGACGGCTGCCAAAGAAAATAAACCCTGGCGCGTGGTTTGGCGCATTTGTTTGAGCCCTTTTTTGACGAGCACTCGATTCTCGCCGATGAGCGGAGCGAGGTCTGCTACGGTCCCAAGAGCGACGAGATCGAGTAATGAGTAGAGAAGTTGACCATTGACCACGGAAGATGGACCATGGTCGATGGTCGATGGTCTATCTTCCGATAACAAGGCTTCAGCGATCTTGTATGCAATGCCCACACCTGCGAGATCTTTGTCGGGGTAGGCATCACCGTGACGTTTGGGGTTGATGACAGCAAGTGCAGAGGGGAGATTGTCTTCGTCGGGGTGGTGGTGGTCGCTGATAATGAGATCAAGCCCAATGGTTTGGGCATGAGCCGCTTCGGCAGGCGAACGGATGCCGCAATCGACGGTGATGACCAGCTTTACACCGTCTGCTTTTAATTCATCCAATGCATTGTTGTTGAGACCATAGCCTTCTTCGAAGCGATTGGGGATGTAGCCGCGCACGTTCGCGCCGTGTTTTTTCAGAGCTTCGACAAGCAGAGCTGTGGCAGTGACGCCATCCACGTCGTAGTCGCCATAGATAGCGATGGGCTCATTATTTTTTATGGCATATTGAATTCGGTCGACCGCTGTATGCATATCGGTCATTTGGAAGGGATCGGTGTTGATGTTGGGTTCGCCGCGTAAATACGTGCGCGCACTTGGGTCGTCGGCGAAACCGCGATTGAAGAGCACCTGCCGCAACAGCGGGGGAAAGGCTGCAAGGGCTGAATCAGCTTCGGGCGTGATGCGAGGCGAGATATTCCAAAGTTTATCTTGGGTCATAGTGAGTGTGCGGAGTATAAACGAGTCCAAAGTCAATAGGAAGGGATGTGTTCGCGGGTTATAATTTGAACAATGGAAGAATTTTCGCTTACCACACCTGCTTTGTTGTTCCCCACAGTTTCGTTGTTGATGCTGGCGTACACGAATCGATTTTTGACTCTGGCGACCATTATCCGCAATTTAAATGATCGTTATCACGATAGTATGGATAAGAATCTGCTGGCGCAGATCGATAATCTACGCTATCGCGTGTATCTCATTCGAAATATGCAGATTGCTGGCGTGCTGAGTTTGTTGATGTGTGTGGTGAGTATGTTCGCACTTTTTGCCGGTTGGACGGATGGCGGCACTTGGAGTTTCGGTATTGCACTGGTCTTGATGATTATCTCACTGGGCATTTCCTTGCGCGAGTTACAGATCTCGGTGGGTGCCTTGGATCTGTTGTTGACGAATTTGGAAGAACACGAAACAAAATAATTGCAGTGTGTTTGAAACCCACGAATTAATCGAAGGTGGTTATGGAAGCGGATACGCTTATTCAGTACATCGTGAACGAGATACGAACCGTTGCTGGGGTGAAAGCCATTGTTTTGGGCGGTTCTCGCGCCAGAGGGACGCATACGCCATCTTCGGATGTTGACTTGGGAATTTACTACGACCCAAGCCAGCCAATGGATTTGGATGCCTTAGGCAAGATAGCGTCCAAACTCGACGACGAACACCGCGCGGATGTGATTACGGGCATCGGCGGCTGGGGTCCGTGGATCAATGGAGGCGGCTGGCTGCGGATTCAGTCTCTGCCTGTGGATTTTCTGTACAGGGATTTGGATAGAATCAAGACCTACATTGACGCCTGCCTGAATGGCAAAGAGGAAATTTTCTACCAGGCTGGGCACCCGCACGGATTTGTCACGTCTATTTATTTGGGGGAGGTGGCACTTTGTAAACCTTTGTATGACCCGGAGGGAAGCATTGCAGAGTTGAAGGGGAAAGTCACTCCGTATCCAGAGGCATTGCAAAAAGCGACCTTCTCCAGCTTTGCATGGGAGATCGATTTTTCGGTGATGATCGCCAAGAAAAGTATCGAACGAGCGGACGTGAACTATGCGGCTGGCAGTTGCTTTCGCGCGGTGATGTGTATGTTGCAGGTGTTATTTGCTTTGAATAAAGAATATTGGATGAATGAAAAAGGCGCGCTTGCCATCACAGACCGTTTTGCGATAAAGCCTGCTGATTTTCGAAACCGGGTAAACGAGATTTACAGGCTGTTGGATGCTTCTCCCGAAGCGACAGAGCGAGCGGTGAACTTGTTGAAGGGATTAAGTGATGATGTCAACACGCTGTTGCCGAAATGAACCATAGTTGGCGAAAGAACGTTCACGACAAAAACAAAGAGAGAGTGTATGGGAAATGAACTGATCACGGATGCTATCCGTAAAATGGTTGATGACGAACTTCTTGCGGGTGCAGTAACTCTAGTTTGGCAGGATGGCAAAATCCTCCATGCTGGAGGCGTGGGTTGGAGGGATATCAACTTAACACTACCCATGGAAAGGGATACCTTGTTCCGTATCGCATCCATGACGAAGCCGATCACTTCTACAGCCGCACTGATGTTATTGGATGAAGGTCGATTTGAGCTGGATGAGCCAATTACACATTGGGCGCCAGAATTTTCACAGATGCGTGTTTTGCGCTCGCCTTCCTCCGCGCTGGATCAAACAGACCCGGCAGAACGTCCCATCACTTTTGAAGACCTGTTGACTCATCGTTCCGGGTTGACATACGCAGACTGGCATTCAGGTGCCATTGTGCAGGCGTATAAAGAGGCGTTGGGCGGTGACATTGACAGTGAAGTGTTGCCTGATGCCTGGATCGCAGGACTCGCATCAATTCCTTTGATCGATCAACCCGGAAAGGCATTTCATTATGGACATTCAACTGACCTGCTAGGCTTGATCATCGCACGTATGGAAGATGCTCCCCTAGGGGATGTGCTGAAACGTCGAATTTTCGATCCCCTTGGAATGAAAGACACAGGCTTTACTGTTCCTGTAGAGAAGCGGTATAGAACAGCGGATGCATTCGGTTTCGACGATGCCGGACAGCTTTGCAAGCGTTTGGTTGGTCCGGGGAATTCTTTCTTGAATGAACGCCCAGATGGGATGGAGTACGTCTCTGGCGGGCAGGGACTTTGGTCCACGGCAGATGATTACCTAACTTTTGCACGTATGTTCTTAAGTACCGGGACTGTGAATGATGTGCAGTTACTTCGTCCAGAGACTCTAAAGCGAATGGTTAGTAATTTTCTAACTGAAGAACAACGGAAAAGCGCCAGATCTATTCTCAATGATGGGCATGGATTTGGGCTGGGCGTTGCATTGGTTCTCGACCCTGCGATTGCAACTCCGCAGCCTTGTGGTGGCGGGATGGGTGCCGTTGGCTGGCCCGGCGCTTTCGGAGGCTGGTGGCGAGCCGACCCCAGTAATAACTCGGTGCTGATTTTCTTAACCCACAATATGGTCGAGTTAGATCAGCTCTTGAACGGCATTGGCTATGGTGTTTATGATGCGATCGCGCAGTTTCAAACACAAGCCTCAACTTTGCTGCGATAAAACGACTTATCTATGAACAGGATTATTTTTATAACGGGCATGGCGGGTGCTGGAAAAAGCAGCGTTGCTCGTTTGGTTGCCAGGTATTTTCAGAAAAGCCTATACATTCAAGTAGATGAATTGCGTGAAAAAATGGTCAAGGGTTATGCAATACCGGAAAATGGCGTTTTCACACAAGAAGTCGTTCAGCAATTCCAAATGGCACGCTCCACGGCGGCTTATATGGCAAGGTTGTATGCTTCCCACGGCGTGGACGTGGTCATTGACGATGTTTGCGTGCCGTCTAATTTTGTGGAGCAATATGCGGCGCTTTTCGAAATGCCAGAAGTTCATCGTGTTTTGCTATACCCCAAAGCCTCTGCCGTGATCGAACGGATCAAACAACGTGGCGGACCGATGGAGCATATTCAATATGTTCCAATGATCTATGATTTCCTCGACGCCATGCCGAAAGACGGCTGGATCGTATTGGACTCAAGCGAATGGACGGTTGAACAAACCGCTCGTGCAGTTATTGAAACTATCGCGTGAAGCTGACTGACGAAGCCATATCCTATAGTTCTTTTTGTGTAAGTGACATAGAAAAGACCTCGGAGGTTTTCAAAACCTCCGAGGTCACTAATCTCCTGATCTCCATCACTGCCCCTGTCAATACATCTTCGAGATGCTGGTAGAGTGCTCCCCTAAAGAAATCAAAAATTCTTCACGGATTCGATTCTGTCCGCTTGACCCACGGGACCGTGACGGGTAACCCGCGTTCATCATTGCCTGGTAATAGCGCTTGGCGGTCTGTGATCAAAACGGAGTAACTCTCCCCCGGTAAGACCTCCAATGCGACCAAAGGACTGCCCACACACTCGGTTGGAACTTGACATTCTGTAGCGCCGTAGTGATATTCGGTTGGCGCATTGGTGAGGCGGGCATAGAAAACATATGTCCCCGGCGCGGGAACTGCCATTTCCAACGGGGGCGAAGTAGGCAATAGCGGTGCCGTATGGGTACCAGCCGACATGAAGATGCCGATGGTTCGCCCAGTGTAGACTTCCTGCGCGTACAAGGTGGCAGAGAAACCCGCCCCACCTGCGCCCATGTTCAATGCAATCGT
This sequence comes from Anaerolineae bacterium, assembly GCA_017303735.1. Next base: position 9,186 of record JAFLCF010000061.1, read on the forward strand.
CACATAGGCAGGTGTGCCTTCAAAGGTTGGGGATGGAACTTGCGTATAGAACGGCACAATCGTGGCAGTTAGAAAATGGTTGGGGTCCACAGTAGGCGGCTTGGTCAATTCCACGCTCATCGGAGTGGGGATGGGCAATTCTTCGGTGGGTGAACTTGAAGTACATGCCGCGAACATTAAGAATCCCAAAACCGGAAGTATTATAAGAAATTTCTTCATTTTGTTTGCTCCTTTAAAAATTTTTCCTATTAAGAAATTGAACGGCGTTCTCAAACCGGACAATCGCCTTCATGATACCCCACCAATTTCAATGCTGTATAATTCTCTTCATGTTTGAATTTTCTGTCACAGCTAAAAATAGCCGCGCCCGCACAGGGATATTCTCTACACCGCATGGCGATTTGATTACGCCGGTTTTCGCACCTGTGGGTACACAAGCCACTGTTAAAACACTTACCCCCGAACATCTCAAAAGTATTCAGTCATCTTTAGTGTTGAGCAACACCTACCACCTTTACTTGCGCCCCGGCGATGAACTCGTCCGTGATATGGGCGGCTTGCATAAATTCATGCAATGGCATAAACCCATGCTCACAGATTCGGGTGGCTTTCAAGTGTTTTCGCTTGCACAAACCCGCACAGTGGATGAAGACGGCGTGACCTTCAAGAGTCACATTGACGGTTCTACACACCGCTTCACGCCTGAGAAATCGATTGCCATTCAAGAAAATCTTGGTGCCGACATCATCATGGCGTTCGATGAATGTTCCGACCCGAATGACCATGCTTACATCAAAAAATCCATGGAGCGGACTCATCGTTGGGCGGAACGCTCGCTGAAAGCAAAAACGCGGCTCGACCAAGCCCTGTTCGGAATCGTCCAAGGTGGGGTGGACCCTACACTGCGAGCGGAGTCTGCCAGGTTCATCGCCTCGCTTGATACGCCCGGCATCGCCATCGGTGGTCTTTCTGTAGGTGAGACCAAACAAGAGATGCATGACACGCTGGATGTGGTCACACCATTGTTGCCTGAGAACAAGCCGCGCTATCTCATGGGAGTCGGTACCCCCGAAGACCTTATCAATGGCGTGCTGCGCGGCGTGGATATTTTCGATTGTGTTTTGCCGACTCGTTTGGCACGCCATCATTCTGCTTTTGCCCCTGAAGGAAGATTAAATCTAATGAATGCCTCCTTTGCGCGAGATGAACGTCCCATTGATGAAACCTGCGATTGCTATGCCTGCAAGACGTTCACACGAGCGTATATTCGACACTTGATCGTGGCAAAGGAATTGCTGGCAGGAACGCTTATTTCCATTCACAATTTGCGGGCATTGATCCGCTTGATGGAACGCATCCGTGAATACATTGCAGAGGGGACGTTCGAATCGCGTGTGCCTGAGTTGTTGGAGCAGTGGGCAAATAATGCAAAGCGTGCAGTGGTAGGAGCCGTCAAGTGACCATATTTCATGCAATTATTCTTGGCATCATCCAAGGATTGACCGAATTCATTCCCGTTTCATCCACGGCACATTTGTTTATCACCAGCTATTTGCTTGGTCTTCCCGCAGACGACAGGACATTTGCTTTCAATGTTATCGTCCAATTGGGTACGGTAGCTGCCTTGTTATTATTTTTCTGGCGTGATTATTGGGATATCGTGAAAGCATTTTTTCTTGGGATTAAGAATCGAAAACCCTTTGAAGATTTCCATGCACGCCTTGGCTGGCTGGTAATCGTAGCCACCATCCCCGCAGGATTGGTTGGGTTGGTGTTTAACCAATTTGTAAAAGATATGTCTGGTGACCCTTTATTGTGGGCAGGGATTCGGCTCCTGTTTACTGCGATCTTACTAGCCGGTGTGGAATACTTCGATAAAAAGAGTCGTACGCTTGAATCGGCAACATGGGTGGATGCCCTCACCGTGGGCTTGTTTCAGGTGCTGGCGATTTTTCCCGGTGCCTCCCGTTCTGGCTCAACGATGGCTGGTGCCATGTTCCGCGGCTTTGATCGACCTTCCGCGGCGCGTTTTGCATTCCTCATGTCAGCGCCGATCCTAGTGGCGGCTGGACTATATGAAACCGTCCAAGCCATTCTCTTGCCGAACACAACAGAATTTTTGCCCATTCTCATCAGCGGATTTTTCGCCTCGGCTGTTGTTGGTTGGTTTGCGATCCGCTGGTTAATGGCATACCTGCGCAAACATTCGCTGTACGTTTTCTCCGCTTACTGTCTCATTGCAGGTATTGTTGTGTTTTTTCTAAAATAAGACACGAACATTCATTTTCTGTCGACTAAATTAGAAGACCTTATTCATTTAGAACTGGAGCCTCAATGGACACAAAATCCCTTCTTAAACTTCTCGTTGAAACTGAGTCCCCGTCTCGCGAAAAAGCCGCCGTGGACCGCGTCGGTGCGATTATTGCCGAGGAAGCACGTAAACTTGGCGCTACAGTAGAGATCGTGCCAAATCAAGTGACTGGTGACCATGTCATCGCGCGCTGGAGCGGGGGCGGCAAACCGATCCTTTTCGTCTGCCATATGGACACGGTCTTTCCGCTTGGAACCATCAAAACTTTTCCTTACCGTGAAGTCGAAGGCAAGATCCATGGTCCCGGCGTGTCAGACATGAAAGCCAGTCTGGTCATATCACTGGCATCCATTGAAGAGGCACTCGCTCATGGCTTGAAACGTTCCATTACGTTGCTTTGCACCTCAGATGAAGAGATCGGCAGTATCACATCACGCGAATTGATCCAGAACCTTGCGAAAGAATCTGAGCTGGTTTTCGTGATGGAACCAGCTCTGATCAGCGGGGCACTCAAGACCTGGCGTAAAGGTGGAGGCGGATTTCATGTCAAAGTGAAGGGACGTGCCGCCCATGCAGGCGGCGACCACGAAAAGGGACGCAATGCCATCGAAGAAATGGCACATCAAATTCTTGCCATTCAAAAAATGACCGATTACTCGAAAAAGACCACACTAAACGTTGGAGTTATTCAAGGCGGGACGGTCTCCAATGTGGTGCCGGAAGAGTGTAGTATCGAAGTCGACTTCCGCGTTTTACAACCTGGCGAAGGGGAAAGGATCGAGGCGTTGATGAAGGCGCTCAAACCGGTATTGGAAGGAACATCCGTCGAAGTGACCGGTGGGCTGAATCGCGGACCCATGCCCTTCGATGAACGGATGCAAGCAACGTTTGGAAAGGCAAAAACGATTGCCGCCGCGATCGGCATCGACCTGACAGCTGGTGGAACGGGGGGCATGTCCGACGCAAATCTGGTCGCCCCGCTGGGCATCCCCGTGTTGGATGGACTAGGCGCAATCGGTGAAGAATATCATTCAGACCGTGAATATATCTTTGCAGGAAGTATTCCCCAACGGGTAAAGTTGATCTCCACCTTGTTGAAAAATTGGTAATTGATTAGCTCTTTCGCAAAAGTAATGGTAGACGGTAGTAGGCATTTCTACGATGCCTCAGCCCGCCTTGATTCCATCTTCACAGAATTAATCACCCTCTTAAGTTTGGCTTGACAACGTAAATGGGCATGGTAACATATAAACTGGTTTGCAACGCAAACCAGTTTATATGGAGCATCATGGAACAGGATTTTGTAGAGATCAAACAGCGCGTGAGACATTACTGGTTCAAAGACGGCATCGGAGAGATTGCCGTGGGCGGACTTTTGATCGTGCTTGCAATTTATTTCGTGGCGCATCGCGCCCTGCCGCCTGTTTCCAATGTGCCACTATATCTGGATTTTGGACTGGCCTTCGTTTTTATTCTGGGGGTTGCATTTACGCGCAAACTTATCCTAATTTTTAAGACACACATCACCTATCCGCGCACCGGCTATGTGGAATATCACATGGAGAACATTTCTTCACTGCCTGCGCGTATCGCCATCTTTGCATCCATTGGGATGTTCGTGCTTTTACTGATTCTGATCGGGAGATGGGTGGGTTCTTTTCAATGGGTTCCGGCACTATTGGGTGTGTTGATGGGAGTCATTGCATTCGGTGTTTATAAAACCACAGCCAACCTGGATCGTTTTAACTATCATGCGGTGTTGTCGGTCGTTGTGGGAATTGGCTTTTCCATTAGTGGGCTGTCGCCGCAATATGGCTTGAGTCTATATTACCTGCTTTTAGGGCTATGGCTGATCGGGTGGGGAAGCCACATGCTCAAAAAATACCTGCAAGAAAATCCACTCCCTGAGGCGGGCGGCGATGACTGACAAGTTACGATCCCTGACAGACCTGGATCGAGTCATCCACGAACCAGCCCGTCTGCTGATCCTCACCATTCTTTCCGGCGTAGTGCGCGCGGACTTCCTATTTTTGCAGCGAGAAACCGGGTTAACCAAAGGCAATTTATCTGCTCACCTTTCGCGGCTGGAAGAGAGTGGATATGTAAAGATCGAAAAAACGTTTAAAGGAAAATTACCGTTAACTGCCTGCAAACTAACCATCGCCGGGCAAAAGGCGTTGACAAAGTATCGCCAACAATTGCAGGAATTTATGAAGAAGACCAGCCAGCCCAACTGAAAACACTTTGCAAAGTATTGAAATAAAATCAATAGGACAATGGCAGTAAAATGAAATTTAGTCTATGAACACAATGTTGATTGAAATAAAAAACCTATCTAAAACATACTCCACCGCCGCCGGAGATTTTCCAGCGTTAAAAAACATCAACCTGACCGTCAATAAAGGTGAATTTCTGGGCGTGGTGGGAAAATCTGGCGCGGGCAAATCCACATTGTTGAATATGATCAACGGCGTGGATGAACTTTCAACAGGCGAAGTGCTGGTGCATTCGGAGAGCGGACGCGTGTCGGTTCATCACCTGAGCGAGGATGAAAAAGCCCTCTGGCGCGGAAAGACAATGGGCGTGGTCTATCAATCTTTCCAGTTATTGCCCATGCTAACCCTCATTGAAAACATCACCCTGCCAATGGATCTGGCGGGCAACTTCAAACCGCGCGAGTCGCGTGAACGCGCGCTCGCATTGCTGCGGCTGGTCGAGATCGAGGAACATGCCGAAAAACTGCCCGCCCTGATCTCTGGCGGACAGCAACAGCGTGTTGCCATTGCGCGCGCTCTCGCCAACGACCCTGATATTCTCGTCGCCGATGAACCCACCGGCAGCTTAGACTCCGTCACCGCCGACCACATCTTCGACGTCTTCTCGCGGCTCGCCTCCGAACGCGGCAAAACCATTGTAATGGTCACACATGATATGGGATTAAAAAACCGCTTTACACGCTGTCTGACTCTTGTCGATGGAGAATTGCAAGATGTAGAAACGCCGCCTGTCAAAAGAAAGGGGAAACGTAACTCATGATATCCAAACAGAAGAAACCCTCGCCTCGTACTCAGCCGAAAGCTGTTCTGCAAAAAGTAAGCGACGCCGCCCCGGAAGCAATCATCGAAATGCGTGGTGTCGTCAAGAAATTTTCCAACGCAGCAGGCGAGTTCACCGTCCTCAAAGGCGTGGACTTGATGATCAACAAGGGTGAATTTGTTTCCATCGTCGGAAAATCCGGCAGCGGCAAATCCACCTTGTTGAATATGATTACCGGTATCGACCATCCCAGTGCCGGACAGGTCATCGTCAACCATAACGACATTTATACCGGTGTGAGCGAAAGCGCCCGTTCGAAATGGCGCGGAAAAAACCTCGGCATCGTCTTTCAATTCTTTCAACTCCTTCCCATGTTGACCTTGCTCGAAAACGTGATGCTCCCGATGGATTATGTGGACATGTACGATTTCGATCTGCGCCCCGTCCGCGCGCTGGCGTTGTTGGAGATGGTGGGACTGGAGAAATTTGCCAATAAATTGCCCGTGTTGGTTTCCACGGGTCAACAACAATTGGCGGCGATTGCCCGCGCCATGGCATGTGACCCGCCTCTGCTCATCGCTGACGAACCGACCGGCAACCTCGACACCCGTTCCGCCGATACCATCATCCGACTTTTCGAGCAATTTGTCGAACAGGGTAAGACCATTGTAATGGTCACGCACGACCCGTCGCTCACCTCTCGCACACACCGCAATATCATCATCTCCGATGGCGAGCTGATCGACGAGACCATCTCGCGCGGACTCCCGCAACTGCGCCACCGTCACATGCTGGAATTTACCAAACTGGCAACGCGAAAGACTTACCAACCGCATGAGACGATTGTCTCACGTGATGAAAGCCTGAAACATTTTTACATTATTCGTAAAGGTGAAGTGGAAGTGGTTCTGCAAAAACAAAGAAGCAAGGAAACTGTCCTTTCACGGCTGGGCACGAACGAATTCTTTGGGGAAGCCGAGTTATTGCGCGGCGGCAAGTCGATTGCGAATGTGCGAGCTGGGAAAGCTCCCGTGGAAGTGGTGACAATACCCCGTGATGACTATAACCGCGTCATGGCAGAATCGCCGATCACAGCCGAGGCGGTCAGTCGTATTGTGCAAAAACGATTGGAGCAACACCGAATGGCAGACCCGAGGAAAGTAAAAGGCTAGATTACGAAATACGTAATGCGTAAAAATCAAAACATTATGAAGCCCGACCCGCTTAAACTTCCTCAGATTCTCTACATCGCAGACAGCGAAGAGTCCCGCTCGCTGGTGCGGCGTTTGCTTTCCTTTACGTTCATCGTATTAGAAGCGGCGAATCCGCTTGATGGCATTGGGCTTGCAGAGGAGACGCACCCCAGCCTGATCTTGCTTGATACCAATGTTTATCAAATGACGAGCAGTGAGGCGGCGACCCGCCTGAAAAAAATGCTGATTGGAACGCCGATTGTGATCGTGTCTGGCGACACGTCTCAAAAGGCGCGTGCCCGTGCGCTCGCTGCCGGTGCGGCGGGATTTATTCCCAAGCCGATCGGGGATGATTTTGAAGAGCTTGTTCAGGCGTACCTGCATGGTCGCGTGGACGAACTTGAGCACGCCGAGAAATATTTGCGTGAATATCAACTGGAGTTGGCAGAGAAGATCGAAGACCAAACCCGCCAGCTAACGAATACGGTCGAGCGTAATAAATATTTATTGTCTCAAAACCAAAAGATGTTTGCGATGCTTGAGCGCAGGCATAAGTTATTGGAAACTGCCGCCCGGGTTGGGCAGATGGTTACTTCTATTTTGGATTTGAACGAACTGCTGCGGCACACGGTCAACATTATTTGCAGTGAGTTTAACTTTTATTATTCAGGTATCTTTCTCGTTTCAGATGACCGCCAGTGGGCGGTTTTGCGTGCCGGGTATGCCATGGCTGGGCGTAAAATGCTGGAGGCAGGTTATAAACTCCCGATTGACGATAAATCCATGATCGGGCGCTCTGTGCTGAGTCAGCAGGCACAGATCACTTTGGATGTGGCGGGCGAAGAGTCACGCTTCAAGAATCCATATCTGCCAGATACACGTTCTGAGATGGCACTGCCTTTGATCGTCAACTCCGTTTCGGTTGGGGCGGTGACGGTTCAGAGCCATGAGTTGAACGCTTTTAACGAAGAAGATGTCACATCTTTGCAGGCAATGGCAGATCAGATCGCCATTGCCATCAACAATGCCAATTTGATGAAGCATCTTGAATTGGCAAATTCCGAGTTGTTGCGTACGAAGACCTTCGAAGCCATTGCCACCGCTACAGGAGAAGCCATTCACTGGGTGGGCAACAAGGCAGCACCCATCCCTGGCAGTGTAAGCCGTGTGCGGGAAGATATTCAATATCTACTGGCTCTGGTTGGTCAGTTAAAAGATTCAGAGTTGGGTAATGCTTCTTTGGTGGCGGCAGTTCAAACGGTCAGAGAAGAGGCGCAGGCATCCGGCTTGGACTTGGAAAATATTCTGGCGGAGATGTCTGCCATGAAGCCGAATCGATTGCAGGCACTGGTTAGTGTCGAATCTCTGCTGGAGGATTTGGATATTGCTGAAAATAGCGCCAAGACCATCCTTGATATTAAAGAAGGTTTGATCGGTCCGGCACGCCAGCGGAACGATGCACCTGTTTCTTTGAGTGAGATGATTACGAATACGGTCGAGAACATGGGGTTGCCGCATGAGGCAGTTGCAATGACCTGGGCAGACGATATGCCATTGGCGCATGTGGATGCACGTCAGGTGGAGCAGGTCTTTAATAATTTGATCAAGAACGCTTGGGAGGCAATGGCAAATGCCCATACCCCTGACCCAAAGATCTATGTGCGCGGGCGAAGGGATGACGATGCGAACTTTGTGCTCATCTCTGTGCAGGATAATGGTCCCGGCATTCCGAAGGATATTCAGGAAAAGATCTGGGTTTCTTTCTTCACGACCAAAGGCGGTTCGGGCGGCACCGGGTTGGGGCTTTCAGCTGTGATGCAGATCGTGAACCAGCACGGCGGGAAGATCTGGTTGGATAGTGAAGCGGGCAAAGGCGCCACATTTTTTGTGCGTCTGCCTGCTGAGAAGTTATATATGCCGGATGAAAATATGTCACGTTGAAAGCGTGACCTACGAATATGAAAAATTTCGGAGGAATGAATGACGACCGTACTTTTAGTTGATGATGAAAAATTGATCCAACGCAGTTTGGAGAAGACTCTCCTGCGGGCAGGCTATGATGTGTTGACTGCGCCCGACTGCAAGACAGGCAGCGACGTCTTCTCTCAGAACGCCGCCGCAGTGGATATTGCCGTGTTGGATTTGAACATGCCGGGGTTCGAAGGGGTGCCAAAGAATGATGCCGGTCTCGACCTGTTGGCGGATCTTAAACAAAAGAAAGCCAACCTGCCGGTGGTCATCCTGACTGCTTATGATGAAGTAAATAAAGCCAAAGACGCCGTCTCCAAAGGCGCAACGGCTTTCTTCGTCAAAGGGCGCGAACAGGGACTGGTGGAATTGATTCAGAAGATATTAGGTGCGTGATACGTCCTACATAATGCGTAATTTGTAATCACTAATCGTAAATCGAAAGAGGAACTTATGACAAATAATATCGAAAGACATGCAAAATTATTGAAAGCCTCTGCGCGTGCTGCCAGAAACATTACCACCATTCTTGACTCCTATGAGCTCTTCCAACGCACCGTAGACATCATCTGCGACGAGTTCGGTTTTTATTATGCAGGCGTCTTTCTGGTGGATGAAACCTCACAGTACGCCGTCCTCAAGGCGGGTCGCGGCGAGGCAGGCAAAGCCATGCTGCGCGAAGGACATAAACTTGCCATCGGCGGCAACTCGATGATCGGCGCGAGCATTGCCAACAAGAAGGGACGCATCGCGCTCGACGTGGGTGAAGAGGCGGTCTTCTTCGAGAATCCGCACCTGCCCAAGACCCGCTCCGAGATGGCGCTTCCGCTCATCGTCGCGGATGAGGCGATTGGCGCGCTCACGGTTCAATCCACCGAAGAGGCGGCATTCCATGAAGAAGATATCGACGCCTTGCAGACGATGGCAGATCAACTTTCGGTAGCGATCCAGAATTCCCGGCTGCACCGGCAGGAAGAACGCCGTTCGCGCCTGTTGAAAGCTGCCAACCGGGTGGGCAAAGAGGTCGCATCCATTCTTGACCTCGATCAGCTATTGCCGCAAACCGTGAACATCATTTGTGAAGCCTATGGCTTGTACTATGCGGGTGTTTTTCTGGTGGACGAAAATGGCGAGTATGCTGTGCTTCGCGCTGGGTACGGCAAGGCGGGTAAAGCCATGTTGGCAGAAGGTCATAAATTGCGCGTGGGCACTGAATCGATGATCGGCGCCTGTATTGCGATGAGTGAGGCGCGAATAGCGCTGGATGTGGGCGAGGAACGTGTGCATTTCAAGAATCCGCACCTGCCGCATACCCGTTCAGAAATGGCATTGCCGTTGACCTATGGCGGCAAGACTCTTGGCGCGGTCACGATTCAATCTTCCGAAGAACGTGCATTTGGCGAGGATGACATCACCACACTTTTGACAATGGCAGAGCACCTCGCGGTTGCTATCAATAATGCGCATCTACTCGAAGAACTTAAGGAAGCGCACAACGAAATTTTGCGCAATAAGGTGTTCGAAGCGTTAACCACCGCATCCACCGAAGCCATTCACTGGATCGGCAACAAGACGCTTCCCATTTCGCTAACGGTTTCCCGCTTGCGCGAAGAGATCGCCGACGGCAGCGTGGACCTCGAATCGCTCAAAGAAGATCTCGATATGATCTCGGAAAGCGCGGCACAGATCATTCAAGTGAAGGAACAACTCATCGGAGCGGTGCGCGAGATGAAACCGCGTCCCGTCCTTTTCGCCGATGTGCTTCAAACCGCAGCATTCCAACGTGGCATTCCGCAGAAGACTCTCAGCGTGGAAATCGATCCCGCCGCCGCATACGTCATTGCCGATTCAACTCAACTTACCCGTGCCGTTGGAAATATTTTGCAAAATGCCGCCGAAGCAGGCGCGAAGTCCATCAAGGTCACGGCGCATCCCACCGAGGAGCGCGGTGTCTTAGAGATCGGCATCGAAGACGATGGCGCAGGCATGAACAACGAAACCCAGCGCAAGGTTTGGTCGCCGTTCTTCACCACCCGCGGCGTTTCTCATCACGGTTTGGGCTTGCCCGCCGCCATGCATGTCGTTTCGCAATCGCAAGGGCGCATCGCCCTCGTCAGTGAAGAAGGTAAGGGCACAACTGTTGCCATGTTCATGCCGCGCGGTCGTGTGGATGTGGAACAGGCGCAGCCTGGCGCGGTCAAAAATATTTTGTTGATCGACGATAACGACGACTGGGCACATCTGCTGACCGAAATGCTCAAAGGCACAAAGACGAAGTTGGCCCAGTCCACCGATTTGAAGAAGTTCCCCGAAGCCGATCTGATTTTGGTGGATGAAAACATCGCCTCGGCTTCGCTGACCGATGTACTGGCTGCCCTCTCCAAGGCTGGTCTTGCGCCGAAAACGGTCATCCTCACCTCTGCCATCAACCCGGAGCGCGTCACCCAATACTTGCGTGATGGTCTAAAGGATGTCACCGTCAAGCCGTATGCGGCTGGCGAGTTGAACGAGTTGTTGAAGTAAATATAAAAGACCTGACAGGTTTTTAAAACCTGTCAGGTCTTAGAAAGTAGTTTATGCGACCACGTTGGCGAAAAGTATTTCACGATCTATGGGATAGCTTCATGCGCACTGCATTGGTGGTTTTATCCATTGCAGTGGGTGTGTTTTCCATTGGGGTGATCACCGGCGCGTATGAAATCATCTCCAATGATATGGGGGCATCATACGCGGCGAATAACCCCGCAAATGTCGAACTGCGCATGACGAATTTCGACGATGATGTATTGTCTTCCATTCGTAATTTCAAGGGTGTGTTGGATGCCGAAGGCAGGCGCGTGAGCAATTACCGCGTCCGCCCTGAAGACAGCGAGCAGTGGACGACCATTGACTTGATCGCGGTGGAAGATTTCAGCAAGAATAAAGTCAATTTGCTGGTACCCATTTCGGGTGAGTCTGAAGCGGGCAAGGATGAGATCGTCCTCAACAAAAAGAACATGGATAAACTCCATGTAACCGTAGGTGAGTATCTCGTCTTTGAGTTGGCGGATGGCACGACTAAAAAATTGAAGGTTGTTGGCGTGGTGCAAGATGCCAGTACCGGTGCAGATGATTTCCTCGCGCCGCCCTTTGCCTTTACGCCGATGGACACTCTGCAAACTCTGAAACAACCGGAATTGTTCAATCGCGTGTATCTGACCGTTTCAGAGTCTCCGAATGACCTTGTTTACATCCGAACCCTCGGGGCGGAATTGAAAGACAAGCTGGAGAAGAATGGCAATACGGTTATCCGTACGCGCTATTCAGAACGCAATAAACATCCGATGACGGATACCATCAATGCCGTGCTTTATATTTTGATGGCGTTGGGCGTGTTGATCGTGTTCCTGTCCAGTTCGTTAATTGCGAACACATTGAGTGCGTTGTTGAGTCAGCACTTACGTCATATCGGTGTCATCAAATTGGTGGGTGGCAGAAATCAGCAGGTATTTTTGATGTACCTGACGCTCATTATGGCATTTGCGGTGCTTTCGCTGCTGATTGCCATCCCGCTGGGTGGGTGGGGCGCTTATGGGTTGGCTGCCTTCATCGCGGAAAATTTGAACTTTGGTTTGCTCGGCTATCGTATCGTTCCCATCGCGTTTTTTGTTCAGGTTGGGGTGGGGCTGTTGGTTCCGCTCTTCGCCGGGCTTGCGCCGGTGTTGAATGGTTCAAGGATTTCTGTGTTACGCGCCTTGAGCAATGATATTGCCGGGGATGAAAGCAAACCGCATGTAGCAGGCGAAAAGCCGCGTGTGAATTGGTTCGATTGGGCGTTGGTACGCCTGACTCGTATTCTGGCGTCTCGCGGAATGCATTTGCCGCGTCCGTTCATCATTTCATTGCGTAATACTTTCCGGCGCACGAACCGTCTTTTGCTGACGCTATTTACCCTGACAATGGGTGGCGCGATCTTCATTGCTGTGTTCAATGTGCGTGTAAGCCTGCGCGATTACACCGAACAGATCGGCAGTTACTTCCGCGCTGATGTGACCCTTGATTTTGACCGCACCTACCGCATGGATGAGGTTCGTCAGTTCGCCTTTCAAGTCGATGGTGTAGAAGATGTGGAAGGTTGGCAGTTCATCGGTATTGAGTTGTTATACCCCGATGGTTCTGTAGCGGAAAATGTTAACTTGCTTGCG
>JAFLCF010000062.1 GCA_017303735.1 Anaerolineae bacterium
AATTGGGACATCCCATAGAACGAATTCCCGCAGGTGGCCGGCATGGTTACGATCCGCCTATCCACAAGTTGAAATATGGACGGGATGGACCGAAGTGCAACTTCCTGAAACGGCAGTGCGCCCTGACGGGCTTGCCTGGGGACGGATTCAGGGTTTCGAGACCTTGTTCTGGTTGGAGATTGGGGATGAGCACAAAAAGAAGGAAGAAATAGAGGGTATTACACGGAAGAGATGGACAGAAGCCTTGGCATTCTGTCGGGAAACTGGTGTCCGGCTTGTATATGCACAGATAAGCCCGGATTGGGTCAAGAAGGCTGTTCTCTGGGCATTTAAAAATTTACCGGATGATATCGCAGTGGTGATAGGGAATAGGCGAAAGTACGGAAAATTATCGTCAGTCGAATGGGGAAGAGTAACTCAAATAGACTAATGATTGTTGTTTGGCAATCAAATAAACATCCTTGCGTCATAGATTCTCTTACGGGAATCTTACATACTTTAACTTGAATTTCACCTTTTGCATCGCTATAATAGCACAAATATTCTGGTATTGTTTTTAGTGAACTACAGGAGAATAGCATGGCAAAGTTGATTTTCTATCCATTAGGTAACGCAGATTCAACTCTTATTCATTTAAAGGATGATCGCTTGATTCTTAAGGATTATTACCGTCCAGAATTGGAAAAAGGCGATAAGAGAGTGGATTTAGCGCTTGAATTGGGTGATTATGTGAAGTCGCTGGACAGGGATTATATTGATTTAGTTGCTTTCTCGCATGCTGATGATGATCATCTCTGTGGATGTGATGAATTCTTTTGGTTTGAATATGATCGAAAATACCAAAGTGAAGATCGCATCAAAATTAAAGAATTACACGTTCCGGCAAATCTCATTACAGAAGCTGGTTTGGAGAATTCTGCTAAAGCACTCCAAAAAGAAGCTCGACATCGACTGAGAAAAGGTCAAGGCATTCGGGTTCATGGCTATCCTGAACAACTTACAGATTGGTTCAAGGCTGAGAAGATCGACCCCAAAACAAGGGAGGGATTGTTACTTCATGCCGGTGACCTTATCCCAGGTTATTCTGCCGAAAAAGGTGAAGTCGAAATTTTTATCCATTCTCCCTTCTCCTATAAACTTGAAGAGGAAGAGGAAAACCGAAATGACAATTCAATGGTTTGGCATCTAACATTTTTTACTGGCAATGAGGTAAGGAAGGTTTTCTTAGGCGCTGATGCTACACACCAGGATTGGGCAGACATTGTCAAGTTGACTGAAATTAATAAAAATGAAGATAGATTGGTGTTTGACCTATTCCGTATATCTCATCACTGTAGTTACCTATCGCTCTCTGAGGACAAGGGGAAAACCATAACGTCTCCCCGCGAAGAGGTCGTTCGCCTTTTCGATAAAGGCAATTCAAAGTGCATTCTTATTTCATCAAGTTGGGAAATCCTTAATGAAGAATCCACTCAGCCGCCCCACTTTCAAGCAAAAGCCTTTTACAAGAAAGTAGTACAAGAAAAAGGAAACAGCGATAATTTTTATGTGACGATGGAATTCCCGAATACCGAGCAGCCGAAACCGATTATTGTTGAAACAAGCATTTATGGCTTCACAGTAAAAAAGGCAGCAGGATTAAGCATTGCCGCTGAAGTTACTCGAAGGCAACCTCCAAGAGTGGGGTAAAAAAAGAGAGAGACACAGTGCCAACAGATCAATTATCATTTTCTTGGTCAAAAAGACTTGCTGCTGCTGTAGCAAGGAACAATTTCATAAAGTTACTCAATAGTTCCCGAGAACAAGATGCAGATCATCTTGTTATAGAAGTTGAAGTTGAACTGCCGCAAAATCCACCGGTTCCCATTAATCAATTCGAGCAAATTCTTGTTCGAGTTGAAAACGAAACAGACATCCCAAAAGTATTTGCCATTAGGAATGATTTTCCTAAAACCACCCACCAAAATATAGTTCCAGAAGGCTCGCCAGTTTGGCTTTGTCTGTATGAAGATCTTTGGGAGGAAATAAAGCCGTATATAACACCTGAAATATTTATCGAACGAATTAGAGAGTGGTTGCGGCGCGCAGCTGTTGAAGAGTTGCACTTAAGTAATCAGCCACTTGAACCTTTTTTGGTAACACCCCATAAAGTGCTTATTGATGAAGTCTATATGAAATCGGGGCTTCCCCAGGGACAAATCCTTGTAGGATATCAACAAGGATTTGTCCCATTAATGGCCCCAGTTCCTTTCGAAAAACTTGTGGTTGTTTCTAAAGATGCGAAGAAAGAGAAAAAAGGGAATTTTCTTGGAATTCAAGTATCCGCAGCACCAACATTTACCCAGGTCGTTCAACGCCTACCAAAAGATCTATCTCAGTTAATTGCTTTATTGAACAGTGTTAATATCGATTTGGAAATGGAGTTGAAGGATTTTTTTAGGGAGATGATGCAACATAAGACGATACCCTCTTTTAAGGAATATTACTTAATAGTTTTTCTACATCTTCCTAAATCGAGGATACACGGTGGACCCCCAGAGACCCATGAGTATTGGGCATTCTATATAAATGCAACCATAGAGAAACTTGGAGACACTCTTGGTGTGCTCGCATCTGCGTCTGATGTTGGGGTAGGTTATCTTATTCAAGCGCCAACGTCGATTGAACAGTTGGGAGGCAAGAAGGATTATAGCCATCTACTCATTGAACCGATGTCGCCGGTCTTTACGTTTACACCTAATTTAGCCAGAAAGACTTCCGGGGTTATTGAAGAAGAAATTAAAGACCTAACAATAGGCGTCATAGGACTAGGAGCACTTGGTTCTCCGATTGTTACTAACCTGGCAAGACAAGGTTATGGAAAGTGGCTCCTCATCGACAATGATCTTCTTCTTCCTCATAATTTAGCGCGACATGCACTATCGGGGAATTGGATCGGACATCCTAAATCAACAGCAATGAAACTCAGTTTAGATATTGATTTTCAAGGTTCTTCTAATGTTGAAGTGTTTCCTATAAATTACTTAAGCACAAAAACTGATCTTGGCGAAATCTTTGACGAATGCCATAAAAAATTAACAGCAGCCAATCTTATATTAGATTTCTCTGCATCCACAGCAGTAGAAAGGAGCCTGTCATTTGATGATCTTCCTGCACCGCGATTGTCGGCTTATCTTGTTCCCTCAGGAAAGTTTTGTGTTGTGGCGTATGAAGGTTCAGGTAGATCTATTCGCTTAGATGAGATAAATCAACAACTTATGGTTGCAGCAGCACAGAATCCTGATTTACAAGATATTTTCAAGAAAGATAATAATAAGATTCAATATGCAGGTTCATGCCGTGATCTTTCCCAGGTTATATCCAATGATTGGTTCTTAGGATACGCAGGGGTTATTTCCAGATTTATTAAGCGGAATATAAATGGGCAAAACCCGAAATTGTCAGTATTTAAATGGGAGGAGAATCCTGAATGTATTCGGGAAATACCAATTCCACTAACAACTTATTCCAAAATCGAGGCTGATGGGTGGGAAATACGAACAGCGGATCATGTAATTTCGCTAATGAAGAGATATAGAGAGGATAGATTGCCAAATGAAACGGGCGGAATCCTGTTAGGAAAAACCGATTACAGCCAAAAAATCATATATGTATCCCATATCTTTCCATCTCCTTCTGACAGCAAGGAATGGCCAACAGCATACATTCGTGGAGTAAAAGGGTTACACAAGGAAGTTGAAAAATATCGCAACAAGACTAGCGATGAATTAACATATATTGGTGAATGGCATTCACATCCCAAAGGCGCTAGTGTTAATCCAAGCAAAGACGATAAAATTGCCCTGAACTGGGTTGGCGAATTTCAGTCCAGTATAGGTGCGCCAGGAATATTGGCTATACTTGGCGATGAAGGGCACCCCAATTACCTATTATCCTACTAAGGGTAACCCAGTAAATATGAATTTACATCTTGATCTGAGGATAAATCATGAAGGAATTTCTTGAAAAACTGGCTTCTTATCATTTATTCAATTATCTATTGCCAGGGGTGCTTTTCGTCTTTCTGGCGGATAAGTTCATAAATCTTGACCTGTATCAAGCGGATATTGTTTTTGGCTTATTTCTCTATTATTTCATTGGTTTGGTCATTAGCAGAATAGGTTCATTAATTTTGGAGCCATTCCTGCGAAGGTTGAAGTTCGTAGTATTCGCTGATTATAAAGACTTTGTTTCTGCTTCAAAAATTGATCCGAAAATTGAGCAAATTCTAGAAACCAACAATATGTACCGAACTCTATTTACTTTGTTTTTGGTATTGATTTTAATAAAGTTATATAAGCTTATCGAGGCAAGTATTCACTTTGTTGCAATCTGGGATGAATATTTATTTATAGGGGTTCTTTTTCTTATATTTCTCTTTGCCTACAAAAAACAAAGCCAGCTGATTTCAGAACGAGTAAAGGCGAACAAACAAACAAAAAAAACAAAACAGTAGCTCTGTGGCAATCTATGAGAATTCAAAATTAATCATTTGAGCACTTGGTTGCCAATATTCCGGATCATCTAACTTCACCTACCTCTCCTGTTGTTTCTTTATTTCTTGAAAAGCGTACACCTTTGGATGTGAATCTGAGCGGAACAGAATAGGAAGCCCGGGTTCGTTTTGATATTTCACCCAATGAGGATTTTGAGGAGGCAATGCAGGATTTACATGAATTGCAGGATGAGGCGTTCGATGTAGAAGATGACATTATGCTGTTTATTCATCCTTTCGCAATTCTTGAGATAGTGGAGGTCATGGATTACCTTTTGTAACCTGCTGGCAAAATATCACTGGTTATCATACATTGCAACATGATCCTCATTGAAACCAGGAAGTGACATGATCAACACAAATCAGCGGTCTCTTGCCATAAGCATTCGCCAACAAATTGCAATAATAGTTTTTAGGAAAGTAGCCAAAAAACATATCGTATAATATGGGGGATAGTGGGGAGAGCCCCTGTCTAAAGGTTCATCGACGGGCTAGCCCAAAGATATTCGTAACAATCTGCGATGGAGGAATACCCTTTGTCTTCAAAAGAAAAATCTGATCGGTTTTTCCCGCAACGATTACCTGAGCCAGGTGAATTGGTTCATGTGCGTGCGCGGCGGTGGCTGGTGGAAGAGATCGTCGCTCCTGCAATTTCAGGACAGACGCCATTAGTACGGCTGGCATGTGCGGATGATGACGCCCAGGGCGAGACGATTGACGTTTTATGGGAATATGAACTCGACCGACAAATCCTTGAAGAAGAAGGTTGGGATGATCTGGCTTCCAAAGGATTTGACTCTCCGCGTTACTTTGCTGCATTTTTGCATACCATGCGCTGGAACTGTATTACATCCACAGACCCCAATCTTTTTCAAGCACCATTCCGTGCGGGGATCAAAATAGATGCCTACCAAATGGAGCCCTTGCGCAAAGCACTCCGTTTGCCTCGAGTGAATCTCTTTATTGCCGACGATACTGGGTTAGGCAAGACTATTGAAGCGGGGTTGATCGCGCGCGAATTACTCCTGAGAAAAAAGGCAAAGACCATCGTAGTAGCAACGCCGCCATCTGTTTTGGAGCAATGGCGGACCGAACTTGAAGAACGCTTCGGGCTTGTCTTTGAAATCCTTGACCGCGCTTATTTAACAAGGATGCGACGCGAGCGCGGCTTTGGTGTCAATCCGTGGCGCACCCATAGCCGATTTCTTATTTCCCATAACCTCTTGATCGACCCTGCTTACACAGACCCTATGCGTGAATGGCTGGGAACGCTTTTACCGGGAAGTTTGTTGATCCTGGATGAGGCGCATCATGCCGCGCCATCCAGCGGCGGACGATATGGGATTGAAACAAAATTTACCCGTGCGGTGCGGGATCTGGCAGCGCGATTCGAACACAGGCTATTTCTTTCTGCCACTCCCCACAACGGACATTCAAATAGTTTTTCCACCTTACTCGAACTGCTGGACCCATATCGCTTTACGCGAGGCGTACCAGTGCGCGGCAGGAAGGCGCTTGAAGAAGTGATGGTGCGTCGATTGAAGGAGGATATCCGTGAGGTGCAGGGAGGGTTCCCCAAGCGCAATATAGTACGAATCTCCATCGACGATCTGCCGGCAGATGCGCCCGAATTGGTTTTATCCAGGTTGCTGGATGAATATCGAACCGCGCGCGAAGAACGCTTTGCAAACACCACACGGAGAGCACAAGCTGCGGCAGGGTTGCTTGTGGTCGGCTTACAGCAGCGCTTGTTATCCTCCATTGACGCCTTTGCCCGCAGCTTGAAAGTTCATCGAGCAACCGTGGAAAGGCAATGGGAGAAAGCAAAATCTGCCAAAGCCGAACCGGTTGTTTTTGACGAGCAGCAGGCAGACTTTTTCGCGACCACACCGGATGCAGATGATGAGCGCAGTGAGTGGACGCCCGAGGAGTTGGAAGCAGAAGAAAACGCGCAAATCGAGGCTATGACCGCAATGGCAGAGTCGGAAACCAAATACGACTCGGAACTCGAGATCCTTTGGCAGCGTGAACAAGCCTTACTAGACCAGATGCAACAGATCGCAGAAGAGAGCCGCTACCAACCCGATGCGAAAATGCGGGCATTGATCGACTGGATCAGGTCAAATATGTGCGCCGATCTTCCTCCCCTTGGGAAAGGGTCCAAAGGTGCTGCACCCAAATGGAACAACCGCCGCGTGCTTATCTTCACAGAGAACCGTGAAGGGACAAAACGTTACATAAAGTCAATGCTGGAGCAAGTGATTGAAGGGACAGATCGCGCCGATGAGCGGATCGAAGTGATTGATGGTCTAACCAGCGGAAGCATGCGAAAAGAAATTCAACGCAGATTCAATACTGACCCAGCCAAAGACCCGCTGCGCATTTTGCTGGCAACCGATGCCGCCCGCGAAGGTTTGAACTTCCAAGCCCACTGCGCGGACTTGTTCCACTTTGACCTGCCGTGGAACCCTGGGCGCATTGAACAGCGCAATGGTCGTATTGACCGTAAACTGCAACCCGCAGATGAAGTTCGTTGTCATTATTTTGTGCTGCCGCAACGCGTGGAAGACCGCGTCCTCGAGGTGCTGGTTAATAAAACCGAAACGATCAAAAAGGAACTTGGCAGTCTTTCCAAAGTAATCGAAGACGATATCGAACGTAAACTCAGCCAGGGTATTCGCCACAGTGACGCGGAAATGCTGGCGCTTGAGATCGAGCAAACAGATTTGGATGCCGAGAAAAAACGTGCCACCGAGGAAGAACTCGAATTGGCACGCGAACGCCAGGAAGAATTGAAGAAGCAAATCGAACAATGTCAATCATTGCTCGAGAAGTCACGCTCCTGGGCAGGGTTTGAGGCGGCTCCGTTCCGTGAGGCGCTTTCCTGCTCACTTGAAATTCTTGGGTCAGAGCCGCTTGTTCAGGGCGTGGACGAAGATGGTCGCCCGATGTGGACCTTCCCACCGCTGGACCGCCGCGCAGAGACTGACCCAAGTTGGGCGGCAACTCTGGATACCTTACGCGCACCCCGCAAGCAAAATCAAAAGGTTGCCGATTGGCGGCGTGAAGCGCCCATTCGCCCTGTGATCTTTGAAGATGCCGGCGTGTTGACCGATGACACCGTCCATCTTCATCTTGAACAGCGCGTGGCTCAACGTCTGCTGGCGCGTTTCCGTTCACAGGGATTTATCCATCACGATCTTTCGCGCGCATGTCTCGCTCAAGCCTCGGACTCGATTCCTCGTGTCATCCTGTTGGGGAGGTTATCGCTGTATGGGCGCGGCGCCGAACGCTTGCACGAAGAACTGGTACCGCTTGCAGCGCGTTGGGTGGAGCCTTCTCTGCGCAAAAACAAATTATCCGCGTATGCGCGTGAGGCGGAAGAGAAAACACTCGAACTGTTGGAACAATCCCTGACGATGATGGATCATCGTGTGCCAAACGAACAAGTGCAGAAAAAATTATTGACAACCGCCCCACGTGATATTGAAGAATTGCTTCCGCAACTGGAACCGCGCGCCAAAGAATTGGCGGAAGCCGCAATTGAAAAACTTCGCGCTCGTGGCTTGCGTGAAGAGAAAGATTTGCGCGAAACACTTGATAACCAGCGTAAACGTGTTATTCAAGCACTTGAAAAACATGATAAGGATTTTAGGCAGTTGACCCTTGACTTAGGGCTTGAGGGTGACGATGCTAGACAACTTGAACAAAACATCAAATCCTGGCGTGTGCGGCTGGAACAATTCGAACGCGACCTTGCCGTGGAGCCCCAGCGGTTGCGCGAGTTCTATGAAGTTCGCGCCACCCGCATTGAACCCGTCGGGCTGGTTTATTTGTGGCCGGAGAGCAACTAATGGCAAACCATAAACTTGACCCCGAAGTATTTGCCCATCTCGAGTGGATCGGTTTCGTCAAGCCGACAGGCTTGGTCGTCTCTGCGCCGGCATTGGTACGTGCTGGCGCAATTTTGGATCGCCGCGATGCCGAAGGTCAGCATTTGCTGCGCGCTCGAGTTGAGGAGCGTGTCTTTACATCCAACACAGACCCCGCTCTATACATTCCCGATTTTCGCATGTTTGCAGAAACCGTCCTCGGGTGGAGTTTTTCACCCAAGGGCTATGCGGGCACAAAAGAGAGCCCGATTCCCAGTGAATTGGAAGTGCCGCTGCCCGACTATGGCGAAACGTTACGACCTGATTTTGCAGTGCGCGAATTGGAGCCGCAAAACGACGCCAAGCCGTGGCAACTGGTGGTGCGCGTTCTGCTGACAGGCGAGGACATGGATCGCGTGGTGCGTGGCGAAGGACAACTGGAAGCCTCACCGCATGGACGAATGGAGCGCCTCCTGCGTCAGACGGGCGTGCGCGCAGGCTTGTTATTCAATGGACAGGTAATACGCTTGATCTCTGCGCCGCATGGTGAAAGCTCGGGCTGGGTGGATTTCCGCGTAGCGGATATGGTGCAAACAGGAGGGCGCCCCATCTGTACCGCGCTGCGTTTGTTGCTCAGTCAGGAGCGCTTGCTTGCACTGCCACGTCATCAACGCCTGACCGCCCTGCTCGATGACAGCCGCAAATTCCAAAATGAAGTCAGCGAACGACTGGCAGAGCAGGTTCTGCACGCGCTGTATGAATTGCTGCGCGGATTTCAATCGGCGCATGACGCTTCCAAAGGGGAACTGCTGCGGGCGCAACTCGCAGAACATCCCGATGAAATTTATCGCGGGCTATTGACCGTTATCCTGCGGCTGGTTTTCCTTTTATACGCTGAAGAGCGCGATATGCTGCCCGAGGATGAAACCTTCATCCGTTATTACTCGCTTGCCAGCCTGTATGAACGGCTGCGCGAGGATGCCGCGCTACACCCCGATACGATGGATCAACGCTTCGGCGCGTGGGCACAGTTGATCGTTCTCTTCCGCATGATGTATGACGGCGCGGAGTTCGGCACATTGAAACTTCCCAAGCGGCACGGTTCACTCTTTGACCCGAACCGCTTCCCCTTCCTGGAAGGACGCGCGAACGGCGCAGAGCACGACCCGCAAACGCGGATAAATCCGCCTTTGGTGCCCGATGGGACGATCTATCGCGCCTTCGAGAAATTGCTCGTTTTGGATGGGGAACGAATCTCCTACCGCGCATTGGACGTGGAGCAGATCGGTTCGGTGTACCAGACGATGATGGGCTTCCGCCTCGAGACGGCAACGGGACGCTCGATTGCGATCAAGGCCGCAAAGAAATATGGCGCGCCCACCACCATTGACCTGGAAGCCCTGCTCGCCGAAGCAGGGAGCAAGCGCGAAAAATGGATGCAAGATCGCGCCGACCGCAAACTGACCGACAAGGTAAAGAAAGCGGTCAAAGAAGCCGAGACTCTCGAAGACCTGCACGCAGCCTTGCTACCCGTGCTTGACCTTGCCGCCACGCCCGACCTTGTGCCGCCAGGCGCGCTGGTGTTGCAACCCAGTGAAGAGCGCCGGCGTTCTGGCTCGCATTACACCCCGCGCGAATTGACCGCGCCCATCGTAAAAACCACGCTCGAACCCATTCTGGCACGCCTGCGCGGGGAAGATGGCAAACCGCCGCGACCCGAGCAAATTTTGGATTTGAAAGTGTGCGACCCCGCAATGGGCTCAGGCGCATTCCTTGTGGAAGCCTGCCGCCAATTGGGTGACGCCTTGGTGGATTCCTGGCGCTTCTATGGCGAAATGCCTGCCATCCCTGCAGATGAAGATGAAACCATTTTTGCCCGCAGGTTGGTGGCGCAGCGCTGCATTTACGGCGTAGATCGCAACCCGATGGCAGTTGACCTTGCCAAAGTTTCACTCTGGCTGGTGACGCTGGCAAAAGACCATCCTTTCACCTTTTTGGATCACGCCTTGCGGCACGGCGACTCATTGGTGGGGCTTTCGCTTCAACAACTGGAAGCCTTTCGTTGGGATCAAGAGACAAAAGTTTCGGAGCGCGCATTTGAAACCATGCGCGTGCGCCAGCATATCGAAAGGGTTTCACTCTTGCGCCAGCAGATTCGCTTGGCAGATGAAACCGTTGCCGATGAACAGTTGCAGATTCTTTGGAACGCGGTGGAGACCGAACTTTCCCGCGTGCGTTTGTTTGGCGATTTGGTGATTTCTGCCTATTTTGAGCATGACGAACCCAAGAAACGTTTGCAAAGACGGAATGAATATGCCAACGCGGTAGTCAATGGGCAGGCGGAATATTTCCGAAAGCAAATCGAAGATCGTCGCTACGCTGAAAAGCCGTTAGCGCCTTTCCATTGGGAACTTGAATTTCCAGAAGTATTTGAGCGTAAGGATTCTGGGTTTGATGCCTTTATTGGTAACCCACCATTTGCAGGAAAAAATACAATGGCGGACGCTAATGTGGAGGAATATCTTGATTGGCTGAAGCATATACACAAGGAAAGTCATGGAAATTCGGATATAGTAGCTCACTTCTTCCGACGCACCTTCGATTTAGTTCGGGATAAAGGGACACTTGGTCTAATTGCCACAAACACCATCGCACAAGGCGATACTCGATCTACAGGATTGAGATGGCTTTGCAAGCATAGTGGAGAGATTTATCAAGTACGTCGGCGTGTAAGATGGCCCGGACTAGCAGCGGTGATAGTTAGTGTGGTTCATATTATTAAGGGAGAACATCATAACGTTAATCTGCTTGATAGCCGCAGAGTAAATAAGATAACAGCCTTTCTTTTTCACAGGGGTGAGCACGATGACCCAATCCGATTAATAGCAAATGCTGATAAGAGTTTCCAAGGTAGTATTGTTCTTGGTATGGGATTTACATTTGATGATACAGACAAAGATAAAGTTGCTACTCCATTAAATGAGATGTACGAGTTAATTAAGAAAAATCCAAAGAATCAAGAAGTAATATATCCTTACATTGGCGGTGAGGAGGTAAATAACAGCCCAACACATTCACATCACCGTTATGCAATCAGTTTTTTTGATCGTAAAGAAGAAGATTGTCGCCTTTACTGGCCTGACCTTATGGGAATTATTGAAAAAAAAGTTCGTCCTGAACGTGAAGTTCAAAATCGCAAGGCTCTACGTGAACGGTGGTGGCAATATGCAGAGAAGAGACCTGGACTCTACAAAGCGATAGAAGATTTACAACGGGTATTAGTAATAAATTGCGGAGCAGGCCCTCACGCTTCCTTTGCATTTCTTCCAGCTAATATGATTTTTGCTAATACACTTGCTGTAATTGCTCATGATAATTACGGAGCGTTTTGTGCATTACAATCTCGTCCACATGAGGTCTGGGCGCGGCTATTTGGCTCGACCATGAAAGATGATCTCCGTTATACACCTACAGATTGCTTTGAGACTTTTCCATTTCCAGAATATTGGGGGACAAACCCAAAACTAGAATTCGCTGGCAAAGAATATTATGAGTTTCGCGCCACACTCATGGTTCGTAATGACGAAGGGTTGACCGCTACATATAATCGCTTTCACAACCCCGAAGAGCGCGACCCTGAAATTCTCAAACTACGCGAACTGCACAGCACAATGGATCACGCCGTGCTCGAAGCCTATGGCTGGCACGACATCCCCACCGCTTGCGACTTCTTCCTCGATTATGAAATTGACGAAGAAGAATGGGGCGACAAGAAAAAACCATACCGTTACCGCTGGCCCGATGAAGTCCGCGATGAAGTGCTGGCTCGTCTGCTCGAACTCAACGCCGAGCGCGCCAAAGCAGAAGCCGTCGAAAGCGAAGCCAAAGCCGCCGAAGAAGCAAAGAACAAGCCTGCCAAGTCTGGCAAGGGCAGGAAGAAAAAACCTGAAGGCATGGAGAAAATGTTCTAATGACCACGCGAACAAACCCCGTCTCCCGTGAGATCGATGGCAAAGGGCGCACCGTCCGCGAACTGCTAGGCGGTCGCAAGTATTCGATTGATTATTACCAGCGCGAATATAAGTGGCAGCAAAAGCAGGTCTCAGATCTGTTGGATGACCTTTCCACCAAATTCCTCGAAAGTCATGAAGAGGGCAATGACCGCACCTCTGTGGCGGAATATGGTCACTACTTCCTCGGCTCCATTATTATCAGCGATAAAGACGGGCAGAAGTTCATCATTGACGGTCAACAGCGGCTGACAACCCTGACCCTGCTGTTGATCTTCCTTCAACATCAGATCGAAGATGTCGAACAAAAAGGACAGATTGCCGAACTGATCTTCTCGCAAAAATTTGGCAGACGGTCATTCAACCTGGATATTCCCGAGCGTACCGCTTGCATGGAAGCATTGTACAAAGGCGAAGAGTATGCCGATCCTAACGCGCCTGAATCCATTGCCAACATCATCGCCCGTTATAACGACATCGAGGAAATGTTCCCCGAAGAACTTGCGGGAGTCGCCTTGCCATATTTTGTAGACTGGCTGGTGGAAAATGTCCATTTGGTAGAGATCGTTGCTTATTCAGACGAAGACGCGTACACCATCTTTGAAACGATGAACGACCGTGGGTTGTCCCTTACGCCAACGGATATGCTCAAGGGTTACTTGCTGGCGAATATTACCGATACCGAAAAACGTACCCGCGCCAGCAGGATTTGGAAGGAACGTGTACAAGCCTTCGCTGAATTGGGCAAGGAAGAGGATTCCGATGCGATCAAGTCCTGGTTACGCAGTCAATATGCTCTAAGTATCCGTGAACGCAAACGCGGCGCGCTGCCTCTCGATTTTGATCTGATCGGTACTGAGTTTCATCGCTGGGTACGCGACCACGAGGAGGATCTCGGACTTAAGTCCAGCGCTGATTTTGCGCAATTCATCGAACGTAATTTTTCGTTTTATGGTAAATGGTATGAGCGCTTGCGCCTGGCAGCCGGCACACTGACAAAAGGATTGGAGTGTATTTATTACAATGCCCAGCATAACTTCACGCTTCAATATCCGCTGTTGCTGGCTCCGATCCTCGTAGGGGAAGATGAACAAATAGCATTGCGAAAGATTCGTGTGGTCGCCGCTTATCTCGACATCATGATTCACAGGCGTGTTTGGAACTGGCACGCGATTGACTACTCAACCATGCAGTATGCGATGTTTATTATCATGCGGGATATTCGCGGCAAGAACATTCAAGACCTGACATCCATGTTGCGCGAACGCCTCGACTCTGAAACCGAAACCTTTGTGACGAATGACCGCTTCCGCCTGCACGGTATGAACGGTCGCCAAATCCATCGGCTGCTGGCACGCGTTACCGACTACGTGGAAACCCGCTCGGGTCAAGCGTCCCGCTATGTTGAATACTCCCAGCGTGGAAAAAAAGGGTATGAGATCGAGCATGTTTGGGCTGACCACCCAGAACGGCACACGGACGAGTTTTCCCACCCCAGCGAGTTTCAGGAATACAGGAATCGCATTGGCGGCTTGCTTTTGTTACCCAAAAGTTTCAATGCCAGTTATGGTGACTTGCCGTATCCAGAGAAGCGCGAACACTACGTTGGGCAAAACTTGCTTGCCAAGAGCCTCCATGAACTGGCGTACGATCACAACCCTGGCTTCAAGCGCTTTATCGAAGGAAGCGGATTGCCATTTCAGGCACATACAGAATTCAAGAAAGCCGACCTCAACACCCGCCAAAAGTTGTATCTCCAGATCGTGGAAATGATTTGGAATCCGCAACGGCTGGAGCAAGAGGCGGAATCGTAGTAACGCACTCTGCCGCACGTGTCACAAAAGGATGTAATTTATGCCGTCTAAAAAAGAAGAGAAAGAAATTCCAACATCGAAAGACGTGCGCGAAAAACTGGTCGAGGCGCTCAAACTCGACCTTGTTGGTCCGTGGGCAGATCACGCGTTTGCCGATGAGCAACTGTCCAGCAGAAACCGCCCCTCGGCTTGGTATCTCACAGGGTTCTTAATCCCATCAGGGATGCCGCCAGAAAAAAGCGCCGACGCCGATGAAGATGACGACTTCAATGAAGTCCCCGAGTCCACTGGCGAGCGAGAAGAATCCACCGAGGAACGCAAAGCCGCCAAGAAAGGCTTCCTGCCGTCCTCTATGGGGTTGAGTTTTCTCGTCCACAAGGACACGCGCAGTCTGGAAGTCATTGTCCGCTGGGCGGATTATGTCCTTGTAAAAAGCGAAGAAGCCGATGAGAAATCCGAAACCATTTGGCAGCGCAAACAAAAGGAATCATTCGTTACCGTTTGGCTATCAGGTTCAAAAGAGCCAGTGGTGCATAACGTTCCAGAATCGCACGGGCTTCAACTGAACATCGTCGAACGGAAAATTCTGGCAGAACGCTTGGAAGATCAAATCCCTGCCGGCACACGCTCCGTGTCCGTTTTTCTGGTGAACCGACGCACTCCCAATCCGGATACCCCCGATCTGGCATTTGCCTTCCAAACCGAAATCGATGTGCGCTCAGAACAACCTTTTGTCCCGCGCCCAGACTTGCGCGGCTCCCAGTCTCAAGATTGGGATGATACGGTATCCGACCTGCATTATGCCGATACGCCCGAGTATGCCACCGGGCATGGTGTGTCCGCAGGTTGGGATGTTGAAGATAATGAATGCCGACGTTTATACACCGCCTGGATCCCCACCACAGAAGTTTTGCAAACCAAGACCGTCAATATTCCCAATGTGGAACTCTCAATGGACGTGCTCGGTGAACTCAAAGATGGCCCGGCTGTCCATCAAGCGTTGGACGCCCTTGTAGTTCAATATCGTAAATGGATCAAAGATCAAAGGGAATCGCTTCAAATCTCTGATGGAACACGCCGCGATACCGCCATTGAACTATTGAGGCTTGCGGGCGTTGCCGCAGGTCGGATTGAACGCGGCATAGATATTTTGGCGACAAATGCTGAGGCGCTGGATGCCTTCCGCGTAGCGAACCGCTCTGTAGCACGTGCGCTGCGGCAACGCCTCAAACTGGCGGAACCCAAATGGCGCGCGTTCCAGTTAGCGTTCATGTTATTGAACATCGCAGGACTCGCCGATCCCTTCGATGTAAATCGCGATACGGTGGATTTGTTGTTCTTCCCCACAGGCGGCGGCAAGACCGAAGCGTATCTAGGGCTGGCTGCGTTTGCTATGGTATTACGGCGTCTGCGTCATCAGGATGAACATGGCGTTGCTGGCGCGGGCGTGACCGTCATCATGCGATATACCCTGCGTCTCCTCACGCTCGATCAACTCTCGCGCGCGGCAGGGCTGGTCTGCGCCCTCGAGTTGGAGCGCGAAAAGGACACCACGCGCTATGGCACCTGGCCCTTTGAAATTGGTCTCTGGGTCGGAAAAGCTGCCACACCCAACATCATGGGGCACAAAGGTGACGGGCGTTCAGATACTGCGCGCACAAAGGTAAATCAATTCAAAGCAGATCCACGCAGCAAGCCATCCCCAATTCCGCTGGAGAATTGTCCCTGGTGTGGCACGCGGTTTACTCCCAACTCTTTTGACTTGCAACCCAATAGCGATCAACCAAGTGAACTGCGAATCGTTTGCTCGAATTTTGAGTGTGACTTTGCGCGCGACCATCCGCTGCCGATTGTGGCAGTGGATGAACCTCTTTACAAACGTCTGCCGGCTTTCCTGATTGCCACCGTAGATAAATTTGCTTCCCTACCGTGGGTGGGTCAATCAGGCGCATTGCTTGGCGGCGCAGATCGCTATGACGTCAATGGCTTTTATGGAGCAGCCGAACCTGGAAAGGGAACACGGTTGGCAAATCCGTTGCCGCCCCCGGACCTGATCATTCAGGATGAATTACACCTGATCTCTGGTCCACTTGGAACAATGGCTGGGCTTTATGAAGCAGCAATTGAGTCGCTTTGTATGCGGGAAATAGATGGCAAATCAATCCGCCCGAAAATTGTTGCATCCACTGCAACGGTACGTCGGGCGCAAGATCAAGTTCAGGCACTATTTGGAAGGTCAGGCACACAAGTCTTTCCGCCGCCCGGACCTGATCGGCGCGACTCCTTCTTTGCAAAGATGATGAGCGCGGATGAAGTGCCAGCGCGGTTGTATTTGGGAATCGCCGCGCAGGGAAGAAATCCCAAAGTGGTCATGCGCAAGGCATGGTTGGCATTGATGGGTGCTGCCGAACGCGCATACCGCGACGCTGGTGGAAACCGCAACAAGGAAAATCCTGCCGATCCATACATGACCGTGCTTGGTTACTTCAACAGCCTGCGCGAGTTGGGTGGAGCGCGAAGGATTTTGGAAGAAGAAGTCCAGAATACGGTCAAGGATTATGGTAAACGCAAACGCCTCAACGAATCGGTTGGACTCTTTCATGATCGTAAGTCATTTACAGAAGTCCTGGAATTGACTTCGCGCGTTTCAACCGACAAAGTGGCGGAAGCGCGTCGGCGTTTGGAGTCGCCCTTTCATGATGCGCAACATGTAGACTGCGCCATCGCCACCAACATGATCTCGGTCGGTCTCGATATACCCCGCCTTGGGCTCATGGTTGTTCTTGGTCAGCCCAAAAGCCATTCTGAATATATCCAGGCAACAAGCCGCATTGGGCGCGATGATAAAAAGCCCGGCTTGGTTGTCACCATTCTCAACACACACAAGCCTCGGGATCGCTCTCACTACGAACGCTTCCGTCATTATCACGAGACCTTCTATCGAACCGTGGAGGTTGGCAGCGTAACACCCTTCTCGGCTCGCGCGCTGGATCGAGGTTTTGCAGGCGCGCTCGTGAGTTTAGCGCGCCATTCTCCCGAACAACTCACGCCCGCGCTGGGAGCAGGGAATCTTAAGTCCGTCCGCGCAGATCTTGAACAAAATTTATTACGTGCCTTCCAAAACCGCGTATACCAACAACAATTTGCAGACGAAGATGAATTACAGGAGCGTCTGCGCAGTGTTCAAAATCGGGTGGTGGATTTGTTGGATTCCTGGCAGAGTATCGTGGATTATTATCAAAATGACGGTGTACAGTTGCAATACCAGCGCTATGAACTGCTTCAACCGCGTCCGCTGCTCCATGAAATGCTCGAGAAAAATTTTGAAACAGAACATCATAAGAAATTCCGAGTTAATCGTTCCATGCGGGACGTGGAACCGGACGTAAATCTCTTCCTCAAAGACTTGAACGGAAGAGAAGTGGAGAGTAGCGAATGAGCCCAAAAGCACACGGACAACTCAGACGAGGTCAGGTCATCACCACCTATGGACCAGGCGCTATGATTGACCTGCCCAGGCATTCTGCCATCGTAGGCGGTCTGGATAGTTGGACCAATACCAACAACCTTGATCCAATTCTGGAACCTAGACTTGTTTCAAAATTACAAGTGATTACAGGTGTGAACGAGCCCAGACTCTATGCTCCACCGGTCGATTCAAACGACCCCAGCGACCCGGTAAAAAAGGGGATTGGAGCGTTTCGATTCCCTGAATGGTTTGTCGTCCAGTCCAGTGATGATGGTAATGCTGAACGCGGGCGCTCGCGCCGCCTTATCTCTCACAAGTACTTAGATGCCAAAGGACGTTTTGAGGGAAAACCTGTGGTACCAACGCGTTTTGTGCGCGCTTGTCCGCGGGGGCATGTTGACGATTTGAACTGGTATCAATTTGTGCATGGCAAAGAGGATGCATGCCGGCGTCCGCTTTGGCTTGATGAACGCGGCACCAGCGGCGACTTGATAGATCTTGTAGTGCGGTGTGAGTGTGGAAAATCCCGCAGCCTATATGAGGCGACCCTTCTTGAAACAAATCCTCTTGATACCTGTCATGGAGAAAGACCCTGGTTGGGACGGAATGCTAATGAGCCTTGTGGTATGCCAAGTCGTTTGCTAATTCGAACTGCCTCCAATGCTTATTTCCCGCAGGTATTCAGTGTTCTATCACTGCCAGACCGAGGTTTGGCTGCTGATGGTGTCGTTGCCGATCTTTGGGATGACTTACAAATTGTCGAAAGCACAGAGGATTTGGCACTCCTAAAAAGAAAACCAAGAATCGCAACCAGATTGTCTTCTTTTTCAGATGCTGAAGTTCTTGAAGCTATCCGAAAAGCAAAGAGTGGAAATGCGGAGGAACGCCCCGTCAAATTAGCCGAATTGGATGCTATCTTGGCGTGTCCTGAAGGCTTCGGAGACGATGTTCCAATTCATCCAGATTTTCATGCGCGCCGTCTCCCGGATCGAATTTGGCGCAAATCAACCATTTCCGACAATATTGAATCTGTGATTCAACTACATCGAATGCGCGAGGTTCTGGCGCTGATCGGTTTTACGCGCTTTGAGGCGATCACGCCAAATATTCAAGGGGAGTATGAGACTGATGTTGAAAGCGCACAAATTGCTCTCGAACCGCAGTGGTTTCCCGCTGTCGAAAATCGTGGAGAAGGTATCTTTATTCAACTACGTCCCGATTCTGTGCAGCGATGGCAAAATCGCCAAGTTGTAGAGGAACGCATTAATGCCCTTCGAACCGGGCATGTGCGTTGGGCGCAGGAACGGAAAAGCAACCGCGGATTTCCCGGAGGTCCGTATGTTCTACTGCACACCCTCTCCCACATTTTGATTCAATCCCTTGCAATGAACTGTGGCTATCCTGCTAGTTCCATCCGTGAGCGGATCTATTCTGATTTCATGAATGAACGTTATGGAATTCTTCTATACACCGGGAGTCCAGATGCAGAGGGAACGCTTGGCGGACTTGTTCAACAAGCGCGGCACATTGAAGATCATCTTGCACAGGCGTTGCGTATGAGCGCATTATGTTCCAACGACCCGATCTGTGCGCAGCATGAACCCGGGGAAAGTATGGAAAAACGTTGGCTACATGGGGCGGCTTGTCATGGATGTGCTTTGGTGGCAGAGTCGTCATGTGAAATGCGCAATGACTACCTTGACCGTGCGCTTGTTGTGCCGGTGATTGGTGTTTCAGATGCAGCTTTCTTTCAGGACTCACAATAATGGACGCCTTTCTCAACCTTTCACCTCATCTGCGTGAAAGGCTTGCTCATGCCTTGCAAGCCGGCTTGCTATCGAGACCATACACAAGCGTCTCTTTGCTGTCTGTCTTGGGAAATCCCCCATCAACAGAAGGTATCCTGGCAGACTTACACGAATTGGACAGGTTAGGAGTTTCTGAGACCGCCGCCGCTTTATACATACGCGCCATAGACTCAGCCTTTGCCCGTGTCCAAAAACCTGATTTAGTTTGGTCAGGACCAGAGGTGCCCGGGTTGCACGCTAGAGATACACGGCGTGTTTATGAGGAATTACTGGGGTCTGCGAAGCATTCCGTATGGGCAAGCACATATGCTTTCTTTGATGGACCAAGAGCATTTGAAGTACTTGCACAGCGTATGGAAATTCTGCCGAATCTCCAGGTCACATTATTATTAAATATACAAAGAAAAAGAGGGGATACTCGTGTCTCCGATCACCTTGTCCGTGCTTTTGCAGAGCACTTTTGGAGATACGACTGGCCAGGCAAAGTTCGTCCACATGTGTATTATGACCCGCGCGCCCTTGAATTAGATGGTCCCGGGGGAGTTTTGCACGCAAAAGCAGTTGTAATTGATGACGAGCAAGTCTTTGTTACTTCTGCCAACTTAACGGAAGCCGCGTTAGATCGCAATATCGAAGTCGGACTGCTGGCTAAAGATCGCGCTTTGGCAGCCAATATGGCAGCTCATTTCCGCGGTTTAATTGATAAGGATTTATTACATTTGCTTCCAGGTGATTGATGTCCCGAAACAAGCTCCTCACTCGTGAAAAGCGCAAAAGTCCGCTAGCTGTTTTGCAAAATAAAGAACGTATACGCACTAAATCAAGGCGTGTTACACCTGCGATGAAGCCGTTTGAAGATCATCCATTTTATAAGAACGTAATGAAGTATGCTGTTGTACCGTTATGGAAGGAAAATCAAAAGGCAAAACAGGCGGGAAAAGAAATCGAGAATCTTGAAGGCAGCCTGATGTATCACTTTCGTGTTTTTGAATATGCGGGCTCGCTTTATGAGGGTTTGAAGCGTTTGCATGACATCCCTTTATTTATGCAACGAGGATTCAGTCTGTCATGGATGGACAAAATGAATCTTGCGCCACAAGAATGGTTTGTCTACAATTACTCCAATTACCGTGTCGTTGCAACAGGAATTTTCGACACTGCCTTGTTAGTCGCCAATGATGTTTTGGACATAAAAATAGAACCCAGGAATATCAACAGGAAATTCCTAAATCGCCCAGAGATTAAAGAAAACGGGCTTTTCGCTTCATTGGAAAAGATCGATCAAACTGTTGAACAATTTAGAAAAGAGCGAAATAAATATGTCCACCGTAGCACCCGACCTGAAATTGATTTTGTAGATAATTTATATGCTTATCATCTTTTGCGAGAAGCAAAGGAAAAGGGATTTTACAAAGGAGATTTGCCCACTCCTAAAAAAGCAAATGCTTACTATAATGAAGAACGGGACAAAAAGACATCTGAAATACGAGCAGAAACCAAGAAAATATTTTCTGCTGTTATCGAATTCTTGGATGCTTTAAGTCCGGTCTACTTACGAAAAATTAAAGAACTTTCGTAATTTTTGGGTTCAAGCAAACTTGTATTAAGTTTCCTGTTTACAGAGAGTAAAGATGGAACCAATCCCAGAAACAAAGGGGAAAGTTATGAATCAATCTTCTGCGAATCTAAATTTGGACAATTGGTTGAGTAATTATTACTGTCGGAAATAATATAATTGTTACAAACTTGCTTTAAAGCAAAAAGCCCCTGATTTTCAACCAATCAGGGACCTGATGTCTATATAAACCTGAACCTTACCAGGTATTGTTGCAGACGTTCATGTGAAATCACCCTTCCACTATAGTTTTCCTGCCATGAGCCATCTTCCAGCGGAGTGTACACCAGCGGCTTTCTCGCTGGCAACACCAAACCACATTGGAAGGGCAATCGGGTCTCAAACAATCGCCGGCGTTCCTCCCTGCGTCTGCGGAACAACTCTCTCTTGTTCAGCCGCTTCTTTGGCAATTCACCCGTGAAAAGCGGTACTTGCACCTGGATTAGCGACTTATCAGAATAAGCCACGCGAGAACTTGGTTTGCTCTGGACACGAACACTTCTCCCAGATGTGGACGTAATCCCCGCACACTTGGGACCTATGCCGATTGCAATACTCCGGGGAGATTTCAACCGCCGACCGCATTTTTTGCATCTTGGTTGTTTTTCCATCATAACCTCCATTACAGGATAGCGCAGTCCGGGCTGCACACCCGGACTGCTGTCGTTTAGAAAAGCGATACTTGA
>JAFLCF010000063.1 GCA_017303735.1 Anaerolineae bacterium
ATACGGCAAAGGCACCATCCAAAATATTTTGAGGTGCAATGGCATGCGTTACATCGACAAGTTGAACCGCCGGAGAAATGCCAAGAATGACACCCTTCATAACGGAGACAAACTCATTCTTGCTGCCAAAATCAGTTGTAATTGTAATGATAGACATTAGACTCCTCCAATCACATTCATCAAAGCATTATAACTTGCCGGAATAACCTGCGGAGATTTAAACGACTCGGTAATGATGGAGGGGTCTTTCATCCCATGCCCTGTGCAAACCACTACGACTCTCTTGCCTTTCGCTTCAAACGCGCCGACAGCTGATTCTGCAAACAAACCCGCTATCCCCGCCGCTGAAGCCGGTTCCACCCAAACCCCCTCCGAGGCGAGGATGCGTTGCGCATCCAGAATTTGAGCGTCTGACACAGCAATGATCTTTCCATTCGATTCGTGTGCCGCTTCAAGGGCTTGTTCGCCACGCGCTGGTTTGCCTATACGAATAGCGGTGGCAATTGTCTCCGGTTTTTCTACGGGGTGACCCAACACAAGCGGGGCTGCCCCTTCCGCTTGAACGCCGAGCACTTGTGGAAGTCCTTTGCCGTATTGTTTGAAGCCTGCCCAATAGGAAGTGATATTGCCCGCATTCCCCACCGGCAGACACAACCAATCCGGTGCGGAATCCAGCTCGTCACAAATTTCAAACGAAGCTGTCTTTTGACCTTCGATGCGATACGGGTTGATCGAATTCACCAACGCGATCGGCGTCTTTTGAGTGATCTCCACCACGAGAGTCAGGGCATCGTCAAAGGAGCCTTGAATTTGGATGACTTCCGCGCCGTAGGCAATCGCTCCGGCTAATTTGCCAACTGCCACCTTGCCTTCAGGGATCAATACAATGGAACGCAACCCAGCACGGGCGGCGTATGCGGCAGCGGAGGCAGCAGTGTTGCCCGTCGAAGCACAGATGACGGTCTTTGCACCACGTCCGACGGCTTCACTGATGGCGGCGGTCATGCCACGGTCTTTGAACGAACCGGTAGGGTTCAGTCCTTCGAATTTGACGAACAACTCACAGCCAAGTTCCTGCCCCAAACGCGGCATGGGAATCAACGGGGTGTTGCCTTCATTGAGAGAAATGATCTGGGTATGTGCGGGTAAATCAAGATGCGGTCTATAACGGTGGATCAAGCCCTGGTAAGTCATATCAGCTCCGAGTAAGTTTGTGAGGCGATTATAATGTCCCTTATGATAAAAATCCGAGTCCCCGCCACTTCTGCCAATCTGGGTCCCGGCTTCGACTGTCTCGGTCTGGCATTGGACCTTTGGAATGAGATCTCATTCGAAGAGGCGGGGCAGCTGAAATATCGCGCGAGTGGTGAAGGTGCAGAAAAATTAAACAAAGGCAGCAGAAACCTACTCACCAAATCGTACTCGCGGTTATTCGAAGTATGCGGACGAAAGATGAACGGCGTTCACATTGCTGCGCGGAATGATATTCCCATGAGCAGCGGGTTGGGCTCAAGCGCGGCGGCTATCGTGGCGGGGATCTTTGGCGCGAATGAAATGCTCGGCAAGCCAATGGATATGAACGACCTGCTAAAGCTTGCCACAGAAGCAGAAGGGCACCCCGATAATGTTGCCCCTGCCCTGCTTGGCGGGCTGGTTGTTTCAGTGATGAAGCAAGATGAAGTGATCACCCGACGATATGAAATTTCTGCATTGACAGCTGTGGTTGTAAAGCCCGATGTAGAGTGGCTGACAAAAACCGCACGGGCTGTTCTTCCAAAATCTGTTTCGCGGGCAGATGCAGTGCATAACATTGGACGGGCGGCTTTGGTGGTGGATGCACTCCGTACGGGTGATTTGGATCTACTGCAACATGTGATGGAAGATCGTATCCATCAACCGTACCGTTTGCGTCATATTTCTGGCGGCATGGCAGCCTATAAATGTGCAAAAAAATATGGGGCAGCTGCGTTATCGGGAGCGGGACCGTCCATTATTGTTTTTACTCAACCCAGTCAGGCGCACCATGCAATGGAAGATATCCAATCCGTTTTTGGAGAACGCGGCATAAAGACAAAGGGAATTATCACCTGCCCCAATAACAAGGGGGCTCATCGGATATAAAAAGCGGACTTTTGCAAGTCCGCTTTTTATTTATTTCTTTTTGGTTTTTGGTTTTGCTTTCTTCGCAGGCGCTGTCTTGACCGGCGCAGGCACAGCTTGTTGAGTCGCAGCCTGATCATCAGCAGCATATGCAGTATGCAATGCCACGGGTTCTGATTTACCGCGAACACGCAGGTTGATCATTTCAACCATCACCGAAAAGCCCATGGCAAAGTAAATATATCCCTTCGGAATGTGCTGGTGAAGCCCTTCCACGACAAGAGTAAAACCAATCAACAACAAGAAGCTTAGCGCAAGGATCTTAACTGTAGGATGATCTTCTACAAATTCGCCAATGGGTCCGGCGGTGAAGACCATGACAGTAGCAGAAACGAGAACAGCAATGATCATGATCTCAATATGATCTACCATGCCCACGGCTGTGATCACGGAATCAAGCGAGAAGACGATATCCAAAAGCATGATCTGAACAATAACACTCGCAAAAGTAGAAGCCACTTTGGCAGAAGATTGCCCAGTATGACCTTCCAATTTCTCATGGATCTCATACGTGCTCTTGCCCAATAAGAAGAGACCACCTGCAAGCAGGATCAAATCTCGACCAGAGATGCCGAGTGTCTCGCCACCAAACCAGGGGAGGTAGAAGAACGGCTCTTCCAGGCTGATGATCCATGAAAGGGAAAGTAACAACAAAATGCGGGTGATAACAGCCAGTGCAATGCCGGTTGTGCGGGCACGCTGCTGATCTTGCTTGGGGAGTTTCCCGGCAAGAATCGAGATAAAAATAACATTGTCGACGCCCAACACCAGCTCAAGTACGACCAGGGTAAGGAATGCGATCAATGTTTCGGGTGTAAATATCCAACTAAAGTCCACGATTGGTTCTCCTGATGAATGATGCCGAATTTTACTTACATTTCGATTTTTTGGGTACTCAAAAATATACGGTGCTTCACCCATCTGGTTGCAGGAGTGATGAAGGTTATTGAATCGATTTATTGCGTTCCGAGTCTAAGACTGCTCTTTCAGGTTGGTCGGGGTCGAAACGGACATAAACTGTCTTCCCAACTGAATACTTCTCAAGTGCAACATCGCCAATTAACACATCGCCTTCTGCCCGAAAAACAGCCCCATCTCTTGGCATAACATCAAAATACAGGTGCATGGCGCGTCCCTTTTTCAGGGGATATGGCAGATTCAAATCATCCACTCCAGTAATGATTGCTTCTGCCTGTTTGCCATTAATTTTGAGGGCTTCATTTCCTTCGGTCAATTTGTTGAATTTGGCACGCCGCTCATTCAACTCTTGCTCAGAGGTGATCTGTTCGTGTTCTTGATCGTCATGCTCAAAGATCATCTGGCTGGGGTCATTGGGATCGTAGGTTACCCATATCTTTTTTCCTGCCTCTCCCACTAATTGACCCATAACCGCTGTATACCCTCTACGCTCTGTCCAATGCTGGAAAGATTGTTTAAAAGGAGCCCGCCCATCAGGCAAGACATCCACTTCATAATCGATCCTTCTCTCTTTTCTGCCAAACACACTGCGTTCCATGGTGCTTCGAGCAGAAAGGACAATAGC
The DNA here is from genome assembly GCA_017303735.1 of Anaerolineae bacterium. The sequence continues at coordinate 3,704 of JAFLCF010000063.1, forward strand.
AGGCGCCGTGATGCCACGCTGCCGGAGTGCTTCTTTCTCAGCAGAGCGCTTTTCCATTCGCTTATTGTCCATGTTCCCTGAAATGAGCCAGCCAATAAAGGAAATTAATGGGATACCAACAAAACACGCGCCTCCCAAAAGAATAGAAAACCAATTCGCATTTGATATAAAATCCATGGGTGCTCCCGTCTCTCTTATTAAAGCAAATGGGTCCAGTTAAATAATTAACTGGACCCATTGTACATCGAAATTTGAAGTTACTTGATCTTGAACATCTGGGTCAACTTCATCGCCAGGTTCAAGTCACCTGCCAGTTTGAGCTTGCCTTGCATGAAGGCTTGCATCCCGTCAATTTCGCCAGTGAAGATTTTGACGTAATCAGCAGAGTCAGCGGTGAGGGTCATCTTCGGAGAAGCATGTTCGCCCTTGGCGACTTCGCATTTCCCGTCTTTGATGGTGGCGTACCATTCACCCGGTTCTTCGCCTGTGAACTTGAATTGGATGGTGGCATCCAGCCCTGCGGCTTTTTCGGGAATGAACGCGCCAGGCATTTTGGACATGAGGGTTTCGATTGTGAGAGCCATTGTGTATTTCTCCTTAGTATATGAAAAATTGTTCTATGTATTTATCAGTTAGAAACCGAACTGATATTAACTATTAACTTTGCTCTTCAAACAAAGTAGACGCAATTTAAATGGTCATGGATTTAGATCATATAAATAAACCACGGCATTCGTGGCTGAAAAATGATCCAATTGAATTCCATATTGATCAAGAATATTGACATGAGCCTGCACTCTGTCTTCTCTCGTATTCCCCTCGCAGTCACAGCTTACCACATGTGAAAAGACAAACCAAACTCTTTCATCACCCTTAAAATCTTCCACATCTACTATAAAACGTTTTACATTCCAAGATTTCATGGCGACAAAAGTATCAGCCGTGTCGAGTCCATATGAAGTTTCATAATACAGAAACGGCGTAACACTTCCATTATGTACATAAACAATATCACCTTCTTGAAGATGGTCACGGACATATCCCAAGACCGGTTTTATATCTTCTCCCATTTGAGGTTTCCAAAAATTAGCATTGGCATATTGAATAGGTGACCATAGAAAAATGAGAACTATCGTTCCATAGGCAATCCATGCTGCCACTCGATTGTATTTCGAAAGAATAGCATAAAGACGCCAAAGTCCCTCACCCATTAATAAGAACAACGACGGGAGCCAAAAATATAAAAATCGATCACTCATTGGATATCGATTTAACCCTGATGCAATAAAAGCAACCAAAAAAGGAGCTATGAAAATCACAGCCATTTTGTAATTTCTAAAGAACAAAGACTGCATCCCTACAAACGCCAACAAAAGCGCGCCAAATACAAGATATTTTTCAGAAAATCCAGGAAAAATATCTCGCAAGAAAGACGGACTGATATGAGGCAACAAAACAACAAAAACATTTTTGTACCAATCCAGATGTTCCCATGGCGGGAAGGGAGCATAACTATTTCCCCAATAATCCTGCAAGTTTTGATTTCCTATTAAATATCTTAAAGAAATAAGATAGGTACCCAAAAACACAGCTATCCAGAAGACACCAATACCGATCAACCAACGAAACCGAGCATAGTCTTTTTGCAAATATTTATCTATGAAAAGCAACAAACCAATTACCAATAATGTAAATGCAGACGGATGTGACAATAATATGGAAATAGCCCCCAAAAGTCCCAAAACTAAAAACGTTTGCGTATTTTCGCCCTCCTTGAGACATAAAAGTGCCAAGTAAACAAGGAGCAATGAAACCATAACGTCAGTTGAGTATTGTTTTAGTTCAGAAGAATAATAGATCATTGGGACCGAGATCGCAAAAAGAAAAACAGCAAAGACGGCAAAATCCCCAAAATAATCCTTCGCAACCCGGAATATCAGATATAAAGCCAAAATACCTGATATCAAAGGAAAAAGCCTAAGAATATATTCACTATTCCCAAAAATCAATACAAGAAGTTCTTGAATGAAAAGAAACCCTACAGGTGCCCCCTGATCATAGTCTAAAGGAAGGGTCAATGAACCAAAAGATCGTTCAATGATATTGAGGGCTAGGCTGGCTTCATCCACCCATAAAGAGCGATTTGTAAGGTATTGCCGCAAACGCAGAATGACGCCTAAAAAAAAGACACCCCACCAAACAATATTAATTAATTGTTGTTTCTTAAGTTGTGTAAAAGTGGTTTCTATTTTTATATTCATTTCACGATCAGGATACCACAAAGGCATAAGTATGGGACGTCAAAACTAGAAAGACAAATCTTTTTTGACGTCCCAATTTTGTGTTGATGCAATAATTTTTATTGTAGATTTTCAAAGATCGCCGCAGCGCCCATACCGCCGCCGATGCACATGGTAACCATACCATACTTGGACTTGCGGCGTCCCATTTCATAGAGAAGTTGGGTGGTGAGTTTGGAGCCGGTGCAGCCGAGAGGATGTCCGAGAGCGATTGCGCCGCCGTTCACGTTGACCTTCTCCGGGTCCATTTCAAGGGTCTGCATCACAGCGAGGGATTGAGCGGCGAAGGCTTCGTTCAGCTCGAAGAGATCGATATCATTCATGGACAGTCCCGCCGTCTTCAGAACTTTGGGAATCGCGGCTACGGGACCAATGCCCATCAACTCGGGGGCGACTCCGCCCACGGCGAAGGCAACGAAGCGTGCCAAAGGTTTGAGTCCCAGTGACGCCGCTTTATCCGCAGACATGACCATGACCGCCGAAGCGCCATCCGACATTTGAGAGGAATTTCCAGCGGTGACCATGCCGCCTTCTTTGAAAGCAGGCTTGAGTTTGGCGAGACCTTCCAAAGTCGAGTCGCCGCGTGGACCTTCATCCCGCTTGACGGTGAAATTTTTCTTGACGACTTTGCCATCCACATATTCGTTGAGTTCAACATCGAGCGCGACGAGTTCGGGGTCGAAGAGACCAGACTCAACTGCTCGCGCCGCCTTCTGATTGCTCTTGAGTGCGAACTCATCTTGCTGCTCGCGAGTGATGCCGTATTTGAGCGAGACATTTTCAGCGGTGAGACCCATATTGGTGTAATAATGTGGCAACTCCATCGCGAATTGCGGATTGGGCGAGAACTTGTAACCCATCATCGGCACCATGGACATGGACTCAACGCCCGCGCCAATGCCGATCTCAATGTCACCTGCTTTGATGGCATGAGCAATGTGCGCAATGGACTGCACGCCCGACGAGCAATAACGGTTGATGGTCTCGGCAGGGACAGTATCTGGCAGACCCGCACGGATGGAAATAGTACGCGCCACATTCATACCCTGCTCGCCTTCAGGGAAGGCACAACCAAAGACCACATCTTCAATTTGAGCAGGGTCAAGATTCGGCGTGCGGTTGAGCAGTTCTTTCAACACCGCAGCACCCATTTCATCAGGACGAACCGTTGCCATCCCTCCACGCTTGGCTTTGCCCACGGGAGTTCGGACTGCGCTAACGATAACGGCTTCTTTCATTATGTTCTCCTTTTGTACACGGATTACACTAATTTCACGGAAAAAAACGGATTTTTTTCTTTATTGACTTAGCCAAGATAGCGAACCTTTACGCTCGTTATCAAAAACTTTTCGCTTGAAGGTTGCAGATTTTCCAAAGTTCATCACATAGCCGACTTCAATCTTAGTAGCCTTCAAATAGTTCAGCAACTGCGCCTCATGTTCTTCAACAATCTGACTAACTGCTTTCAGTTCAAGGATAATCAACTCATTCACAACCAGGTCGGCAAACAACTCGCTTACAACTTGCCCACGAAAGTAAACACTGATAGGGAACTCGTCATCTACTTTCAATCCAATCAATTCGAGCGCGATTTTCATAGCCTTTCGATAGGTCTTTTCGCTAAACCCAAAGCCTAACTCATTATGGACTTCATAAAAGACCTTTATGATTTTCTCACTCAACTCTGAATGCTTGCCTTGAAATGTCGGTTGTTGTCCTGAACCGAACTTATGCATGGTTATCACTCCAAGATTTACTAATCAAAAAGAAAATCCGTGTTATTCCGCGTAATCCGTCAAATCCGTGTCCAAGTTTTTTAATTTCTCAGCGGCTTGCCTGATTGCAAGATCGACCACATTCTCGCCTGCGTCTTTTCTTCACCACACAGCGACAGGAAGGCTTCACGTTCAAGATCGAGGATGTATTGTTCGCTCACCCAGGTCGGCTTGGTGATGTCACCACCAGCGATGATGTGCGCTAGTTTGGTGGCGATATGCGAGTCGTACTCGGTAATGTAATGACCTTCTTTGAACGCCCAAGCGCCGATCTTCATCGCACCAAACATGTCACGCCCAGCAGCGTAAATGAGTTCAGGCGTTGGCGGTCTGTAGCCCGCGTTGACCATGTGCAGAACTTCCTTCTTGGCTTCGGTCAGCAGATGGTCACGGTTGGTCACAATGCGGTCTTGCGGACCGAGGATTCCCATGCCGCGTGCTTCTTCCGCAGAGGTGGCAACTTTCGCCTGACCAATTTGCAGGAACGCCTTTTGAATGAACGGGAACGGTTCAGCATCAGGAACCTTCATCACAGGATTAATGATGCGGCGCATGTATTCTTTTGTACCCGCGCCCGCAGGGATCACGCCCGCGCCGAGTTCGACCAAGCCGATATAAGTTTCAGAAGCCGCGACAACACGCGAGGCATGCATGGTTACTTCACAACCGCCGCCAAGCGCCAGCCCAGCAGGGGCAACCACCACAGGCTTGGGCGAGTAACGCATGCGCATGTTCATATTTTGCAAGCGGCGAATGGCATCATCGAGTTGATCCCACATGCCTTGCTGCGCTGCAACCACAACCATAAACAGATTCGCGCCCGCACTAAAATTATCCGCTTCACTACCAACGACCAAACCGTCAAAATCGGTTTCGAGTTTATCTAACGCCTCAGAAGTGATCGCAAAAATATCATCATCGAGCGCGTTCATCTTGGTGTGAAATTCCACCAAGCCCACGCCATCGCCAATATCAAACAAGGTCGCGCCTGCGTTCTTGCTGACCTCCTTCTTTGTGCCGCGTAAGTCCTTCAGGAATACAAATCCTTCAGGTTGCTTGAACTTCACATACTTGCCCTTGGCAACATCATACGCGCCGATCTTATTCGTGCCCTTGTATTGATAGAAGGTCTCGCAACCGTTCTTCAACATCTCGTCCACCCACTTCGCGGCGGGGTAACCTTCCGCTTTCATGCGCTTGACCGTTTCTTTCACGCCGAGCATGTCCCAAATTTCAAATGCGCCCGCTTCGTGCATAAAACCCCAACGGATGGCATCATCAATCGGTTTCGCAGTATCTGCCACTTCGGGGATGATGGATGAGACGTATTGGAAACTTTGATACGTGAGCGCCTTGACAAGTTTGGCAGCCTTGTCATCCGCCTCTAACATGACCTTGAGCCTGTCACCCAACCCCTCGACATCTTTCGCCGCCTTGACCGAGTCGAAGCGCGGCTTGCCCGCGGGGACATGCTCCAGCGTGTTCAAATCCAATGAGTAGAACTGCTTCTTCCCCTCCGCATCACGGACTTCCTTATAAAAACCGACCTTGGTTTTGTTGCCGAGCCACTTGCGCTCCATCAACGTGTCCATCAGTTTCTGCGGCTTTTCGGCGGCGAGATATTTCTGCCCGAGTTTGTCATGCGGAATCAAGGGCGCAAGATTCTTGCCCACGTGGTGCCACACGTCCACACCGACCAAATCTATCAGCCTGAATGTGGCTGTTTTTGGGCGACCCATTAGAGGTCCAGTAAGAGCGTCTACTTCATCCACGGTGTATTCATTGTTGAGGATGAAGTCCATCGCAAACGCGCCCGTACCAAACGCCACGCGATTGCCGATGAAGTTGGGCGTATCTTTGCAAAGCACAATGCCCTTGCCCAAACGATACTCGCCGAAATGTGAAATGAATTCAACAACTTCTTTAGAAGTATCAGGCGTGGGGATGATCTCCAGAAGTTTCAAATAGCGCGGCGGGTTGAAGAAGTGGGTGCCTAGGAAATGTTTCTTGAATTCTTTTGAGCGACCTTCCGCAATCGAAGCGACAGGAATGCCCGAAGTATTCGTCGAGACGATCGCATTCGGCTTGCGGACTTCGTCAATGCGCACCATCAAATCCTGCTTGATCTTGAGATTCTCGATGATGGCTTCGCAGATCCAATCCGCTTCGGCGACGGCGCCAAAATCATCTTCGAGGTTGCCGAGCTTGACCAGGGTCTTCAACTCGTCGCCCATCAAATTGGCAGGGCGGGCTTTGATACAGCGATCCCAACCCTCTTTAACAATTTTATTTTTATCGGGTGAGTCTTTCGCAACAATATCGAGCAAGGTCACAGGCACGCCAATATTCGCCAAATGCGCGGCAATGGCTGCCCCCATTGTTCCCGAGCCGATGACAACTGCTTTGTGGATGTTGTATTTTGTCATATATTCTCCTTGTCGGTACATTGGGAATCGGTAAATTGGTATATTGGCTTTAAACCAATTCCCAATCTACTAATTTACCAACCTACCGCAACTCCGCTCCCGTATACCCCAATATCTGCCTCGCCACCACGAGGCGATTGATCTGACCCGTACCTTCGTAGATATCGGTGATCTTGGCATCGCGGAACCATTTCTCGAGCAGGAATTCGCGGCTGTAGCCGAGCGGTCCCATGATCTCGACGGCTTTCTGTGTGATCTTGGTGACAACATCGCCCGCGCGGACTTTGCTCATGGATGATTCAAGCGCATTGGATTTCTTGTTGTCTGCCATCCAAACCGCTTTCAAGGTCAGCAGCCACGCCGAGCGGAGTTGGATTTCCATATCGATCACATCTTTCTCGATCGAGGTCAACTTGGTGCGCGGCAATCCATAGCGGATCTGGACTCCGTTCTCAGCCAGTTTCTCTTTGAGGAATTCAAGTGCGGCTCTTGCCACGCCGATACCTGATGCCGCCACGAGCGGACGTGTCGCATCGAAAGTAGCCATCGCACCACGGAAGCCTGTTGTGTCGCGTTGTACTGTCGGCTGACCAAGAATATTCTCGAACGGCACACGGGCATCCACAAGCGAAATCGCCGCTGTGTCACTGGCGCGGATGCCAAGTTTGTGCTCCAGTTTGGTGATCTTTACCCCAGGCGTCCCCGCCTCAACGACGAAAGCACGCATGCCTGAACGTCCAGCAGACGGATCAATGCTCGCCCACACCACGATAAAACCTTTGCCAAGTTTTTCATATTCATTGAATGACTTGTCGCCGCCTGTGACGAAAATCTTCTCGCCATTGAGAACCCATTCATTGGTCTTTTCATCAAGCACCGCACGCGAACGGATGGCAGAGGTATCCGAGCCTGCGCCAGGTTCAGTCATACACATGGCAGCATAGGTCGGTTTGTCGTCATTGAAACGGGCAAGGAATTTTGCTTTCTGCTCGGGGGAACCTGCTGCAGCGACAGCCGCTGCGCCAAGTCCACCACCAGGAGTGATGAGGTAATAGCCCACATCGCCCCATGCCAGCATTTCAATTTGCGAAGCAAGTTTTTGATACCCAATAGGAGGTCGTTTCTCTTCACCTTCTTTGGGTTTCGGCTCCGTAATGGTCAAGCCACCGCCGCCGCCCATTGAGCGCATGGCAGTGTGCATAAATTCAACGTAATCCCACGGAATGGCATGTTCGTTCTCGTCAAATTCGCGCGAGGTGCTGCGCATCATATTCTCTGCGACAGTCTTCAACATCGCGTTCATTTGGACGATAGGTTTCGGGGCTTCAAATTCGATGGTCATGTTCTGTTCTCCTCAATTACACAATCGCTAAACCCAACAGCATCGGGAAACCGCGCCCATTGCGCATGAGCAATTCAACGGGATTCTCGCGGATGTAGCCATGACCGCCGTAAATTTGCACGCCACGGTCAGTCACCATCATCACCATATCGCTTGCGCCAGTGAAGGCGAGATAGGCAGAGGTGCAGGCATCTTCTTTGCCGTTATCCAATTGCCAAGCAGCTTCCCATGTCATCAAACGCATGGACTCAAGCTCAACAGCCATCTCCGCTAGCATGAACGCAACGGCTTGCTTCTGCGCGATCTTCACGCCGAAAGCTTCACGTTCCTTGGCATAATTCTTTGCAAAATCCAGCGAAGACTTGGCTACGCCCAAAGCGGCAGCAGCGGAGGCAATGCGCATTGAAGCGAGGATCAAGCCAAAGTCATGTCCTGAGGCGCCGCCGAGTCGTTCGGCGGTCACATTCTCGAGTTTGACGCGGTACATGGGCAGGGCGTTGAGTCCCATCAGTTTTTCGCGTTCAGAAGAAATGGATAAACCCACCGCCTCTTTCTTGACGATGAAGCCTTGAGTGACCCCATTGAGATTCGCGTACACGATCAGCGCTTCGGCGTCTTTGGCAAATGGCACAAATGCTTTTTCGCCATTCAACACGTAAGCACTACCTTCGGCTTTGGCAGTGGTCTTGAGTTCGTTGGGGTCGAAGTTGAAACTGTATTCGATGAGCGCGCCAGTGTAAGGAGCCCACGCGCCTTCGATGATCTTCGGAAGATATTCCTGCTTTTGTTCTTCGCTGCCGCCCAGCAAAATGGGAGTGGCAAACAACGACGGGGTCATCACCGCGAGTGCGCCAGCCAGATCTCCAAACGCCATCTCTTCCACAGCAAGGACGTTGGTCACGGCACTGCGATCGCCAAAGCCGCCATACGCCTCAGGCGTGGATGCTTGCAGCAGACCCAGTTCCCAGCCTTTGTTGATGAGTTTCTGCGGCATTTCATGGCTTTCTTCGGCGTCATGAGCCGCAGGACGCAGGTCGTTGGAAGCGAACTTCCCCACCGCGTCGATCAACATTTGTTGTTCTTCATTAGGTTCGAACGAGTACATCTCTTTACACTCCTTTTAGACAATGGACGATAGACCATGGACGATGGTTGACGATGGTCAATCGTCTATCGTCCGTGGTCAGATTTACTTCAACATGCCTTTCAAAATAAAATCCGAATACTCATCTGCGATCTGCTCAATGGATTTGGGTCCATTGGGGTGATACCAAGTTAATGTCCAGTTCAAAGTTCCCATAATCGCACGGGTGGCGAGACCGGTATCGCTGAGGGCAAATATTTTCTTTTGCACACCTTCTTCAAGAACGTCGTGCCATAATTTTTCAAACTTATCGCGCAACGGCACATGGCGGGCATGCGACTTTTTATCGAGGGAACGATGCTCAAACAGCAAAACCGACGTTAAGTCGGCATTGTCGGCAAGACCCGTGAGATAGCCACGGATCATTAATCTCAATTTTTGGTCGGGGGAAATGGTTTGGGTGGAGATAGCAGCGATATGCTCCGTGAGCATTGCCAAGGCGCGGTCTAGCAGCGCCAGCAAAATCTCCTGCTTGGAAGAGACGTGGTGATACAAACTGGCTTTTTGCACATTCACAGCCGCAGCAATATCAGACATGGACGCGCCATGAAAGCCTTTCTGGCGAAAGACCTGTGCAGCCGCATCAAGAACATCGTCTCGAGTCATCGTCTCTCCTTGCCTACCGAACGGTAGGTAGGCATAGTTTACCCTCGGCGTGCGTGAGAGTCAAGACTACATCAAAACATTCTATGGGAACTTTTTAGTGCAACCCATCGTTATGCTCATATCGAATACTTAACTTTAGTGAAAGAGGTTCAAATGAGTACCAAACGATTTTTTCAGTTATTTTTACTTGCAGCATTTGCCGTCAGTTCACTCGGCTTTGCAGGTGAAGTCCAAGCATATTACACCTGCGGAACGAGCTACACCGTCAGCCCTGGCAATACATTAAGTCAGATCGCCCAAACCTGTGGAACCACTGTTGCAGCCCTCAAACTCGCCAACCCAGATCTGGGTCAATACATTTACACAGGTCAGATTCTGGTCTTGCCCGGTGCCTACTGGGATAATGGCAACGACACCGCCACCTATGTAGTGATGCGCGGCGACACCTTGAAGTCACTCGCCACCCGCTTCAACACCAGCATGGACGCCATTGCCCAATTGAGCGGAATTACCAACTACAACCTGATCTACGAAGGGCAGCGCATCATCGTCCCGACCAGCATGATCGTCACTCCCCCGCCGGTCACGCCCGTACCAGTTGGTGGAACTTACACCGTGCAAAAGGGTGACACCTTGCGCAAGATCGCAACCCGCATCGGAGTGACCGTCAACGATATTCTCGCCATGAACCCGCAGATCACCAACCCAAGCTTGATCTTTGTTGGGCAGGTCATCAACCTCCCGGCATCCGCTTCGTACTACACAGTGCAATCCGGTGACACAATGAAGAAGATCGCAGCAAAGTTCAACACCACGCTCGAGGCGTTGATCGCGCTCAACCCGAACATCGCAGACTACAACAAGATCTATGTTGGTCAGTCCATTCGAATTCGGTAAGTTAGCAAGCAATACATGACAGTCCCTGGAGGTTTCAGGGACTGTTTTATTTATCCATTTCTAATAGACGGTGAAGTTCCGCGCTGGTAAACTCGCCTTATTAATTTTCGAGGAGCGAGGCTATGAAATATTTTGTTACAGGCGCAACCGGGTTTGTGGGCGGCGTGTTGGTGAAAAAACTGCGTGAACAGGGACATGAAGTCAACGCCTCCGTCCGCTCGCCGGAGAAGGCGAAGGAACTGCAAGCCCTCGGCGTGAAATTATTCAAAGGCGATGTGACCGATAAAGAGTCCATGCGCGAGGCGATGACCGGTGTGGACGGTGTCTATCATGTGGCAGGTTGGTACAAAGTCGGCACAAGAGATAAGAGCGGCGGTGTACAGGTTAACATCAACGGCACGCGCAATGTGCTGGAACTGATGCAGGAATTGAAAACTCCCAAAGGTGTGTACACCAGCACATTAGCGATCAACTCAGACACCAAGGGTGTACTCGCAGATGAGAAGTATCACTTCACAGGTGAACACCTCAGTGAATATGACCGCAGCAAAGCAGAAGCTCATAAATTGGCAGATGAATTCATCACGAAGGGATTGCCGCTGGTCATCGTCCAACCGGGGTTGATCTATGGACCCGGCGATACCTCCTCTGTCCGCGCCTCTTTGCTGGACCTGTTGAAGGGGCGTCTGCCCATGTTGCCGCGTCAAACCGCCATGTGCTGGGCACATGTGGATGATATTGTCCACGGGCATATTCTCGCAATGGAAAAGGGGAAAATTGGCGAAAGCTATATTATCTGTGGCGAAAAATATGAGCTATATGAAGCCTTCAATCTCGCCGCACAAACCGCAGGAGTCCGCGCACCGATGGCGGCTGCGCCTGGCATAATGAAAGCCATGTCGGTGCTGGTCAAGCCGTTCGATGCGCTCATGCCTGAATCTTACACTTCGGAGGGATTGCGCGTGATCGCTGGCGTGACCTATATCGGCGATAACAGCAAAGCCAAACGAGAGCTGGGCTACGATCCACGCCCGGTAAGTGTGGGCTGGGTGGAAACCGTCAGACATGAGATGAAACTCCAGGGTATGAACGGCTAGGTATTCTACAAACACCTCCAAATAGGCACCTTTCCTCCCATTCATTGAAACTTCCTTGCGGGAGTACATTTTAACTTTCCATAAAGGGTATAATTTTGCAAATAACAACGAATGGGTATTTCTTAATAGGAACTGGAAAATGGCAAAAATCCTGATCGTGGATGACGATGAGAAGGTCACAACCCTGCTTTCTCGCTATTTAACATCACTGAGTTATGAAGTCATGGTCACCAATCAAAGCGCCAGGGCAATACATATCGCTGAGCAATTCCGCCCGGATCTGTTTATTCTCGATATTATGATGCCTCCGCCAGATGGCTTTGTCTTAACTGGCATGTTGCGCGATGATGTAAAATTCGCCCGAACTCCCATTCTCATTATTACCGCATTGGACAATAGCAACAGTCGGGCGGCAACATTGGGTGCCAACGGATATCTGGCAAAGCCCTTCAATCTCGACGAACTCTCAGCCAAAATCACCGAACTGATCGGTTGAACTTAATTGGAACCCCACTCGTGCAGGAGAAACAAAAATGGCAAAAATATTGATTGTCGATGATGAACCTGAAACCATAAGACTACTGGAATCGATAGTGAAAATGGACGGGCACGAAACTCTGGCTGTACTGGAAAGCCGCAATGCCATTCAGGCTGTCGATAAATTCCTGCCAGACGTGGTACTGCTTGATATCATGATGCCAGAGATAAATGGCATCGCTGTCTGCAAGCTGATCAAAGCACAACCGAACATCAGCCATATCAAGGTCATTATGGTCTCGGCATTAAGTGACGATGGTACCCGCAGAGACGCCACCAATGCCGGCTCAGATCTATTCATCACCAAACCCATTCTGCCAAAATCTCTGACTCAACGAATTAAAGATATTCTTGAGGCTTAACGAACGGTTGGATGTCATGTCTTGCATCCAACCGTTATTGGCTTTATGATTAGGAACGTATAAAAAAACTACCTTGGATTCATTCGTTATTCAGGAAAAAAGCATGACAAAAATAATGATGGTGGACGACGACAAACTGGTGACTGAGTTGCTGCAAAAGCTTCTTAGGTCAGACGGGTTCGAAACAGTTGCAGTTAACGACAGCTCCCTCGCAATTAATATCGCAAAGTCGGAATCGCCCGACCTCATTCTCCTTGATCTCATGATGCCCCAGCCAGATGGTTTCCGCCTCTGCCGAATGTTGCGTGAAGAACCGCTTTTCAAACAGATCCCCATTATCATCGTCACCGCCCTTGATGATAGTGACAGCCGCGCCGTCGCCTACGGAGCTGGTGCAACCGATTACCTCACCAAACCATTTCACCCCGGCGAATTGAAAGACAAAATAATCGAAGCCCTGGAACGCTAACGAGAAGGAACCGAATCAAAAACACGCCTCGCTTTTGGAGGCGTGTTTTTGATTCAAGCTAACAGGTCTTATTTCAACGTACGAATATAAGCAACTGCCTGCCAGATTTGCTCATCAGTCAGAACGCCCTTCCAAGCGATCATGGCGGTGCCTTCCTTACCGGTATTTACGCGCCAGTAAAGATAATCATCACCAGCCTGAGCGGCAACATCTACCAAATTCTTAGGAGCCGGGTCAAGAGCAGCACCTGCAGGACCATCACCATAACCCTTTTCACCATGGCAGGAAGCACAATTGGTTGCGAAAACTTCAGCACCAGCTGTAGCAGCATCAGCGCCAAGCGGGCTGGTAGCGCCAGCATATTCAGCAGGAACGGGGTCTAAAGCAGCAGGAGCGCTGGAACCGCCACCACAAGCTGCGAGCACAATCGCGCTCAAAACCAAGACTACAAAAAAGACTTTCTTCATCAGATACCTCCGGTTGATTATTTTCGGCTGGTATTATAGCTACTTTGTGAAAAAAAACACTGTGACTTTAGTTACATTAATCACATGACATCTATTGATGGCTATGCCAAATCCAGGCAATTATTTTTTTCTCCCACCTTTTAACTTCTTTTGCAATTTTTCGAATGCAGCCCAATCCCCTTTCGCCGCTAGTTTCGCCTGGTCGATCCAACCTTCGGGGTTCATCATCTGTAACCCGGCTCTATCCAAAACCTTCTGCACATCAGCCGCATCGGCTTCTGCCAAATCTTCAAAGGTCACGATCCCAGCGCGGGCAAGTACCTTCACAACCTTCGGACCAATTCCTTCGATCTTGACCAGATCATCCGCCTGGACTTTAGATGGCACAGGAGCAGATACCTCCTCAGCCACCGCCTCTACCTTCGCTGGGGCTTGTTTCGGCTTTCTACCAGCCGCCACCCACCCGACAATGATCGCCAACACAAAGAACCCCAACAGGATCCACAACAACCAAAGAAGCTCTGTATTCAGACCTTCACCACCCTCGGCGAAAAAACGCAATGCAACCATATTTGCCTCCATAGAATATTTTCTGCCGCACTTATACGTGAAAATATGGAGCGTGTCAATTCTTAAGGGTAAAATAGTGCAATTCCCAATCGGAGCCGCTTCATGAAACTTAAACCCTGGCAGATCATTGCCCTTCTGTTCATTGCAGTATTGGCAGTTATTCGTTTGTTATCCAAACCTGCACCTGAACACCCATACTACACAGCAGACTCAAATCGTCCGCTCGTCATCGCACACCAAGGCGGAGACGGACTCTGGCCCGGCAACACTATGTTCGCCTTTCAGAATGCCGCCGACCTCGGCGCTGACGTGCTCGAAATGGACCTGCACATCACAAGCGACGGCATCCTCGTCCTCATGCATGACGAAACCGTAGACCGAACCACCGATGGCAAAGGCGAGATCGAAGCCATGACATTGGACGAGCTCAAACAGCTAGACGCCGGTCACGACTGGTCGTCAGACGAAGGCGCCTCATTCCCATTTCGTGGTCAGGGCATTACGGTGCCAACCCTCGAAGAAGTCTTTGCCGCCTTCCCGGAATATCGTATGACCATCGAGATCAAAAAGACAAATACCTCTATGGCAAAACCGTTTTGCGACCTGATCCGTGAATACAATATACAGGATAAAGTTCTGGTCGCTTCCTTCCATGATGAACGCCTCAAGGAATTCCGGACAGAATGCCCCGAAGTTGCCACCTCCAGCGCGAAGAATGAAACGACTGTATTTGTGCTGCTGACCAAAGCATTTTTAGGCGGTTTCTATTCGCCGAAATTTTATTCACTGCAGGTCCCAGAAGAATCAGGCGGAATCACCGTCATGACCGAATCCTTCGTCCGTGCGGCGCATGCGCGCAACCTAGCCGTTGAACCGTGGACGATCAACGACGAAGAGACCATGCGTAAATTCATTGAATGGGGCGTGGACGGACTCATTACCGACCGACCCGATATCATGCTGAACGTTTTGGGAAGATAAATGGATAACTACACAAAACACATCGAACAAAATCGCAAGGAAAGAGATGCGCAAGTCGCCGCCGACTCGATGCACTGGATCAACCTTGTCGGGTTATTCTGGCTCGAAGAAGGCGAAAACAGCTTTGGTAGCAGTGCCGAGGCGAAAATATCCCTGCCTCAATTCCCCAAACCCATCAGCGGACATTTCCTCTTTCGGAATGGAAAGGTGACGGTTCACCCGCAGACTGAGATGACCTTAAACGGCGGTGCAGTTGATGTTCATCCTTTATACACAGATAAAGATCGGCGGGCAGACTTGCTCGAGATCGGCTCACTCGTCATGAAGATCATCGTCCGTGGCGAGGTTACGCTCGTGCGTATTTGGGATCGCGCCTCAGAAGAGAAAAAGAAATTTAAGGGATTCAATTATTATCCAATTGACCCCTCTTATAAAATCACTGCGAAATACATCCGCTACGACCCGCCTAAACCAACCATTCGTGTGGAAGGCATTGGTACAGAAGTGTCGACCTTCTTCATGGGGCAGGCACAATTCACCTTGAACGGCGTGGAATGTGTGCTCGAAGCTGAAGAAAGCGGTGATACTTTATTGTTCAATTTCAAAGATGAAACCAACGCCGATACCACCTACGGCGGTGGACGCAGATTCTATCTGCCAGCGCCTGCAGGCGACGAGATTGTCCTCGATTTCAATCTTACCGATAACTGGCCCTGTGCCTATACCCCCTTTGCCACCTGTCCCATTCCACCCAAGGAAAATAAATTGAACGTGCGGGTGGAAGTTGGTGAAAAGAAATTTAAAGCGTAAGAGTAATGAGTTAAAAAGAAACGAGTAACAAGTGAAAGTCGCTTGTTACTCGTTTCTCATTTCGTATTACTTCTTCAAAACTTATTCCACCCAGGTTACCCGATCTTCAAAACCAATTCGAGTGTAAGGCTCGGGCATTACCTCTGGGTAGCCAACGTAGATAAAGCCAACAATATGCTGGTCTGCGGCAAAACCAAAAAATTCTTTCACTTTGGCATCACTTGCCCATTCGCCCGTACGCCAGATCGCACCCAGCCCCAGCGCATGCGCGGCAAGTAAAATATTTTGGCAGGCAGCGGATGCCGCAGAAATATTTTCCACTTCAATGATCTTACTGTCGGCGGGTTTATCTGCGCCTACAGCAATCACTACGGGAGCGCGGAGCGGCAAGGCTCGGATTTTGTCCACGCCTTCGGTTGGCGCACCCGGATTCCGGTCCAAGAAAGAGGCGGACATCACGTCCCCAAGTTTCTTGCGCCCATCCCCAGTCAACACCACAAAACGCCAGGGGCGCACTTTATGGTGATTCGGTGCCTGTGCTCCGGCGCTTAATAATTTTTCGATCATCTCGCGCGGCAAAGCATCGGGTTTCACTTGTTTGATCGTTGTTCGTCCGTGTATTACTTCAAATAGTTCCATCAAATCCTCCGTTGCAAGGACGCTTGCAGGTAAAATTGTCTTACCATGAAAATATTTTACTCTGAAGAACATCGTCAACATTATCCACCTTTTGAGGTTTTCGATGGCGGCATTCGCGTGCCATACTACGAAAACCCAGACCGCATGGATAGAATTCTCGCATCACTCAAAGGAACAGGCTGGGCGGAATTTTCGGAGCCTGAAGATTTTGGGCTCGACCCAATACTGGCAATACACGATAAAGATTATCTCCACTTCCTCGCCTCTTGCTGGGACGAGTGGCTGGCTTCTGACCCCGAAATTGCGGCGTCGCCGGAAACACATGCCTTTTTACCTGCCACCTTTGCATTAAGAAGAAAAGCCAGACCCACCTCCACCACCGTTCGCGGATTGGGCGGTTATTACATCATGGATCTTTCTGCTTGCATTGTGGCTGCCACGTACAAAGCATCACTCACCTCTGCCAATATTGCTTTGAGTGCAGCCGCATCCATTGCCAATGGTCAATTGGCGGCTTTTGCGCTCTGCCGCCCACCCGGGCACCATGCCGGAAAGGATTATGCCGGTGGCTATTGTTTTATCAACAATGCGTCGGTTGCAGCGAATTGGTTATCGCAAAAAGGAAAGACCGCCATTTTAGATATTGACTATCACGCGGGCAACGGCACTCAGGATATTTTCTACGAACGCGCTGATGTCTTGACCATCTCCATTCATGGCGATCCTGATTTTGAGTATCCGCATTACATTGGCTTTGCAGACGAAACTGGCGCGGACGCAGGGCTTGGCTTTCATCGAAATTTTCCTCTGCCCAAAGGCACAGATGATAGTGGTTATCTTGATGCATTAGATAAGGCACTGAACTTGATCCGCGGTTTTGCGCCGGAATATCTTGTCTTATCTTTTGGTGCAGATACTTTTGACGGTGACCCGCTTGGGACCTTTCGCGTCACCCAAACTGGCTTTGCTGAAATCGGGAAGCGAATCGCTGGTCTTAAGCTGCCGGTTGCGATTATCATGGAAGGCGGCTACGCCAACGAAGCCCTCGGCGACAACACACGAACTTTATTGGAGAACTTTATATGAAAAAAATAG
>JAFLCF010000064.1 GCA_017303735.1 Anaerolineae bacterium
CCAGCGAGATACCCTTATTACGGATCCACGCCTCGCCCGCCACTACAACCGGAATGCCCTGACTGGAAATTTCGATTCCGGTTTTTGTGTTGTAGATCAACACCGTGTCACATTCCTGCATGGCGGCATAGGTGCTGACCTGGCTTTCAGGCGGAATGACAAAGACATTAGGCGGTAACTGCGGGAATATTTTTTTTATTTCAGCGACAATCGGCTGGCGTGAAGGAACCACGCCGCGAACTTCTGCCGGATGAACACGGATCAATAATTGCAGGTCCGGTCTTTTTTCAAAATAGTGTATGGTTTGAATGATCCAATCCAGCATGTCTTTGAATGCGTTGGAACGATAATGAAGCTGGGCATCCCACATCACGTTGGTCAACAGACCGACCACCGGGCGTGAAAAATCCACACCGATCTCCGAGGCGATCTTTTCCAATCCACTTTCCGGTTTCTCATGAAACCAGATCCAATCTTCGGTGCCATACCAGCGGCTTTTCAAGTAATCCATGGTCTTTTTTTCCACGGCTTCGGTCAATTCGATATTTTCCCATGACTCGACCGGTTCCGTGATCATGGTGTGATGATAAGAGGCACCATGGCTGAAAATAAAGGTTGACTTTCGATACGAGGGATTCCAATTCACAACAGCCGTTTGGTTCCGCCTGCATACCTCCCCAATGATCCCCTGTGGCACATAAATTCCGTGATTGAAACATACTACATCGTATGTATTCTTCTCCAAAAGATTGGATGTAACTATAGCAGTCAACAACGCAGACTCAAGATAGCGCCTCAGAACTGGCTCGGCATGCGGCTCGTTGGAAAGATTTCCGCTGGCGTAGTAGCGCAGGGCTCCTGCTTTGGCATGCTCTCCGATAGCAAGCCCTTTCCATTCATAAGCATCTATATCATCAATAGAAATTTCCGCTACGATCTTCTTAACTTCCAGTGATTGCTCATGGGATACGAAATTTGAAAAACGATGAACAGGCAACCCAAGCGGAGAAAACAGGTCTTTTCCGTATGCGAAACACTTTCCACAGCGAGCTTGATTCGGAGAACTCAGGAACTGCTCCACCGGGTTACCACCAATTTTCGTAAGTTGACAGGCGGGTAAAAACTCATCACAAAGGAGAATTTCCACTTTCGCGCCGCGCAGAGTAAGTGCCACTGCCAAAACACTTTCGAGCAAGGCACCCTGCTGGTATCCACCCATGCTGGTGGCGATGAGAATGCGAGGTGCTGTATTTCCAGGAACAGAGGAGGTACGCCAGTCTGCCGGTTGTTTTCCAACCATCGAATCCCATAAAGACGCGTTCTTTTGAGGCGCCTTTCGCAACACCTTTTTTACTGACGCAACAATATTCGAGAGACCCTTTGGAATTGAGTTTTTAACCATGAGTCAGCAACCGTTATAGTTTGACCAAAACACACTGCTCAGTAAAAGGATGAAGAAGGAAATAATCCTGGCGCCCCTGCATGAATTCTTCTACAGCCTTAATAACACCAGGGCAGGAGCGTGTGCCATAATCATCTACTACGATTACACCGCCACGCACCAGATGCTTGTCAAAGAAATTTAGCCCAAAATATATGGGTTCATACAGATCCACATCCAGGTGAACAAAACCAAATTTTCGATCTTGAACTTCATGACATGTATCCTGAAATCTGCCTTGATGGGCTCTAACTTGATCAAACATACTCAGATATTCCTTTACATCTAAGAAGCTTACATCATTAAACATACCCGTTTTATGTTGATACGAATCAGATTTTTCGCTAATATCCTTTTTAGAATGTCCCTCGAACGTATCAAAACAATGGATCGTTTTCAGAGGCAACCTCAACGCTTTACACACCGAAGCAATAAAGTAGGTTGTTCCACCTCTATATGTGCCAACTTCGGCTAAGTCCATATCGACACCCAAACTACCCAGTCGTTTTACCTGCATCAACGCCTGGTAGATAACATACAAGCGGTCATAATATAGTAAAGTTCTTCCATCACGGATCGGAGCATCTGCCAAAGATTTGAATTCAGAGTTATCAAGAATATTGATTCCCTTGGCAGCAGCTTTTCCATAGTAATCCGGTACATAATGATAGTTAGGACGATAGGGAAATACATCCCAGCCCATTTTTTGAGCTACTTCCCGAATCATCTTCCATTTTCGTTTTTGAGAACTAATTTTCATATCACCTCTACATTGTGATCTAGATCTAACTCAAGAAATCATCTTCACGATTTCGCCTGCCAGACGTGCGCGTCCTTGCTGGTTAAGATGCTCAGTGGCATTATCATCACTAAAAAAACAACCTGCCTCAAGAAGGGTACTAAAGTCCTCAAATCTGACATTATTATCCGTTTGATGGAGGGATAGACTATTCGAAATCATACTAACATTCGACTTAACTGCTTCTATGAATTCCTGTCCAACGTATTTCCTGCCAGCCTCCCAGTTAATCGGTGTAACATATAGAACAATGGGAATTCGTAGAACCGAAAGTATATGTACACACTCTTCCAATGTTTTAATTTTCGGATGGTCGTCAGCAAGTGGGTGCATATAATGGTAAATAAATATTTGGCGAAGACGATAGTTCTTCTGATCTTCGTTTTTTGGCTTTGAAGCAATCATGTTTCGAAACTGTCCGATGCGGTTAAATTCTGTAAATGGATATTTAACTGGTATGGCATCAAACAGCCTGAGAAGATACGCTGTGACGGGGACTTCGCCGACGGTTGCAATTTCACAGGGTGGATTGGACAAATAACGTTCAACAGCCCGAACCTCATCTCGAAATTGCCATGCAGGGTAAAAATCCCATTGCGGCGAAAAACTCCGCAAATTGATCGGCAGGATCACAACCTTCGGTCTCCTTTTGGTTTTATCAAGTACCTCGATTAGACTTTTATAAACCTGCATATGATAAGCCGTATGGGCAATGCTTAAAAGGCTAAATCTGCCATTCAGTTTTTTTGAAAGCATTCGATCAAGGGTATCCGTATCCGTATCGTCGCGAGAGACCCGCAGCAAGACCGAGTCGCCCAAAAACAAAATATCGGGAGCAGAAACCTTGTTGTTAAACGCTTCAAGTAATTTCACCAATTCAGGATATGGAGGCAGAGATTCCGCACTCTTCCTGACCCTGCCAACAGTAAGGCTATAAACATCCATTAATGCAAGAAGAAACTTCGTCATCATCGCGGAAAAGTCCAGAGAGACGGTCATTTAACATCCATGCCGGTTAGATACCGGCAGAACCCTTGAAGGTCAATTCCCAATTCAACAAAGGGCGCAATGCACTGACCATATTCTCTGCATAATCGCCTCTTGCCGAAGGAACTGTCATCGAGTCGAAAACTTGAAAACTTAAGATATCCTGCACCCTGACAAAATGTTGCTTAACACCGATAGAGGTAAAGATCGAAACGCCAACCGTGTATTCGTTCTCACCAAGCAAATGCGGAGGAATGAACACCCTAGAGATATAACGCCCAAAAGACTCACGTTTCACTTCCTTTGGTTCAATAGAGGCAAAAGCACAAACACCTTGACTATAGAATAAGGCAGCGCAACGGAAACGCAGGTTTGGCTGTTTAACCAGATATTCGATCTCCAATGCCAGTGAATCCTTCACTTCAACTACTGAAGAGGCGAATGAATCATCATTACGAATTAATTTAACTGAGAGGAGTTTTAACTCATCAGTACCGGGAGCATTTTCAAGAGACCATTTGCGTCCCTCATCCATCGAATCCGACCCTTGTAAATATTTTCCGGTAACCTCCGAGGCAGTCCCATCCTCGACCAGCAAACCTCCATCCATCAGCAAAGCTCGGGAACACAGTCTGTTGATCGCTGACATATTATGACTAACAAATAATACAGTACGTCCCTCATTGGCAACATCGCCCATCTTGCCCAAGCACTTCTTCTGGAACTCTGCATCGCCCACAGCAAGTACTTCGTCCACCACCAGAATATCAGGTTCGAGGTGTGCGGCAACCGCAAAAGCAAGGCGTACATACATCCCGCTTGAATAACGTTTAACTGGAGTATCGATAAATTTTTCAACGCCTGAAAACCCCACGATCTCGTCGAATTTTCGATTTACCTCTGCACGACTCATACCAAGGATGGCACCATTCAAATATGTATTCTCTCGTCCTGTCAGCTCGGGATGAAAACCGGTTCCAACTTCAAGCAGGCTTGCAATTCGTCCTTTGACCTTTACGACCCCGGATGTTGGTGCTGTCACTTGGGAAAGAATCTTCAATAATGTGCTTTTCCCTGCTCCATTCCTGCCAACAATACCCAATGCCTCTCCTTGCCGCACCTTGAAATCAATGTTCTTAAGCGCCAAGATCGTTTCACCCATTCGATTACCATAATCAATCTCACCGATCTTGGCATATGGATCAGACTTACCCCTTTGTTTTGCCCACCAGCGATTCAAATCACCAAAGAATGTACCAGTGCCGATCACGCCTAGTCGATAGTTTTTTGAGACATCTTCAACAGAAATAACTACATCTGACATTTTATACCGTATCCATAAACGTAGCTTCAACGCGATTAAAGATGAGAATACCTGTTAACACCACCACAATCACAAATACAAGGCTGTATAACAGATATAACGGAGATAAAGAACTCGTCCCTAAAAAAGCCATGCGAAAGAATTCGACAACTGGTGTCATCGGGTTGGCGAGAATCAACCACCGCCACTGTTCATCTACTGATGAAAGAGGGTAAATCACCGGAGTCCCATACATCAGCAGCTGCACACCGAACGCAACCAGTTTTTGCAAATCACGATATTTTGTTGTAAGGGAAGAAATGATAATCCCCAGCCCCAGCCCCATGCCCGCCATGATCGCAAGCAGGGCAGGCAAAAGTAATATCCAGAGAGTTGGGTACACCATGGAACCTGACATTTTAAAATAAATAAAAAATCCCAAAAATATCCCGAATTGAATCCCAAATGAAAGCAGATTTGAAATGACGATGGAAATAGGAGTAATCAAGCGGGGAAAGTAAACCTTTCCAAAAATGCCCGCATTTGCTCTAAAAGTATCAGACGTGCTCATAAGACAAGCTGAAAAATAGGACCAAACTGTATTCCCTGTCATATAAAACAAGAAAGGAGGAAGCCCATCTGTTGAAAGCTTAGCAATGTTTCCAAAAATGACCGTAAACACCACCGTGGTCGCAATCGGTTGCACGACATGCCATAATGGTCCTAAAATTGTTTGTTTATAGGTCGAGACAAAATCGCGCCAGACAAATAACCACACCAGGTCACGATAACGCCACAACTCTCCCAAGCGCAGGTCCCACCATGAACGCTGAGGACGTAGGATAAGCGTCCACTCTTCATTTGATGATTTTAATTCCATCGACATCCTATTTACTCACAAACTCGCGCACAGCCGCGATCACTTCATCCTGCTGTGCCAAAGTCATCTCAGGGTAAAGCGGCAAAGCAAGCGTTTCTTTTGCGGCTTTTTCGGCATGAGGGAAATCGCCTTCTTTATAGCCGAACTTTTTACATGGCATCGATAGATGCGGCGGGAGCGGATAATACACTTCTGAGGCAATCCCTTTATCTTTCAAGAATGCCTGCAACGTGTCCCGTTTTGACGTGCGAATGACATACAAGTGATAAACATGTTTTGCCCATTCGCGTTCAACCGGCGTGACGATCCCCAACGGCGCAAGATGCTCATCATATCGTTTTGAAAGTTCGCGGCGTTTTTCGTTCCACCCATCCAGATGCGGAAGCTTTGCCTGCAAGATCGCCGCCTGCATCGCATCTAGGCGGCTGTTATAGCCAACCATTTCAGAATAATATTTTTTCTTCCAGCCGTGTGCGCGCAGCATACGCATCTGTTCGGCAAGCGCCGTGTCGTTCGTCGCCACCGCACCACCATCGCCATAGGCGCCGAGGTTCTTGGTAGGGAAGAAACTCAAACAACCGATGTCTCCAAGCGAACCGGTCTTCTTTCCAAGATATTCTGCACCAAATCCCTGCGCATTATCTTCAATAACTTTCAATCCATGCTTGCGCGCGATTTCCAAAATCGGATTCATCTCCGCCGGGTGCCCATATAAATGGACAGGGATGATCGCTTTCGTCTTCGGCGTAATGGCGGACTCGATCTTGCTTACATCGATCTGATAACTTTGCGGGTCCACATCCACGATCACCGGCTTCGCACCCACAGACATGACCGTGCCAGCCGTGGCAAAAAATGTATAAGCAGGGATAATAACTTCATCACCAGCGCCGATATTCAAAGCACGCAATGCAATGACCAATGCGTCCGTTCCTGAAGCCAGCCCGATTGCATGTTGAACACCGAGATAAGAAGCTATACTCTCTTCGAACTTCACCACCTGCGGACCTAAAATAAAATGACCAGACTCCAGTGTAGACAACACTGCCGCGTCGATCTCTTTTTTGATGGAATGATACTGAGCTGTAAGATCAACCAATGAAATCATGCTTTGCCTCGTTTGGATACGACTTCGTCACTCAACGCATCGCTCTCCGAAATAACCACTTGATCCTGCTTTCTGTAAGCATCTCCGCACCTTGGGCATACGGCGCGATCACCTTCAAAGGTCAACTGCTCGCCACATTGACATACCCACCCGCGCACACGAGCCGGAGTGCCATACACCAGCGCATAATCAGGCACGTCTTTCGTCACCACAGCACCCGCACCGACAAAGCAATACCGTCCAAGTGTTGTACCGCAGACAATGGTTGCATTCGCCCCGACCGAAGCACCTTTGCGCACTAAGGTTGTTTTATATTCATCCTTGCGGTTGACATGGCTGCGCGGATTAATAACATTGGTGAACACCATTGAAGGTCCCAGAAAAACATCGTCTTCCACGATCACGCCGGTATACAGTGAGACGTTATTCTGTATCTTTACATTCGTCCCAATGGTCACATCTGACGAGACCAACACATTCTGACCAATGTTACAGCGTTCGCCGATTTTTGCAT
Source organism: Anaerolineae bacterium (assembly GCA_017303735.1). Next base: position 7,033 of record JAFLCF010000064.1, read on the forward strand.
TCGGCATCACATGGCAAAAATGCCATATCTTCGTGCCCTCGCCGATCTCGGCACCTTCATCGACATAACTGGATTCGTGAACAAAATATTCTGACATTTTATTTCTTCAATAGCGGATGCGCCAAAGTATCCAATGGCGAAATCTCAGCCGTGCGTATCTTATGAGTCAATTCAACCGACGGACGGGCTTCCTTGATTCCAAACCCGCGTCCGGCAAGCATCTCTTCATAGACTTTTGTGTGCAAGTCTGTAAACCCTTCAGAAAATTCGATCTCTTTGCCATCCACTGTGATGGAACGGTACGTGGTTTTGTTATTTGCCTTTGCCTGCTCTGGGAGGTCATTCCGATTGACCGACAGGAACCAGCGCACCCGAGCACGCTCCAGTTCGATGAAACCAGACATGCGTTCATCATCCGCATGATAGACCTTGATGCCGTTCACGGAACCGAAGAGCCACATGAGCAGGTCGAAGAAATGAATGCCAATGTTTGTTGCCACACCACCAGATTTGTCGTGATTGCCCTTCCACGAAACCTGATACCACGGTCCACGGCTGGTGATGTAGGTCATCTCAACTTCATGCATCTGGTTTGAAGATCGTAAAGACTCACGGAGTTCGATCAGGCTGGGGTGGACTCGTAATTGCAAGATGGTGTGGACGCGGCGTTTCGTCTCCGCTTCGATCTCTTCGAGGGCATCCAAATTCCAGGGGTTGATCACGAGTGGTTTTTCGCAGATCACATCTGCTCCCACGCGCAGGGCAAGGCGGCAGTGTGAATCATGTAAATAGTTGGGCGAACAGACCGAAACAAAGTGGACGCGATCTTCCTCTGGTCCACGGCGAAGTTTTTCGAGATAACGGTCGAAGCGTTCGATCTCAGTGAAGAAGCGGATGTCGTAAGAATATTGATCGAGCACACCGACCGAGTCTTTGGGGTCGATGGCTGCCAACAGACGATTGCCTGTATCGCGTATGGCACGCAGATGACGGGGGGCAATATATCCGCCTACGCCAATCACAGCAAAGTTTTTCGACATAATATCCATTTCGTTAATGTGACCGGACCCGATATCCGTTTCCATCTGCCTCGAGCATGTATTCTTCGGGCAGGTCGCTGATCTTGATACCGGCTTCAATGCAGGTCAGACGCAAAATATCCATCACCTGATCGTCGCCATTGAGATAAACGCTTTTCACACCTTTTTGTTTTAGGTCTGTTGCAAGCAGTTTTGCCTTTTCGCGCAAGTCGCTATAAAACTTGAGCGAATCGCGCGCATAAGACATGGCGCGTTGGGTAAAGACCTTTACACCTTCGGAGGTCAGGTCATACTGCAGGCGCGTGCGGTCGAGGTGTGAAACCTTGACCCAGCCGCGAACAACGAGGCGTTTGATATACCAATTGACACTGCCCACAGCAATGCCGAGGCGCTTTGAGAGACTCGCCTGCGTAACGAGAGAATCCTGTGCGATCTCGTCAAGCAGGGCGTATTCGTGCGGTTTGATTTTCGTATTCATATTTGAGCGTTCAGTTTTTGAATTCTGACATGAATCCCCCAGAGAGTCAAGCCGATTCCCAGCCGAGAATCCCTACGATTCCCCTACTAACAAGGTGACAGTCACCTTAAAGGTGACTGTCACCTATTGCCTTTTGCATAATCCCCTCGTACTGATCCACGATCTTCTCGATATCAAAATCCTTCGCCTTTGACAGGCTGGCACGCCGGAATTTCAAGAGCTGCTCATGATCTGAGATCAATTCCCGCAGGGCGGATGAAAACCCCGCCTCATCCTGAATCTCGACCAGATAGCCATTTCGAGCTGGTTCCACCAAATCGAGGAATCCACCTATTTTGCTGGCGACGATGGCGAGTCCTTTCACCAGTGCATCCACACCGACAACGGGCAGACCTTCTGAAAGCGAAGGCATGAACAAAATATCGCTGCGTGAAAACTCGTTCAGCACATCTGCAGGTGTGACCCAACCCGTGAGATGAAAGCGGCTTTGCATACCGTACTTTTCGATCTCTGCCTTCACTTCATCGAACAGCGGACCATCCCCCAGCATCGAACAGGTCCAATCGAGATCTTTGAGCGCGGATAAAACGCGGACAATTGCCAACGGATTCTTTTGTGAAACAAAACGCCCGGCAAAGACAATGCGCGGAGGCTGACTCACTTCGATATGTTCGGTGACCAAATGGATAAAATCTGCGCCATTGGGAATGACGCGAATATCCACAAGGTATTGATCCAACGCCAGTTGACGAGTGAACTCGCTCACCGCCACTACTTGCTTGGCGCGCCTCCAGATCGGTTTGGTAAATGGTTTAAGCCAACGAAACCATTGGGCAGTTTTCTCAGGCACGCCGCCGGGCACATCGCCAAGATGAGCCGTCAAAATATAGGGCACACCGGTCAACAAAGACAAGGCAAGAGCAAGTGCGCCTGCTGGAACAGCAAAATGAGTATGAATGATATCGGGGCGTAAATTTCTGATCAGCGCCAGCCCAGCCCACAGTCCGGCGAGATCGAAAGCAAGCATGGTTTGAAAACTGGCAACAAATGCCTCAGTCCGCCTGGAAGGAATCCGCACGAGCCGAATCCCATCCTGCATTTCATCACGAGACAAACCATCCATGTGCGCGGTCAACACGGTCACATCGTGCCCGCGCTCCGCAAGCTCAAGGCAGATATCGTATGCGGCACGTCCACCGCCGCCGCCAATGGGAGGGAATTCATGAATGATCGTCAGGATGCGCATGCTATTCCGCGAAGGGGTCTTTACATTCAACTTGCTTCGGGCGCGGCTCGAACACTTCAATATTATTTGAGGTCAGCACAACCACAGGTTTGTAATTACACAACAGAGGGGCACCCACAAAACGCACCCAGGCTACATTTTCTTCCACGAACGCACCTTCTTTTTGCTGCGTAAATTTTTGGTCTTCTGCAATGATGAGAGTAAAACGACGGTCTTGCAAATCGGCATAAAATTTTTCAAGATACGGGCGATTACGAGACATCGCCATCTCCATCAATTCGCTTTGTTCATAGTCAGGCACAAGCGTCATGCCGTGAATGTAATCAAACGTAATAAGCTGACGTTCAGTAACAAACAAAATCTCGCCGCCATTCGCAAGCGTTTCCTGTAAAAGTTGAATATCTTTTTCGGCAATGGCTTTATCGAAGCTCGGATAAAAGCCAATGTGCCGGATCGCAAACCCAAGCGGAATCAGCAACCCAGCTGCTACCACACTCCAAGCGACTCTGCCCACCATCGGCTGCGCTTCAGACTCCGCCAAAACTGTTCCTGACCAGAAAGCCACAGCCAACACTGAGAGCATTACTAAATACGCGTCCATGTTGTGCAAGTCACCGCCGCCGCCGATCTTGGTGCTGACAACCGCCCCGCCCACAAATAACACTGCCAGCATCGCTGCCAACGCCAGCCAACGTAATGGATGGATCGCCCTCGCCCTTGTTCGCGCAATTTGATAAAGCCCTACGAACAACGGCATAGATACCAACAAGATTCCCGGAAGGATGCCCATGGGAAACGTCTCATTTGGCAGCAGGCGGCTCCAGATCAACTCAGATGTGAAACTGGACCCAAAGGCTGCCACATCGGCGTTGCCAGAAATTTGAATATAAACGAATTGAGAGACAAGCGCGGCGACAAGTCCGCTGACACCCCAGACGAAGGGTGTAAGCCAATATTTCCAACCTTTGTTGTTTAGAGGCATTTGAAGAATGTAAATCGCAATCGCCAGCATCGCTGGGACCGGGAACCAATTCACGCGGCTGATGCCCGCCCATAACGAAGCGAGAATGACAAAGGTCAACGAACGCCCAGGGTTCTTAACCGAAACACCCGCCAGAATCAAAATGACCATCACATGCAGGTGATAGTAGACTGCGCCTTGCAAGAAAAATAAAAATGCCCAAGCCGTTATGAAAATTTTCATCCAGCCGTTGACCCGTGCAAAACGAGCAAGGCTGAAGGATGCACCCAATGTCAAGCCGAACCATAACAACGCCTGCCAGAAGCGATGGAACCAGAACGGCAAGCCGTCCGCGAGGAAAGGGATCGAGAGAAGCAGATACCGCGACGGGTGCAGGAAAGGAAGCGGGAGTTTCATCCCATATAACGATTCGGAGAAGAACATCGAGGCGTAGTAGTGGCGTCCTGCCTCTGAATAGCCCATCGAAAATGGGTTGGCAGAAGTGATCGCAAAAATACCGTATGTTTGGTAAATAAACCCCTGTGCCAGCAAGACAACCGTAAAGGCAATATGCCAATCAAGTTTTCGCAGTGACTTCAAGCCAATGGTCTGCGCCAGGCTCGCCCAGAGAAATACCCACAGAATCGGCATCACTTGCGGCAGTATGCCGCCGAAAACGTAGAGACGAATGAGCCAAACTGAAATAAAGCCGAGAATGATAAGTAATGAGTAAAAAGTGATGCGTAAAAAATTCAGCGGGAGAGATGTGAGTTCGTCCAGTTTCGTTGAGATGCGATTCAAAAATATGGAAAAGGAAAGCCACAAACTGAAGATGGCAGTCAATCCAAAGAGACCCACCAAGCCGATCCACTTTGAACGCAGGAGTGCGATCTCCAATTCATTCGTTCGTTGAACGGTTTGGAAAATCGCCAAAACGCTGACCACCGTCAGCGCCCATAGCCAGACTTGCAGGAATTTTTTTGTGGAAACGGTTTCCATGTTTCAAGTGCAAAATGAATTTTGCATTACTCCTTATTCATTGCCGCCAGAATGGATGGCAGGAAGAATGCTCCCGGCAAACTGGTGAGGATGAATAACAAACGAGTGAGCAAGGCGATTGTGGCGCTTTCTGAAGAGGTCAACCCGCCCAATTGAATGAGCAGGAAGGTCATCGAAAGTTCCTGCACGCCCAACCCGTTGATCGAGATCGGAATAAGAGTGACGAAATAGGTCAGGGTATACATTCCAGCGACAAGCCAGAATGAAACGTGATGGTCGATGCCTTGCAGTAAAAGATAAATTGCAAGATAAATAAATACCTGATTCCCCAATGTAAATAAGAGCGAGCCAAATAAGGTCATTGGCTGTTTCAGCCATATGGAAAGCGACGCAAAGGTACGTTTGACAAAGTCGATCCCTTTTTGGAAGATCGCAGTAAGAGCAATGGATTGTGACGCGCCGCTTCCCAGTGCAAAAGCGGGGATCAACCCCAAAGGCAGAGCCAATGCCATGCCTGCCATTCCGATCAACCGGTCTGCCACGAGCGAAGCAAAACAGACAGCACGGTCATAGCCCAATTGCATTGCACCGCCCAGGCGCACAACATCCCCACCGATGGTAGTCGGTAAAAAGTTCGATGAAAAATTTCCGGTGAAGGTCAACATGGTAGCACGCATGAATGTCACCTGAACCCCTGCAGACCTCAACAAAATATACCAGCGCGCCACTGCGAATAAACGCGAAGTTAAAAGCGCAATGATCGCGAGCAAAAAGTATCCAAGATCAACGCGCCGCAACGCAGAGAATAATTCGCCGTCCCCTTCTTCCTGGATCAAGACCAACAGCAAGACCAGCGCCAATACGCTGCCAAATCCGCGGATCGCCATCTGGCGGTTTTCACGCAGCCACTTAATCATCTTCTTTAAGATTTATCTTTGTCCGCACGACGTATGTCGGCTTGCGTTGAGATTCATGATAGGTGCGCACCAACAGTTCCGCGATCAAGCCCATTAGCATAGATTGAAAGCCAAGAATAAAGAACATCACACTGGTCTGAAAGAGCGGCGAACCCGTTACACCCACAAGGAAGAAGATACGTCGAAAGAATAGATATGCCATGATCAAAGCGCTGATGATCATCAACCCGCCGCCCGCACCGCCGAAAAGATAAATGGGCTTGGATGCAAAACTGACCAGGAACTTGACCGTGAACAGGTCGAGGATGACTTTCGCGGTTCTTTCCAGCCCGTACTTGGTCTTGCCAAACCTGCGGGGGTGGTGGTTGACGACGACTTCAGTAATGTGTGCCCCAACCGAGTTGGCAAAGACAGGAATGAATCGATGCATCTCACCATACAAGCGGAAGCCTTCCAACACAGGGCGGCGATACGCTTTGAGCGTGCAACCATAATCATGAAGCTGCACTCCAGTGACATACGAGATCAGCCGGTTCGCCAGCATGGAAGGGAAATTGCGTGTGACAGCATTGTCCTTGCGGTTTTTTCGCCAGCCACTCACAAGGTCGTAGCCTTCATCTAGTTTGCTCAACAACAAGGGGATATCCGCCGGGTCGTTTTGCATATCGGCATCGAGCAGCACGATGATATCGCCCTGCGAATAATCGATCCCAGCGGCAATGGCAGCGGTCTGCCCAAAGTTGCGGCGAAAGGAGACAACCCTCACGTGTTCGGGGTCTTTCTGAGCGTATGGTTCCAACACAGAGAGGCTCTTGTCCCGACTGCCGTCGTCTACAAAAATAGCTTCCCAGGTCTTATTGAGTGAAGACATCGTTTTATAGATCGCCTCAAAAAGCATGGGGAGGTTATCCTGTTCGTTATAAACAGGAATAATGAGAGAGATGTTCATGGTAGTCTTTGAAATATCCTTAATTCTGCGCCTTCTTCACATGAAGGGGAGGCAGTAGGTTTGGCAAATTCCTGGAATTCCTGCACAGTTAGAAACTCTTTCCAGTTGTTGTAACGCTTTGCTTCTATGATGAAAATATCGGCTTCAGCTCGCCAGCGTGCATCCAGCTCGGCATTCCAATGGCTAAAATAGTACAGTTCATCAGGGTCGCCACCAATGTGGAAGGTATAGCCGTCATTGATCTGCGGCGGAAAAATGCGCGCCTGCGGCACATACACCATCGGGGTATAGGCATTACCGCCATCCCAATATACCAGACTATCCGGCGGGATGATCGAAGCAAGATACACACCCAGCTCTTCATGATCGCGGATGATGTCTGTCTGGCAATCACGTCTACTTTCGCCGAGATGCAGAACGGGGGAGAGAATCAGCCCTGTGACGAGAAATGAGTTAGCGAGGACGAGTGTGTAATTGGTCTTCTGATTGCGCTTCCAAAGAAAAAATGCCAGCAGCAAAACGCCCAAACCGACGATAAAACCTAGCACGGAGCTGATCCAGCGCCGCACTTGTGGAAGTGACATATCCAAGCCTTGAGTCAACGCGTCAACGATGGCGATGAAGCCCAAGCCGCCAGAACGAAGTCGCGGCACGAGGGGCAAGTTGAGCAATCCATTGCCGACCCGTTCGAAGAGTGAGTAGCCGATGCCTGTGGCAAACACGATGACCACAAAGACTGTTAACATACGAACAACGCGATTTGGATTCTGATTCCAGGCATAGGTAAATGCTAAAACAAAGAAAAGAATCCCAAGCGGGTCGAAAAAGCCGAGGTAATTGGAAAAACAAAAAACGCAGGAGTAGCTTTCGTATTGACTCGCCAGAGACGCCCAGCCGTGCATTGCGGCGAGGATGAAATAATTCACAGCGAGGAAACAAGCCGCCCGCATGGCAGGAGCAGATTTCCAGTCTGAGAGGCGAGGCGGGAGAAGCATCAAGCCGAAGAGACTCCCGAGGAGCGGAATAAAGTGATAGCGGAATCCTTGAAAGAAAGCGTTGAGTCGATTCCAGAAATCGATGTTCGGGTCCCAGATCGGAACGACCTCATCGGGCAAGCGGAAGGCATCCAAAAAGGGAGTTAGATCTTCAGGCAGCCATGGCGCCCAGATTGTCATGACGCGGGGCCAGTAGTAGATGTGAAAAGCAAGGAAAGCGATTGAGCCTGCCGTGAATGACCAGACGCCTGCACGTTTGCCATGCTGCCAAAACACATAAAGAATCAAAAAAGGTAAAAGCGGAGCCATGTTCTGGCGGGTAAAGACCGCCACTGCCGCAAGGACTGAAGCCAGCACGATCTGCCAGAGTGAACGTTTTTCATCGAGGATGAGTACACAGATCCAAGCGAGCATGCAGGCGATGATGACTTCTGAAACTGCACGGGCATGCAATTTGATGATCATGGGGCTGAGCGCGAAAACCCAAACGGTGAGAGCAGCCAGCCAATTGCCTGCCCAACGCCGAGCCGTGATCCAGACACCCAGCATGGTGAGCAAGCCCAGAAAAATGGAGAAGTATCTTCCAGTGCGTAAGCCCGCTCCAAAAATATATTCTGCAAAGCCAGGGATGAGAAATGCAAAAGGAGCTTTGTTGGTCAGTGGTCCATACGGCTCAAACGGCTTGTACACTCCATTAAGGTAAAACATGCCCTTGATAAGATACGAGCCTTCATCCAACCCGCTGACGGTGGTATGGGCATAAATGACCGCCTGGATTAAATAGAGAATCGCCCCCGCGCCTGCCAATGCGAACGGCAGCCAGGAGGGCAATCCCTTTTTGAACAATTTCGGAGAGATCATAATTAAATCAGGTGACAGTGTGGTCACTGTCACCTCATAGACTATCCTAGCTTTTTATGTCGTTCCAAGTCGGAGTCCACCATCATGGTAACGAGTTCTTTGAAGGTGACTTCCGGCTCCCATTTCAATTGAGTGCGGGCTTTGGTCGGGTTAGAGATCAGCAGATCCACTTCGGCAGGGCGGTAGAAGCGTTCGTCCACCACTACAAATTCTTTGTAATCGAGATCGACATGCGAAAAAGCGATCTCACAGAATTCACGTACGGCATGTGTCTCACCCATACCGATCACATAGTTATCGGGGGTATCTTGTTGAAGCATAAGATACATCGCGTTCACATAGTCGCCGGCGAAGCCCCAGTCGCGCTGCGCTTCGAGATTTCCAAGACGCAATTCTTTTGCCTTGCCGAGTTTGATCATTGCCACAGCATTCGAGATCTTGCGCGTGACAAACTCCAACCCACGGCGCGGACTTTCATGATTGAACAAAATGCCCGAGGTTGCAAAAATATCGAATGACTCGCGGTAGTTAACTGTGATCCAATGTCCGTACACCTTCGCCACACCATACGGGCTGCGCGGATAAAACGGAGTATCTTCACTTTGAGGAACTTCCATCACCTTGCCGAACATTTCACTTGAAGATGCCTGATAAAAGCGTATCTTTGGGTTCACAAAACGAATGGCTTCCAAAATACGCGTCACACCCAGCCCGGTCACATCACCCGTCAGGGCAGGCTGCCCCCAAGAAGTTGGCACAAAAGATTGGGCGGCAAGGTTATAAACCTCGGTCGGTTTGTATTCTTCGAGCAAAGAAAGCAAAGACCCCTGATCTTGCAAATCACCCTGTAATACAGTGATACTGTCCAACAGGTGATTGATGCGTTCAAAATTTACAGTGCTCGAACGGCGCACCATTCCGACCACTTGATAGCCCTTCGAAAGCAGGAGTTCAGCCAGATACGAACCATCCTGGCCTGTAATTCCTGTAATTAATGCAGTTGGCATTGTAGCTCCTTAAATTCAAAATTCAAACGCTGAATTATACACTATGTCTGCGACCCGCCATTTTGTCGCGCCATAGCCCAAAACCGATGATCAAGCCCCACAAGCCCAAAATCAACGCCACCATTCCAGCAAATGGCAGTTGAAAGCCGATATGCAAATAACGGTTGGCATACCACTGTGCAAAGATGACAACAAAAACAACTTCCAAAGCGATCACACGCCCCACCCAGGCATTGCGAGTTTCACGCCACCACACCCAAACATTCCCAGCAAGGATCGCCTGCCAAAGAAACAAGATCGTCCGATAGCGCGGATTATCCCATTGATCACCACCCCCACGCAGTGCCGTAAAGAGAACCCAGCCCCAAACGATAAAACTTAACCACAGGAGGATGCTTCGCTTCTTCTCCGCGCCCGGGCTTGCCGCTGCCCAGAAAGAGAGGATCAACGCTGGAAGCATGGCATACCAACCCATTGCCCGCAAGATTCCGATCACCTTCCAAATGACTTCTGTCGGCGCGATGAGAATCGCCGGAAGGACCGGCTGTAAGACACCATAGACCATCACAAAGGGAAGTTGCAACCAACCCGGCATTTCATCGAACAGTTTCTGCACCCAACCCGAACCTTCTTCGATCTTGTATACATTCCACTTAAGCGATTCGCGGATGAAATTCTGAATCACCCCCAGCGGACCTCCCCCGCCAAGATTGCCCTGACGATCCAACGCGGAAGATAGCAGGAACAGCCCAGCCAGAAAGACGATCAATAAAACAGCAACCGCCCACCAGGGTATACGTCCGCGTTCGCTTGAAAAGTATAACCATCCGCCGAGGATGATCAACGTGACCAAGGCAATAGACGGAGAGACCAAGAGCATCCCCACTATTCCCAACCCCAACCATGCCAGTGATTTCGTATTGTGATGGACTTGCCAATTCACAAACCCCCACAAGCAAAAAGCACTGAACGCATGCAAGTACGGCTCACGCATGGCAACGCCGCCCAGCAAAAGACTTTCAGGGTACAAAGCAAACACCCAGCCCGATGCTAACGCCGCTTTTTCACCCCACTGCAAGTGGACCGCCTTCCACAAGAACGGAAGCCCCAATGCACCCATCAATGCGGAAGCAAGCACAAGCATCAATACGCGATGAGCATCTGGAGAAAGATAACGATAAATAAAGGCACTGAATGCGAGCAAGCCGCCATACTGATCATATGCATAACGACTGTTGAAGGCATCCAAAATGGGACGGTCAGACGAGGCAAGCTCCCAGGCTTGTCCATCGCGGCGGTAGGCGTCAGTGTAAGTGAACCCGGCACTTTGTTCCTCATCCCCGGCATGACCATAAATGGGAAGTGCAAGATATGTGGTCACACCGCCGATAAAACGCAAACCAAATGCCAGCATTATCATCCAAGTCAGGCTTTTCCCACCGCCTGCCCAACGGGTGGATGACAAAAGAAGAAAGAGGGCAAGGAAAAAAAGAGAAGAGAATCCCATCCAGCTGATGAACCAATCTCCCGGTTGGAAATTGGCTAAACTTGCCCCAACCACAAGAGATAAAGGCACACTCCACGTCAGATCGCATTGTTGGAAGTTTTTCATAGCCCACTTTTACCATGAAATCGGCTGGCAGTTATTGTCCCTTACACAGCACTTGATAGATTTTTGCCGAGGGCAAAGCAAAAGTTGGAGCATACCAAGCGGGTATGCCATCCAACTGCCCGGCATCGAAGCTTTGCGGCATGCCGCCGATATAGATGTATTGGACCTCTTGCTTACACAGATCGGTATGAGTATCTGCCTGATCAAATTGTATTTCTGAACCGGCAAGTTTTACTGTTCGAGAAAGAAGCGGTGCGATCCAAATGCCTGCATCCACGCCGGTTTGTTTTTCAGGCGTTTCGAATGAAGTTACATACAACCCCGTAGAGGCAATCAGGATCGTCGCATCGGGCGGGAGGTTTTCGTCCATCCATGTGAAGGCAGCAAGGTCATCGCGGCTGGCAAAGCGGCAACACTCGGATGGATAAAAACGATAATGAAGAGCAGAGTTAAGTAGCACAACCCCAAAGACGAAGAAATATAAGAAGCGCTGAATCAGACCGCAGTTTGGGCGGAGGCGTTCCATCCATTGAGTCACGCCTGCCAGACCCAATCCACCAAGAAGCGAAAATGGGATGATGGCAAACATCTGCACAAAGGGACGGTCGAGCGGGGTTTGAATGCCATGGATGGGAATCGGGATGGGGATGAACAGACAAAGGATGCTCAGGATAAGCCAGGCGAAAAGAAAAAAAGTTTGCCGGGGGTAAGCGAAGGCAGATGCAACACTTAATAAAAGGATGAAAAATAGAATCAGCGAGTCGTTGTTGATGTAGCTGCTAAGCAAGGTTTGAAGAGCTGGGTTATTTTGGAGCGCGACGATCTCGATAACGAACGCGATTATCAATGAAACAAAAGAAACCCGGCGAAATAAAATTTTTTGGTGTGTCCACGCCAAGGTGATGAGAGCAGCAAGGCACATCAAACCAAAAACGATAAGAGTTCGTGAGTGAATAAGCCCCGAAGCAAGAACCGCAAATGACAATAAGATAATTAACTGTTTGCGATTTTCGAATTTTCGATACAGCATGTACATCAACTGAAAGACGAAAAGCATGGCAACGAAACCCAGCAACGCGGGGTATTTACCCCAGTTCATCAGATGTGCAGGCATGTGAAAACCAAAGCCCGCCAAAAGGCAGGCAAAAAAAGCAGCTGCAGCAGAGCCAGTCTCGCGTTTGATGAGGAAATAGAACGGAAAGGGCAACAGCGCCAACACGAGCGGACCAAAGACAAGCATGAGGTCGATGATCTCGATCTGAAGATAAAAGGATATGAAGGCGATCGCTGAATGAAAACCAAGATGGTAGAAAGCCTGCATCAGTTCAACAGCAAAAGTCCCTGTGCGATAGGACTCGGTCAGCAAATAAATGAGTCGATAATGCTCAGCGGGGTCAAAGTAGGATGGCAGGACAAGATTGGAAATAAAAGCAAAGCGCAGAATGAAAGATGGAATGAGAAGGATGACAAAAATCAAAATAGAAAAACGAATTGCGTTTGTTCGAATCAGAATCAGGCTGGAAACAATAATGATAAGAACAGCAAGGATCCCCGCTATAAATGCATTGAACAGCAATGCGATTCCGAATGTGAATATAGACAGAAACAGAATCGGGACCACCCAACCCGCCAGGCTGATGGAAATCACATCTGCTTCGGTGAGTGAACTGTTAAAAAAACGCAGGAGAATTCCGCGTATGATAAAGAATCCCCACACGATAACAACGAATACGGCACACACCGCCCAAGCGTGCCCGGTCAACGCGGAGAGACCGTCTGCCCAAGGATTCATTCTAAGGATAATTGGGGTAGGACGACGTGGATGGTGTGGGAGTTTGGGTAGGCGTGGAGGTCGAATCGAACGAGAAAGGTGTTTCGGTTGATTGAGATTCGATGGTAGAGGTCGATTCGGTGGCAGCCTTTTCAATTGCAGCTTCACCAGCCGATTGAGTGGTGACAAGGTACGCCGTTAATACGAAGGTACCCTGCGCCATTAAGCTGCCATTGCGTTCCGCGATCATTTGGATTTCGAACCCTTCACTTAAGTTAATTGCGCTACCCGTGCAGTACACACTAGTGCTAGTCTGTTTGCTTGTAACACAGTCATAACGAACTTCACCCGATGCACGGACCACATTCAGATAAAAAGGCGCATACGTATTCTCAGGCACAAATAAGTTGATGATCGTATTCCCAAATGCATCGCGTCCAAAAGAGACCACACACAGAGAGGTGAGCTGCGCACCACAGTAATCGAAGGACTCCGGTGTCCTTGTAACAGTCGGGGTTGTTTCCTTCGAACGATAGGCTTTCCAACCCAACCCGGCGAGCAGGAAGAGACACAGGAATAAAAATATACCCATCAGGGCAAGGAGCAGCCACTTCCATTTTGAGATAAATTCGGTCACGCTGAAAATTCTACCACCACCCCAACCGCAGTATTTTCAAATTACAATTTACAGTATGGATGAAGCTAAACCTCGAATGACGGCTGAAGATGCCGCTAACCTTTTGAAACTCTTTGAAACCCATCACATCACAGTCTGGGTGGATGGCGGCTGGGGCGTGGATGCTCTCCTCGGGGAACAAACCCGCCTCCACAACGACCTCGATCTTGCTCTTGCCCATCAAGATGTTCCCAAGCTGAAAGCTTTGCTCAACGAACGCAGTTATACAGAAGTTCCGCGCGAAGACAGTTGGGAATGCAACTTCGTCCTCGGCGATGACCACGGCCATGAAGTGGACTTGCACTCCTGCACCTTCGACGCAGAGGGCAACAACATCTTCGGTGTGGCGTATCCTTTTGACTCATTAACCGGCAACGGAAGCATCCTTGGCTATCCGGTTAAGTGCATCGAACCGCATTGGATGGTCAAATTCCACACCGGCTACCCGCTGGATGAGAATGATTATCACGATGTCAAATTGCTATGCCAGAAATTTAGCATTGAGATCCCAACAGAATATGCCGAATTTATTCAAAAGGAAAAAGAAAATGCCAAAGGTTGAAACATCCACCCCACCCAACACTCCAACTCCGATCGGACCGTATAACCACATAGCCAAGGTTGGCAACTTCATCACCATCGGCGGGAC
>JAFLCF010000065.1:0-20317 GCA_017303735.1 Anaerolineae bacterium
ACCAAGGCGGAAGTGCGATTTCGAGCGCAGGATAAGATCTTTAGTTTTGTGCAGCGTTCGGTGCGAAAAGCATTGCTGGCATACACACCCGTTCAAACCGTTTCGCCGCAGTTGTGGGGCTCGCGTTCCGTTCCAGTCGAGCCGCGTACAGTGGGCATCGATTGGTCGATCGGGCATGATGAAGTTTCGACGATGGAAGATAGACCGCAGATAGTGGGCAGTGAGCAGTTACAAGTAACCAGTAATGAGTTACCGAGTAACGATTTACAAGTCACGAATTCCAAACCCACCAACCCCCAATCTACTTTTTCCACCGGTGTTCCGCTATTGCGCCTTATCGGTCAAATCGGTTCGACGTATCTTGTGGCAGAAGGTCCGGATGGGTTGTATCTCATCGACCAACATGCGGCGCATGAGCGGGTCTTGTTCGAGAAGTTGATGGCGCAACATGAAAACAAGAGTATCCCGTCACAATCTTTGCTAACACCGGAGATCGTTACGCTGCCGCCACAGTCCGCGAAAGTGTTGACCGAGCAATTGCCATTCTTAAACAAGTTTGGTTTTGAAGTGGAAGAGTTCGGCACGAATACCTTCCAAGTGCGTGCCATGCCGATGTTGTTCGCGGGCGGCAGCCCAGCCATGGCGCTCAAAGCGTTGGTGGAGGATTTTGAAGAGGACGAGAGTCCGCTTCAGGCGGAGGTGGAGGCGCGGCTTGCGGCGAGAGTCTGTAAACGGCTGGCGGTCAAAGGCGGGCAGGCGTTGACATCCGAAGAGCAGAGAAGTCTATTGAATGACCTTGAAAATTGCCAGTCGCCGCGCACTTGTCCGCATGGCAGACCGACGATGATTCACCTGACGGTGGATGCATTGGAACGTCAATTTGGACGGCGCGGGGCGCGTTGACGACCTTTCGATTTTTGCAAAGTTGGGGTTACTAAAATTGTAAGGTTGAAAAGATTTTCCATACAAATACACTAAAATAACAACATGCATAGCTTGACCGATCTCTCCAAACACGATCTCGAGACCCTTTTCGATCACATTCAAGCCGCCATTGCACTGGTGGACCGTGAAGGGAATCTGATCTCATGGAATTCGGCATTTGATGCCGGGAAACGTCAATATGCAGACGCAAAAAAACTACAGGACCTTTTTCTGTACAAAGACTCGGAGACAATTAATTCGAAACTTGCAGAAGGAATCAAGAGCAATTGGGCAGGTGAGTTTGCGATCACCGAAACAGACGCTGCCGTGCTGTGCGATTTCTGGCTGATGCCCACACTCAATGAACAAATGCTGTTTATTGCCGAACGCATCGAATCAGAAGCGGACGCCGAGAACATGGTGGATAAACTGCGCAAGCAGGTCAAACTCTTTCAGGTGGAAAGCGAACACTCGAAAAAACTGGCACGCAACAAACAGATCGAAATGGAAGCGGTGCTCGCCCAAGCCGAAGAAGTGGCACACGTGGATCCGCTCACCTTCCTGCCGAACCGACGCACCATCATCAAAGACCTACAGAGCGAAGTGATGCGCGCCGAACGCTATCGCTCGCTTTTCTCCATCTCTGTGGTGGATATTGATAATTTCAAGTTGATCAATGACACCTATGGTCACCCGGTTGGGGATGAGGTGCTTCGGCATGTGGCGCTGCAACTGCGTGACGGCATCCGTCACCCCGATGTGGTGGGACGTTACGGCGGTGAGGAGTTCATCATCCTGCTGCCGAATTCAGATAAAACCGCCGCTGCCGAACAAGCCGCACGCCTGTGCCGCGAGGTCCGCAGCAAAGTGATGCGCTCGAAAGATCAGGACCTGCAAGTGACCATCAGCATCGGCATTGCCCAGTTCAAGATCGGCGAAGATTCATGGCACAGCCTGCTCAAGCGGGCAGACAATGCCATGTTCGAAGCCAAAAATAATGGACGTGACCGCTGGGTATTCGGCGATTAGTTGAAAAGCATTTATAAGTATCAAAAAACATAATTAACCCCGAATTTAATTGGGACGCAGAAAACGCTGATCCGCGCTGACAATAGCAAAGATCAGCGTTTTTCTGCGTGTATCAGCGTCCCATTTTCTCTTAAAAACGAACTTACCCACAAAACCTTAAATTCGAGGTAAGTCGTATTTCTTATCTATAAATCCCAAGCGGATTGTAATTCCCAGAAAACCCAGGGAAGACCGACTCAATGTTCGTGTTGTTCATGCGTTTGGCAAGCAACTCGCCCAACACCTGCCGGTAATCGGTAGTGACGGCAAGATCGGCATGGTCATAAAGCTGGTCATTGTTCAAACCGGGCCAATTGCCAAAGACCTGTCCGCCATTGACGCTGCCACCCAAAGTAAACATAACACTGCCATGACCATGATCGGTGCCATAGGATTCATTTTGCACCAAGCGGCGACCAAATTCACTCACCACTACCACAGACAACTTTTCGGTGTAGCCCGAATCAAGATCAAGGTAAAAATTCGCAAGGCCCGAAGCCAGGCTGTTGAGCAAATCTGCCATATAGCCGCCATCACGGTCGTTTTGATATTCGTGTGTATCCCAGCCGCCAAAGTCTACGGCTGCCACCCGCAGACCCGCATCCAGTTTGATCATCTGTGCAACGGTTTTCAATTGCCGACCAAAATCATCATCGTTGTAGTAAGCGCCATTGGCAGGCTGATAACCGCCGCCCGTCAATGGGCTGACGATATCGAGCGCATCCAACGTCCGCAGACCGGCACGGTGGAGCAGGCTTTCTCCAGAATACATGGTGCGCAAGGCATTGGTATGTGATGCACGCAAGCCGTTATCCCACAATGAAAAATCTTCTGGCGCGCTCAAACTAACGGTCGGGACAAAGTTCAACAACGATGTGGGTTGCCCCTCCGTGGACAAGACCGGCAAGATGGATGAAATACCACTGGCTTGCAAGTGACGCGTGATCCAACCGGATGCCGTATTCTTGATGCCAGGTGTACCCAGCTCAATGTATTCCTGCGCATCGAAATGACTGCGCGTGTCCACGTCCAAACCAACGGCGTGGATGACACTCGCCTTGCCCGCCTGATACAAGTCATACAAAGGTGACATGGCAGGGTGCAAACCAAACTGATCGTTCAGCCGCAGCAAGTTGGGAATTTGAATATCAGGGCGAGCCTTTTCATAAAAGCCACGATCATCGCCTTCCATCGGCGGGACGACATTGAGCGCGTCCCAACCGCCGCGTAAAAAGACGACCACAAGCGTGTCAGACGGATTATCTTGTTTGGCAAAGGCGAGGTTGGTTAATTTTGCGCCAGCCATGGCAGCAATGGCAGCAGAACATCCTTGTAAAAATTGTCGGCGAGGAATAAGGTTTGTCATGTTATCTCCACTGAAATTCGGGGCTCATCAAGATCACTTCCACCATGGCAGGCAGCACATAGCCCACATGATCTTCGGGCAGGGTCTCATCCCAACCGTATTCCTGTGCCATCACCGCGACGACAGCATTGCGGCTTTCGTCGGGGAGAGTCTGATTCAGGATTCGCAGGATCCAGTAATCGGCGAGGGAAGAAGCGGTTCGAATCTCCGCCGGGGTTTGGGCAAACACATCCGAGCGGATTGTGTAGCCGGTATCGTCATCGTCCATCCAATTTTCGGTGAGCCCCACTGCCAAATTCCAGCGATACAACAACGACATGGAGTTCGCCCAAGCCTCACGAGTATCGGGGTAGCCGTCAGGCGGGCGGCGCTCAAACAAGGCTTGCCCCATCAAACCCATCATCCAATTGACGCCGCCCGGGATACGCGTGAAGTCAGAATTCAACGCCCGCATCATGGACATTGCCGCCTCAAACGGACGTTTGACCTTTCCACCCCAACTGGCTCTGAACTCCGCCGAAAGCAAGATCGTCTCCATCACATGCTTAAGTTGATCGGGCGCATCTTTGAATTGAAGGAAGGTATTCGCTGCGGCTTGCACCACCGACTCGGGTGGAATGTCTGAAATAAATCGGCGGCAAAGTTTGCGTGAAATAAAACGTGCTGTGCCAGGGTGATTGGCTAGCAAATCTAAAACATCATAGCCGTCTTTTAAATCCTCCTGATCGGCGGGAATATATTTGCCAAGCACGAGTTTATTGAAACGGTCGTGCCAGGGTTTGTAATACAGGAAGTTGCCGGTCTTTTCAACACCATCTTCCCACTCCCCCAGGTCATCGTCGATGCGCCAGCCTGTGAGGCAGCGCGCCGCTTCGTAGACGTCGTTATCCACATAGCCAATCGCAATTCCGTTCGCATCTTTTTCCACCGAGTTCGGGTCACGCACGCCTAAATAGTTTTCTGCGCCAAGCGTGTGCAACTCGAAAAGTTCGCGGGCGAAATTCTCATTCGGTCCGGCGTCACTACTGTTGTTCTGATTCAAGTAATACAACATCGAAGGATGCTTGGCAACTGCCTCAAGCATCTGCCGAAAGTTGCCGAGCATGTGCTTTCTCAACACATCGCGGTTATAGGAGGCGAGTAGCGGCACACCATCATCCTGCCAGAAGTACACGTTGAAATGGTTATGCCAAAAATCGGCGAGCAATTCTACAAGCTGTTTTTTACTGTGCACCGCCCGCAGCATGGTCAAATCGGCTAATTCGTAAGCAGGTTTGCTGTACCATTGCCAATAGGTGTCGTCATTTGAATCATAGGGGTTGGCGGCAATATGATCGTAATACAGTTGTTCATGGGTTTTGTGCAGAGTCTCGAAACCAGCATTGTTATAGCGATTTTCAAAGTCGCTATCATCAATGGAGTCCGGGTTGAGTTGTTGAGTCACAAAATTGAGCAGGCGTTCATCATCCGTGGCACCGAGTGCATTGAAGGCTTCCACATCCCCCGGGCGGATGCCAAAGGTCAGGCGGCTCAATGCCAATATCGCCATCGGAACCGGCGGAAGAGTCGTTTGTGCTTCGGGTGTGATGACCACATCCTGCACAGATGTATCCACTGGCGCTGCGGTAGGGGTGTTTTCTTCGCCCGGGGCGCAAGCTGCCAGCACAGACGTGGCTGCTAACGCTCCGCCTACTTTGAGGAAATCTCGACGAGTGAGTTTTTTATTTTGCATATGCACCTCAGATGGTTTTATACAGGTTCGATTTCATTCTATATATCCCGCTTAAGTACCGAATGAGCGTTATTGGACGTACACAAAATTATTTGTTTCTTCAGGATTTGACCGCCGACGGCAGACCGCGGTCAGCGGTCGGTGGTCAAATATTAGGAGTTTTTCGTTAGCCTTGACTATGTGTTTTCAAAAACTGTGCAAAAGACAGAAGAAACCACCTGCTTAACCTCAGTCATTGTAGGGACAGGATCAAGCAAGTCCGCGAGAGAAACGACTGGCTCCGGTAACCCGCAAGGAATGATACCCTGCCAGTATTCCATATTTGGGTTCACGTTCAAAGCAAAGCCGTGACGGGTAACGCCATGCACATCCACTTTGACGCCGATGGCAGCGATCTTGGAGGGCGGTTCTTGCGGAATCCAAACGCCCGTTTTACCGGGACGAGTCACACCGGTCACGTCAAATTGAACCAGAGAATTAATCAGCATCTCTTCCAATTTGCGGATGTAACCAACATAGTCAGACCTAACAGGTCTTTCTGCATCTTCTCCATCCGTCACTTCACCCTGAGATCTGTCAGGTTTTATCGGGTTTAAAGGAATCAACGGGTACCCCACCAACTGCCCAGGTCCATGATAGGTGACATCTCCGCCGCGATCCACCCAGTGCGTGGAGATACCTTTTTCTTTTAATTGAGATTCGTTCCAAAGCAGATTATCCGCATTACCCTTGCGCCCGAAGGTGTAAACATGTGGGTGCTCCAGCAAGAGCAAGGTCGGCGGACGTGTCCCCGCTGCGATTTCCGCCGCGTATTCATCCTGTAGTTTCCAGGCAGTTTCATAGTCTATC
This sequence comes from Anaerolineae bacterium, assembly GCA_017303735.1. Next base: position 5,940 of record JAFLCF010000065.1, read on the forward strand.
AAGCCGAGGTCTTCAACAATAATGTTTTTCATACCATCACGCATCACGTTTCACTCATTACGTAATCCGTGATGCATGAAACGTGAAAACAATTAACCAAAAATCCTGCGATACAGATCCGACTCCAACAAGCCATTCGGGTCGCAGCGCTTCTTCAATTGCTTGAACCGTTTCACCGTCTCTTCGCCATAGAATGCTTTTGTCGTTTCTGCGGTCGTCTCGCTGTTCTTGGCGAAATAAAATCTGCCGCCGTTGGCAAGGACGATCTTGTCGAACTCCTGCAGCATGGCAGCCATCTTCTTGCGCGTGGAGTCGGTTACCTTGAAATCGAGGGCGAGGGAGAAACCATCTACCGCGTGGGTGAGTAAAAATTTATCGGGGCGGTGGCGTTTGGTCACGCCGAGGTAGGAGGGCATGCCGAGTTTCTTCGAGAGCGCAAGGATCTGCGTCCATGCGGCTTCGGCAGTTTCTTTTGGAAGGAAAGATTGATATTGGATCAAGCCGCCGCGCCCATACGAGAGTTCCCAGTTCGGAACATAATCCAATAAAAAGTGAAAGGCTGCATGCGACTGTCTAAAGGTGTGCTTCGGCAAAGACGCAATATATTTCGCAGTATTCACACCCCACCACCCCAGGTTGTTTGCAAAAGGAGTCATGAAGTAATGCAGAAGCGCTTTTGGGAAGACACCAAAAATCCTTGGCGGCAGAATCTGATTCTCCATCTTCATCGTTTCGCGCGGATTCTTATCTTCGCCTTCGTGCAGGTAGCGCGCAGCGTGGATCTGTCCGCGCCCTAGGCTTTTGCCGCCAGCCATCGTATCCAGCCAGCCGACGATGTAATCGTTATGCGGTGCGCCATCGTGCAAGGCAGAAAGGTGTCGGTTGAGATTCTGCACGGGGAAGGCATCCACAGTCAAAAGTCCGGAGTGGAGGCGTTTCATCTGTAGGGTCACCGATGTAAAAATGCCGAGCATCCCATATCCGCTGATCATGGCGTAAAACAAGTCCGCGTTCGTTTTGGTCGAGCAGGTTACTTCAGCGCCGGTCGGCAGAATGGCAGTGAACTCGATGACGTGCTCACCGAAGGTTCCCATTTTGAAATTATTTTTTCCGTGAATGTTCGCAGAGAGACAGCCGCCCATGGTGGTCTTCATCGTGCCAGAGACGACGGGTGGCCACCAGCCATCCGGCTCGACTTTTTGCCAGAGCTGCTCAAGCGTGACGCCAGGCTCGGCTCGCACCACGCCGGTAGTTGGATTCCACGCCAGGATCAGATTCATCGCCGACATATCGAGCACGATGCCGCCACCGTTGAGCGCGGCATCATTGTAACTGCGACCCGCGCCACGAGCCGTGACAGTGAGCCCCTGTTTTTTGGCGAGTTCAAAGGCGGAATGAATATCATCTGTTACGCGCGGCTGGATGAGATACGCGGGCGCGTTTAGCGAGTGACCAAAGTTTTCGAGTTGAGTGAATGTAGTTTGCATGTTATTTGAAAGAAACCCTAAAGGTCTTCAAGACCTTTAGGGTTTAATAAGTTAGAACGAGAGTTTTCTGAAAATGAAGGACGGGATATGCCGGATGATCAGCATGATGTACTGCCAGAAGAAGGGCGTGTAGATGGTCTGCCTGCGTTTGCGCATGGCTTTATAAATATCGTCCACTGCTTTCTCGACGGGGATGGCAAAGGGAGTCGGTCCCACCGCCGCTTTGAGCATCTCAGTTTTGACAAAGCCCGGCTTGACCGTTAACACGTTCACACCGTGGCGCGTCAGCCGGTTGCGCAACGCTTCGAGATAGGTGTGCAGCCCAGCTTTGGAAGTGTTATAACCGGGGTTCCCCACCCGTCCACGGTCACCAGCAACAGAACCAATACCCACGATCTGACCCGCTTTGGCATTTTGGAACATCTCGGCAACGGGGGTAAGCCATGCCATGGCGCCGATCAGGTTGATCTCCACCATCTGGCGGTCGTTCTCGAAGTTATACTTGTCGTTGCCGCCCGGTGGAAAGTTGACCCCTGCCACAAAAACGAAAGTATCCAAACCGCCGATTTTGGCAACTATGTTAACGAGAAGCGCCGGAACTTCCTTATAGTTAGACACGTCATGAGGAAAAGCCAGCGCACGTGTTTCACCTGTTCCAGCGTTGATCTCGGCGCAAAGCGTTGTCAACACTTCCTTTTGGCGGGCAACCAATGCCACGGTATAGCCTTCTTTCGCAAGTTTACGAGCAAGGGCGGCGCCCATGCCAACAGAAGCGCCGACTATAATGGCGCGTCGGCGCGAATTCAACGGCGTAGCAGGGTTAAGTTTAGAAGAGTCGGACACGGAAGCCTCACATCAAAAGATTGTGGTGATTCTAACACAGTCCATTAATGACCTTTTGGGTCTAAAATGCAAGTGTATAATAGTACAAATGGTGTCTTGAGGCTATTCGATCATACGAGAATAATCAAACGAAATGAACAATCACGAAATCAAGTCTGGAACGGTCTTTTCCCGCGCCTGGGACATCATTGCCAACGACAATACCATCCCATCGGAAGAAAAAAAAGCGATCCTGAAATTAATTCAGGTTCTCCTTGAAGCACGCGAACAATCAAACGACAAGAGGGTTGGCGACAGTGACGATAAATCCAGCACGCAGGAAGTCATCTCCAAACACTCATTAATGACCACCGTCAAGCACCAGGCAGATGAATTGGATGCGCTCAAACGCATCAGCCTCAACCTGACCTCGAACCTGGACCTGCAAAATGTGCTCGACATCATGCTGACAGAAGCCATGAACCTGGTCCGCAATACACGCGCGGTCAGTATTTTCCTTTATACACAGGGCATTTTGACCTTTGGTGCATCGCTTAATAATCAGGGACTGCGCAACCAACCCGTCACCAGCCCACGGCGTGACGGGCTGACGAATACGGTCATGAAGGAAAGCCGGCAGATCATCATTGAAGATGTATTGAACCACCCGCTTTATAAAGGCTACCCTGAAACCTGGTCTGGTTCGATGATCGGCATCCCGCTCAAATTCAAAGATGAACTTTTGGGCGTGTTGAATCTCTCCAGAAGCACAGTAGGCAAGTTCACACGTTCAGAATTGCGCCTGATGAGCCTACTGGCAGATCAGGCGGCTGTGGCGATCTTCAATGCCAGCCTATACAAACGCCTTTCACAAATGGCGAACACAGACAGTGTGACCGGGCTTCCCAACCGTCGCGCGTTGGACGAACGCCTTCAGGAAGAGTGGCGGCTTGCCCAGCAAACTCAAATGCCATTTGCTGTGGTGATGATGGATATGGACGGCTTCAAAGCCGTGAACGACACCTTCGGACACAATGTAGGCGATGAATTGCTATATTCGCTCTTCAACTTCCTCGCCCAACGGATGCGCGGTTCCGACTTCCTCGCGCGTTATGGCGGAGATGAACTCACTCTGGTGATGCGCAACACCGACCTTGAGGCTGCACAGGTGGTCACTCAAAAAGTGATCGATCTGATGCGGGAATATCGTTTTCACTTTCCGAAAGAAAAAGAACTGCCATTGGGTCTCACTGCCGGCATTGCGATCTACCCGACTCATGCCAACAACCCCAGCGACCTGATCCGTGCCGCGGACTCAGCCTTGTATCACGCCAAGAAACACAACCGTGGCAGATTCTCCATTGCTAAAGGGGTCACCGGAAGGCTAACCCCGATCCGGGTAAAAGAGAGCGGCTAATTCGGGTAACAAAGTTCACCTGTGGGGGTTATATCTGACAGAGTATCGCATAATTCGGTAAACAAAACTTCGACCTTCATTCGTAATTCCCAATGAAGAGTTTACTTAATATCAAGGCGATAAAACAAGGTCAGGAGACATATCCATGCCCCGTAAAGTTAAACTCATCCTCAACCCCATGGCAGACATGGGACGTGCCTGGAAGACCGCCAACAACCTGCGCCCCATCGCACAGGAATTCAAAGGCGAGCTCACCTGGAGCGGAACGGTCTACCCATCCCATGCCATCGAGCTTGCCAAACAAGCCGCTGAAGAAGGCTATGACATGGTCATTGCCATGGGAGGTGACGGCACGGTGCATGAAGTGATGAATGGACTGATGCAGGTACCGGCGGAGAAGCGACCCGTGATGGGCGTCGTCCCCATTGGCTCAGGGAACGATTTCGCCTATTCCATTGGCATTACTCAAAAAGCAGACCATGCCCTCGCGCATGCTTTGAAAGCCGAAAATATCCAGTCTGTTGATATCGGTTTGATGACTGATGCACAGGGGCGCAAGGAATATTTCGATAACACCCTCGGCATCGGCTTTGACGCGGTTGTCACCATCCGTTCGCATAAACTACCCATCGTCAAAGGCTTTCTGATGTATCTCACGGCGGTGATTCAGACCATCATTCTCAATCACAACCCTGCCCGGTTACAGATCGAAACCGAAAAAGAAAAATGGGAAACCAATGCCCTCATGGTCACGCTGTGCAACGGTCCGCGTGAAGGCGGCGGGTTCATGCTCTCACCTAACTCCAAAAACAATGATGGCACCATGGAATTTGTCATCGTCAACAAGGTTTCGCGTGCCTTGATGTTCCGACTTGTGCCTGAGTTCATGAGCGGCACCCATATGCGTTTCAAACAGGTGCGCATGGGAGAGTATCAAAAGCTCTCTCTCGAGTCAGATCATCCGCTCTACATCCATGCCGATGGCGAGATCTACACCAGCTTTGGCAGTAATTTGAAAAAAGTGAGCTTCGAAATATTGCCTCAGGCACTACAAGTAGTGAGAGGATAGTAATATTGGAAAATTAGAAACCGCCTGTCTGTTGATGCAGGCGGTTTCTGCTACACTCCAGGGAAGGAATGATAAAATCCCGCCATGCCCACGCTTGAACAAAGCCTTCAAAAAATGGATATCGGTCACCTGCGCATCGTTGCAGAGTTTTGGGGATTGGAACTGGAATCGAACGAACCCGAAGCCGCTCTCGAAGAACTCTGCGCCTCGCTGCTGGACCTGGAAGCTGTTTCTGAAACCCTGGAAATTCTCCCCGCTGAAGCCCGCTCCGCGCTCAACGAACTCTTTGACGCCGGCGGAAAGATCGAGTGGGCAATCTTTGCACGTAAATATGGTGATATTCGCGAAATGGGTGCAGGCAAACGCGACCGGGAACGCCCTCATCACAAACCATCTTCCACATCTGAGTCTCTTTTTTACCGCGGCTTGCTCGCCAAAGCCTTCTTCGACTCAAGCAAAGGTTCGCAGGAATTTGCCTACCTCCCTGATGATCTGCTAGACATTATCGCAGAAACTGAAACGGAACCAGAAGATACCCCAACTGCACAAAAGAACGACCCGTTAGGACGCCCCGCCACCCCTGTGGAAAAGGCATATGAAATCCCTGCCACCGATTTCATATTGGATGATGCCACGACTCATCTCGCCGCCATGCGTATCGGTGACTTAAGCAAGTCCCACTTTCAACGTGACATCCCTGCCTTGCTCACAACCGCCGGACTGATCAAAGACAATGGGCTGCTCCCCGATGCTGTAAAAAAATTCCTCGAAGCTCCGCGTGCCGATGCCCTTGAGTTGCTTTACAACGCCTGGCTGGCTTCCACGACCTTCGATGAATTAAGGCTCATTCCCACCATCGTCTGTGAAGGCGAATGGAAAAACCAGCCGCAAGTGACTCGTGAATTCCTGACAAACCTCATTCAAGACATCCCGCAGGGCAAGTGGTGGAGCATTCCAGCATTCGTCAAAGGCATCAAGGAAAAATATCCCGACTATCAACGCCCGGCTGGTGATTACGACTCATGGTTCATCAAGCGCGAGGCAGATGGTCAATTCCTGCGCGGATTTGCGTATTGGGATGCCGTCGATGGCGCGCTGATCAAGTATGTGATCTCTGTTTTACATTTGCTTGGTAAGGTCAGCCTTGCCTCACCCGAAGAGGGAAAAGAAGCAACCGCCTTCCTTCTTCTTTCGTCTTTGCCTGAAAAGAAAGAAGAAAAAGGGAAGATAGTTGTATCTTCCAATGGAAAGATCAGCGTTCCGCGTATGTTCTCTCGTGCGGTACGTTATCAATTGGCACGCTTCTGCGAATGGGATGAGCCCAAAGGTGATGAGTATTTTTATCGGGTAACGGCTGAGTCTTTGAAACGCGCCAGCGAGCAGGGACTGAAAGCCGAGCAGTTGTTGGCGATGCTGGTCAAATATACAAATGGAAGCGTGCCGCCCGCTCTAGTGAAAGCGCTCAAACGCTGGGATGCGAACGGCTCTGAAGCCCGAGTGGAGAGTCTGCTTGTGTTACGAGTCAGCAAGCCCGAGATTATGGAAGAGATGCGTGCTTCGAAGGCAGGGAAATATTTCGGCGAAATCTTAAGCCCGACGGCAGTAGTGGTCAAAAGCGGAGCGATCCAAAAAGTGTTGGCAGAACTTGCCGAATTGGGTCTGTTGGCGGAAGCAAACATTCAATGAGCTTACAAAAAATATTATTTCAACCAATGAGCAAGCCAGGATTTCTAAAATTATTTGTTTTTGCGTTGGCGCTAACGGCGGGGATCATTTTTATTTTTATTCGCCCGGGTCAATTACAAGCTGGTGATTTTATGATGATCGCCTGGCAGCCTGGGCAGGAGATCTTGCAAACCGGCACGGTGCATGCGGAGTACCCTTACCCGTTGTGGACCGCTTTGATGATGCTGCCATTCGCAATGGGATCACCCGAAATGGGGGCGCTGTTTCTGCTGATCGTGAATGTGGTGATGCTTGCGGCGAGTATTGCATTGCTGGTCTTGTTCTTCGATTGGGATATCACGCCCTTTTTGTTCGTTATGATGACGTTGCTATGTGTACTGTTCCTGCCGATCCTTTCGAGCTTATGGGTTGGGCAGTTGACCATCTTCTCTTTGCTTGTTCTGGTTTTAAGTGTTCATTTTTTTCTGCATGAACGTTGGGCATGGCTTGGCATTGTGCTGGCGCTTTCGTTCATCAAACCGCAGATGATGCTCTTGCTTGCCGGGCTGTTCTTGTTATGGGCATTGTGGCAACGCCGTTGGCAAGTGCTGATGGGGTTTGGCGGGACGATGCTTCTTTTTGTGTTGATCTCACTCCCATTTATGGAACGCCCATCGCAATTGATCGGCGGGGGTATTGGGGTGCATCTCGAAACATTTCTGATCGCAACGAGTACCATTTGGGGAGCAACCATGAAGCCGGGGTTGCCGTGGCAGGTTCCCTTTGTGCTTTCGCTTGGGATGATGATCTGGCTGGGTTGGGTTTGGTTGCCGTTCGTGCAGGGAAAAGAAATTTCTACCAACCGCTTTCTTTTTCTGTGCTCTGCGGCGATCCTTGTCAATCTTGTTGTTGTCCCTTATAGCTGGATGCACAACCTGACCTTAATGCTGCTGCCCTTTGCATATAGTTTATGGCTGATTACTAAACGAAAAGGGACTGACCGTACGGTATGGTTGACCCTGCTTGTATTCGTTACACATCCGCTTATGGTGCTGCTCTTCTTTATGCTGAGCCTGCCAAGCGTGTCGCAAGCCTATCAGGGAATCCCTGCCCTGATCTTGCTGCCGATGATGGTATTCTTGGAATATAAAAATAATCAAGCCGTTTTATTAGCGACTGTTTCTTAGTACACGGATTGGACGGATGACATGGACAAAACAGTTTTTTATTAAGGGTCTTTTCCGTGAAAATCCGAGTCTTCGGTGTCCATAAAGACTTAATAGCTCACTTTACGCACTTATGTGCTCACGCAGGGTCTGCGACCCTGCGGCTGACAAGGAAATGTTGAGAACTTGCAAAACACGGCGGTCACACATCGTACCCTTTAGGGTAGACCGACTTTGAGCAGAAACGCGTATGGAAAGTTAATTACAAGACAGACATCCTACCCACCCGTTGGGATATCAATTCATTTTGGAAGTGGAATCATGAGTGAACTGAAAGACTTGAATATCTTCATCGTACTACCCGCATACAATGCCGCGAAAACTCTCAAGCGTACGTTGGATGAAATCCCAGCAGAGTTTCGCAAGAACATCATCCTTGTGGATGACGCCTCGAAGGATGAGACAGCCGACTTGGCACGCGAGGCAGGATTGACCGTATTCGTCCACCCGCAGAATCGCGGGTATGGCGGCAATCAAAAGACGTGTTACACCGAGTCGCTCGCAGCAGGCGCGGACCTGGTGGTAATGCTGCATCCCGACCATCAATATGATGCGAAGGTGATCCCTCAGATGGTGCAACCAATATTAGATGGCGAAGCGGACGCGGTCTTTGGTTCACGCATGTTGGGCGGACATCCGCTCGAGGGTGGGATGCCGTGGTGGAAGTTCAACGCCAATGTTTTGCTGACCGCCACAGCCAATATTATTTTCCGCCGCTATCTGACGGAGATCCATTCGGGCTTTCGCGCCTACTCACGCAAATATCTCGAGACCGTGCGTTTTATGGAAAACAGCGACGATTTCATCTTCGATACCGAGATCATCGCCCAGGGCATGATGAATAAATTGACCTTTCAGGAGGTTCCAATCGTGACGCGGTATTTTGCCGAAGCATCTTCGATCAACTTGCAGAGAAGCATCGTGTACGGATTTGGCATCCTCGCGGTGTTGTTCAAGTACTGGCTGCATCATAACCGGCTGGCACACTTCAAACAGTTCGAGCCAAAATAAAACCAAATGGATGTCACGCGGAAAACGTGATGTCCATTTTTTATTAAGTCGCTATAATCGATTTGGTAATGACCGATGGTCGAGCGCAAGCAGTCGAAACCACCAATTTAAAGAAAACATAAAATTACGCAATGTGGTCTCGATACGTGGCGCGAAAGTCACGCGCCACTACTCGACCACCAGTAGAAATCCAACCACCAGTATTAACCACAAGGAGATTCAAATGTCTAAAATTGACTGGATCCAGCAAGAGATCGACAATTTGAAATCGCAGGGGCTTTATAACAAGATCCGCACCATCGGCTCACCGCAGGGAGCCTGGTTGACGGTGGATGGCAAGAAGGTTCTCAATTTCTGTTCAAATAATTATCTGGGACTCGCCAATCATCCCGCCTTGGTTGCGGCTTCAAAGAAAGCGACTGATGAAATGGGTGTGGGTCCTGCCGCCGTCCGTTCCATCGCAGGGACAATGTCTCTGCATGTGGAACTCGAGAAGCGACTCGCCCAATTCAAAGGCGTGGAAGCGGCGATCACCTTTCAAAGCGGATTCACGGCGAATCTAGCAACTGTCCCTGCTTTGGTTGGAAAAGAAGATGTGATTTTCTCGGACAGACTCAACCACGCCTCCATCATTGACGGATGCCGTCTCTCCGGCGCGAAGATCATCGCGTATGAACATAACGATGTGAAATCACTCGAAGAACAAATTAAAGCCAATCTAAAAGATTACCGCCGCGCGCTCATCATCACGGACGGCGTCTTCAGCATGGACGGCGACATTGCGCCCCTGCCCGATATTTACGAAGTGGCGAAGAAGTATGACATTCTTTTGATGGTGGACGATGCTCACGGCGAAGGCGTGCTCGGCAAGGGCGGACGCGGCATCGTTGATCACTTTGGCTTGCATGGCAAAGTGGACGTGGAAGTGGGCACGATGTCGAAGGCATTTGGCGTGGTGGGCGGAATTGTCGCGGGTAAAGCGGTCATCATCGAATGGCTGCGCCAGCGCGGACGCCCCTTCCTGTTCTCCTCGGCGGTGACCGTCCCAGACGCGGCGGCATGTCTCGCAGCCGTAGACTTGCTCGAAGACTCAACTCAGTTGGTGGATAAACTTTGGGACAACGCCAAATACTTCAAGACCGAAATGAAGACCCTCGGCTTCAACACCGGCGTGAGCGAAACCCCCATCACCCCGGTGATGCTCGGCGAAGCGCCGTTGGCACAACAATTCAGCCGTGAGTTATTTGAAGCAGGCGTGTTCGCCATGTCCATTGGCTTCCCAACCGTGCCGCAAGGCAAGGCAAGAATCCGCGTGATGATCTCTGCTGCGCATGCGAAGGATGATCTCGATAAAGGTTTGGAGGCGTTCAAGAGTGTTGGGAAGAAGTTGGGCGTGATTTAGTTTTATGACAGAAAGTGAAGACCGCAAGGTGATTTGCGGTCTTTTTGTTAAACTAGCTTACAGTCAGAACAAGATTTGGCATATTCACCTTATATATAATGATTTTGAGTCTAGGTGGGGTAAAATTGAAATATGGCAGTCCAATTAGCTTTAACTCTTAATAAAATAGATACTCAATTAGAAAAGCAGGATTTCCGACTAACTGGAAATCCTGTTGAGAACCTTGTTACATCTTTATCTGGCGATCTGAATTTCACTGAAAATACTAAAGACGCACATCTTTCCCATAAGGCTCATTCTTTTCCTGCCAAATTTCCTCCCCAACTACCTCGCAAGTTTATTCTTGAATTGACCAGCCCTGGCGATGTAGTTCTTGACCCCATGATGGGCTCTGGTACAACATTACTCGAAGCTTTTTTACAAGATAGACAAGCCATTGGATTTGATATTGACCCACTAGCAATGCTGCTGGCACAGGTAAAGACCGAAGCATATAACACTGCCGAGTTAGGCGTGTTGGGTAATCGAATATTGAAAGACGCCAGAAAAATGGTTCACTCATATTCTGATTTGTTAACATCCGTGAAATCAAAACGGTTTGATGAAAAAACTATTGAGTTTATTGATTATTGGTTTACTGCTGAAGTCCAATTAGAGCTTTTGGCTTTAAGCTTAGAAATCGAAAAAATCGAATCTGTGAAAATGCGCGATTTTTTCAGATTGATCTTTTCCTCAATCATAATAACGAAAACCGGCGGGGTTTCAATGGCTTTAGATTTGGCTCATACTCGCCCGCATAAAGCCAAAACTATTTTTTCAAAAAATGGAAAGGTCCTAGCTGGTGACGAGAATGAAGAAAAACGGCATTTGGTTAAGATTTTACGTTCCCCATTGGATGAATTTGAAAAAAAGTTAAATCAAAATTTACGTAGCGTAATCACACCACATCCTTTAGGACTATCACCAATTATCAATTTTGGTAGTGCTCAATCACTAGCATTAGCGTCCAATAGTGTAGATTTGGTTGTTACTTCTCCACCATATGCGTCTAATGCAATTGACTATATGCGGGCGCATAAGTTCTCTTTGGTCTGGTTCGGTTTTCCTATTGGCGCTTTGACCGATAAGCGAAAAACATATATAGGAAGTGAAGGGTTCTCAAATCTACCAGATATAATCCTTCCGCCTAAAGTGGAAAAGGTTATTGAAAAAGTTGCTTTAAAAAGTAAATCAAAAGGTATCTCATTGCGACGCTATTATGTTGAAATGACAATGGTTTTGCAAGAACTATTTAGGGTGTTAAAACCTCAAAAATCTGCCATTGTTGTTGTTGGAAATTCAACTTTAGCCAGTGTAGATGCACAAGTTAACAGTTCTTTAGTTGAAATTGGAAAAACAGTAGGATTTGATGTTCCAATGGTTGGTATTCGCCAACTAGACAGAAACCGCCGGATGTTACCGGCGGGTTCAAGTGTTGATAAAAATTCCCAGATTCAACAACGAATGCACGAAGAATTTGTAATTGGCTTTTACAAGCCGTAGTGCTTTCTCATAAATTCTGCAATTAGAACAGATTCTGACAGTCCACTCTGTTGAGCGTCTGCTCTAATTTTTTGCAACAAAGACTTATCAAGCATTACCACGAAACGCCCACCGAACAATTCTGGATAAGCATAAGGGCAGCCATCGCAGGTTTGCAGTTTGCAACGTTTACAAACTCCGCGTTTTTCTACATTGCAAGTTCGGCAAAGCAGTTGAATATTGGCAACTTCAGTTCTACCAAGTCTTTCTTGCGGAACTTTGTGATCATATTGGATATGATTATCTTTTGTGCCACAAATCTGACAAGTACCTTGGTCTCTCTCAAAAACCTGTCGCTTTTGCTCTGCAGAAGGATACTTACGTTCATTACCAACTAATTTCTCACGAGAAACAAGACGGTATTTTGTACCAGAAGTTTGGATTTGCCAGCCGCTTTCTCGTAATTCTCGAATACGCCGGTCATAATATGTTTGTTGAACAGCTTTGAAAATATCTGCTCCTTCAACCCATTCCATATTCCAAAGCATATCAAGGATTATTTGTTTTGCTTCACTTAATTTCTTCTCAGTCATAATCACTCCACAAAGTAATCGAGAGATTTTCCATAAAGTTGAGCAAATTCCAAAAGTTCAATAATGTCTACTCGTCGTTCACCATTCTCGCACTTTGCTATATAAGACTGATGCTTTCCTAGCGCTTTAGCAACTTCAACTTGAGACAAGCCTTTTTCTTTTCGTGCCCGACACAATCTTGCGAGGAAATCTTTGTATTTTTCGGTATGGACAGTTTTAGACATAATTACCCTCGGATTGAAGTAATGTTAATTTACAAATAAAAATATCCCAAAACGGGATATTTTTATTTGTAATATTATTCTCTTATAGTTACCGCCCTTATCAACAATCTATAACACCATCCGACAGCATCGTCATTTGCACTTGACTTGTAAAAGGAAAACATGATCGTCATTCTAATTATCGTACCGGTAGTTCTTGGCATTATCATCGCCATCGCCATCTACGACCATTACCGCAAGTGAGCCCACTATTCACTATTCACTATTCCCCATCCCCTTCCTTCTCTTCCTCCCCCGCATCATCAAGCTCTCGATCCAGGCTGCCATGGGTTCAGGCGGCGGATAACTTTCCACTGTAAATTCATCTAATCCTTTTTCACGCAGTACACGATTTGCAGCTTCGAGTCCTGTCACGCAGGCGCGTTCCAAGAAGAAGGCGGGCGTTTCATGGCGGACCCAATCGCCTGCGCAAAATAAATTCTTCCACGGCGTTTCGATTCCCAAATGTGTGCCGCGCGCGCCAATGGATGGCAGCGTATGCGTGCCTGCATTGCGCTGTAACAACTGCCCAAGCAAACTTCCCTTCAATTCAGGAAATGCTCGGTTCACATCCGTGATGACGTTCGCCAGCAGCACGGCATCGGGTTGCGCCAACACGCTCGGCGGACCATACACATGCACTTCCAAACATGCGCCGCCGGTTTCAGCATGCCACTGTTTATACGAGTCGTAAATGCGCTCGAGCCAGAAAAAATTGTGCATCACAAAGTCGCCGCTGAACATGCCCGCTTCCGGTCCGCGGCGCGGCGGCTTGCCAAACCACAAACGGATCACTGCGTGACCCAGTCCATGCGGGAAGAACAAATCGTCGGCGCGAAAACTGTTCTTGATAATAGATTCAGCTCCGGGTGAGTCTGAAGCGAGGATGACAAAGGGAGCCGAATCCACGCTGGGGATTCCATCTTGTTCCCAATGCACGGTCCACACCTCATCTTTTTCCAATCGCTTCACCCGTGACTGGAAACGAATCTCACCGCCCAAACTTTGAATCTTCGCCGATAGTTTTTCGCAGACCTCACCGCCGCCGTTTGGGAGATACTCGAATGCCCACGCGTCACGGCGCATGACGGTGTAAAAACGCAGGAAGCCGAGAAAGCCCGCCAGCGGAACCTGGTCTGGGTCGGTGGAAAGCCCGTTGCGAGTGAGACCGAAGAAAAGCGAGCGGAGGGCGGGTCCCCATTTTTTGAGAGCGCCGCCGAAGGTATGACCTTCCATCGGTTGATTTTCAACGAAGGGGTCAATGCCAATCGACATGACCAGCACCGACCAGACGTCGAAGATCGAGAGCATGTCGCGCAGGGTTAGCATGCCCCAAAAACGTGGCGAGAAAAATAGTTGAATGTAATGAAAGGGCGCGGGGACGATGCTGTTGCGAATGGCGCTGCCAATGTTCGCGCGGCGGACGTGACTCCCAACGCGGTAGATCCATTGCTCGTCTTTGGCGGCTTGCAGTTGGTGGATGATGCCATGCCGCCTGAGCATGGATTTGAGATTGCGATACGACGACCAAATACCATGCACGCCATGCTCGGCCGGAAATTTTCTACCTTTGACCTCCGTCTCAGCCAAGCCCGCAAGGCGACCACCAATGTGATCGTCCGCTTCGAGGAGGAGCGGCTTCAGTCCGCGCTCGGCGAGGTGGAGGGCGGCGGTGAGCCCGGCAATTCCCCCACCAATGATGATGACGTCGTGTTTGTTCATTGAGGGTGATTATAGTATGAGAGCCTTTTTCACCACAGATAAACGCGGATAGACACAGATTTTTAATAGAGCATTATCCAATTTATCTGTGTTCATCTGTGGTTAAATCTTTGCTATCTTCTTATGGTAAAATCGCTCCCGCCTCTGACGAAAAATCAGATTCCCATGGAGGGATGGCCG
>JAFLCF010000065.1:20429-20928 GCA_017303735.1 Anaerolineae bacterium
AGCGTCAGACGAGCAGTTGTACATTGTTTGGGGAGGTGCCAGAGTGGCTGAATGGGCTCGCCTGCTAAGTGAGTGCCGGCTTTAAAACCGGTCGCGGGTTCGAATCCCGCCCTCTCCGCTAGCAAAGACACATCCGCAAGGGTGTGTTTTTGTTTTCCGGTCACGCGCCCCCATTGAGGGGAAACCTTTCGAATCCCGCCCTCTCCGCTACGAAAACACACTTGATTTTCAGGTGTGTTTTTGTTTATGTCCATTCGCACGCCCCCATTGAGGGGAAGTCTTTCGAATCCCGCCCTCTCCGCTAGCAAAAACACATCCATAAGGGTGTGTTTTTGTTTAAGTCCATTCGCGCGTTATTTGCGCCAAGATATTTAGACCTTCATCCAACTGAAACTTTTCCGTCCCATCGGCGTAAGTTGACTGACACAGATTCCACCTTCCAAAACTAAAAAGAGCGTGAAACGGTTTTGGGGTTATGATTTTGTAAATTCACAGCAAC
>JAFLCF010000066.1 GCA_017303735.1 Anaerolineae bacterium
TACGTTTCTCTCGAATACCGATAACGCTTCGGTGAGCCTGCGCAAGACCCTGCTCGAAACCTGCAACCTGCACACCGTGCTCGACCTGCCCGGCGGGACGTTCACCGGCGCGGGCGTGAAGACGGTGGTGTTGTTTTTTGAAAAAGGTTCTCCTACAAAAAAGATTTGGTATTACCAATTGAATTTGGAGCGCAACCTCGGCAAGACCAACCCGCTCAACGAAAAGGATTTGGAAGATTTTCTGACCCTGCAAAAGTCCAAAGCGGATTCGGAGAACTCGTGGACAGTGGACATTGCAGATGTGGATACCGCGTCGTTTGACTTGTCGGTAAAGAATCCACACCGCAAAACAGATACGACCCTGCGAGCGCCTGCCGCCATTCTCGCGGAGATGAAGTCACTCGACGAAGAGAGCGCGGCGATTTTGGAAAAGATTCAGGGGATGTTATGAAGAAGTCTGCAAGTTGGAAGGTTGAAAAATTAGGCAACTTGTGCGAGAAAATTACTGACGGAACACATGTAACGCCAACATATGTTTCCGAAGGTGTGCCGTTTTTGTCTGTCAAGAATTTGACTAAGGGGTTTATTGATTTTTCAGACACTCGGTACATATCACGCGAAGAGCATGAGATTTTGACAAAGCGTGTTCGTCCCGAACGAGAAGATATTCTTTATACCAAAGTAGGTACAACTGGCATCGCAAAGGTTGTTGATGTTGATGAAGAATTCAGCATCTTTGTAAGTGTTGCCCTATTAAAGATTAAACATGATTTGATTTTCAATCGATACTTGGAACATTTCCTAAATTCCCCAATTGCAAGAGAGCAAGCGCAAAAACGAACTCGAGGAATGGCAAATAAAAATCTAGTTATCAATGACATAAAAGAAATAGAAATTCACTATCCTGAATCCCTCCCCGAACAACAGCGGATCGTCTCTCTGCTGGACGAGACCTTCGCAGGGCTGGCGCAAGTCCACGCCAACGCCGAGCGGAATCTGGTCAACGCACGGGAGGTGTTTGAGGCGGCGGTTGAAGAAATATTTTCAAGTTTACAAGATGGTTTGCAAGAACTAACAATAGGAGAAGTGTGTGCTGAAATATTTGCCGGTGGTGATGCACCAAAAGATAACTATTCTGAAAAAAGAACAGAAAAATATAATATACCAATATTCGCCAATGCAGTAAAAGATAATGGTCTTTATGGCTTTACAGATATAGCAAGAGTTACTGAACCATCAATTACAATTTCAGCAAGGGGAAGTGGTACTGGACACACAGAAATAAGAAATGAATCATACCTGCCAATAGTTAGGCTTATTGTATTGATTCCAAAACTATCAATAATCACTTTAGAGTTCTTGAAATATTCGATTGGGAACTTAGAGATACTAAGAAGTGGTAGCGCAATTCCACAACTTACTGTTCCAATGATAAAAGAATATAAAATTCCTGTTCCACCACTCGAAGAACAACGCGCCATCGTCCAACGTCTCGACGCGCTGGCGGCGGAAACGTCCCGTCTGGAAGCGGTGTACCAGTCCAAGCTCGAGGCGGTGGAAGAGTTGCGCAAGTCCGTGCTGGGGAAGGCGTTTGAGGGAGAGTTGTCAATTGATAATTGACAATTGAAAATTGATATGAAAAGCAACGTGGTGAAAGAGAAGTCGTTTGCGTTTGCGATACGGATCGTGAACTTGTACAAGTTCCTGACGAGCGAGAAAAAGGAATTTGTACTGTCTAAGCAATTGCTGCGCTCTGGAACGGCAGTGGGCGCATTGGTGCGCGAAGCAGAGCAAGCCGAAAGCAAAGCAGACTTTGTCCACAAATTAGCAATCGCGTTGAAGGAAGCCAACGAAACCGAATACTGGCTCGAACTCCTGCACCAAACCGAATACCTCGAACAAAAAGCATTCGAGTCCATTCACAACGATAACGTCGAACTGTTGAAATTGCTCACCAGCATTATCAAAACCAGTAAAGGCAATGGATAATTGACAATAAACAATTTACAATTGTCAATTATCCATTGAAAATTATCAATTATGAACGAAGCCGAAACCAGAGCCGAACTGATCGACCCCAAACTCCAAGCTGCAGGCTGGGGTGTGCTCGAAGGCACCAAAATCCGCCGCGAGTATCACATCACTGCTGGGCGCATTCAAGCGGGCGGGCGCGGCAAACCCACCATCGCCGATTACATCCTCGTCTACAAGAACCGTCCGCTGGCAGTGGTCGAAGCCAAGAGCAACGAATATGGCGTTGGCGAAGGCGTGGGTCAGGCAAAAGAGTACGCCCAAAAACTCAACATCCGCTATACCTACGCCACCAATGGCAAAGAGATCTACGAGATCGACATGCAAGGCGGCGAAGGCAAAGTCAGCGCCTTCCCCACCCCCGAAGTACTCTGGCAGCGCACCTTCAACGTCCACAACGAATGGCAGGAACGCTTCATCCCCGTCCCCTTTGAAGACATCAGCGGCACTAAACCTCCGCGCTACTATCAAGAGATCGCCGTCGACAAAGCCCTCGAAGCCATCTCCCAAAACAAAAACCGCATCCTTTTGACTCTCGCCACTGGAACTGGCAAAACCACCATCGCCTTTCACATCGTCTGGAAGTTGTTTGCCACACGCTGGAACGCGAAACGCGACGCATCACGCCGCCCCCGAGTCCTGTTTCTGGCAGACCGAAACATTCTCGCCGACCAAGCCTTTTCTGAATTCACCCGCTACAACGCCTTCCCCGAAGACGCACTCGTGCGCATCAAACCCGATGGCATCCGCAAAAATGGACGCGTTCCAACAAATGGCAGCGTATTCTTCACTATCTTCCAAACCTTCATGAGCGGGGGTTCGACAAGCTCACCCACCGCTCATGCCGAACCCTCACACAGGCACGCGTCAGGTGAGCCTGCCGAACCCTCACCCACCGCTCATGCCGAACCCTCACACAGGCACGCGTCAGGTGAGCCTGCCGAACCCTCACCCACCGCTCATGAAAGCAATGAGCTTCAAGAAATCACTATTCAGTCAGTGAAAGACGCTTATGGATATATGTATATCCTGGAATGCGCTGATGGTAGTTTTTACACGGGAAGCACAAAAGATTTACGCTTGCGAATGGAACAGCATAACAACGGTGAGGGTGCAGAATATACAAAAAACAATCTGCCAGTGAAACTGGTCTATTACGAAACTTTCGACAGAATAGATTCTGCCTTTAATCGTGAAAAACAAATTCAAAAATGGAGTAGAGCCAAGAAACTGGCATTAATCCAAGGTGATATAGAGGCACTTAAGGAATTATCGAAAAATAGACAAACTTCTGTTGAGTCTTCAAATGTCCCTGCTTCTGTTGAGACGCCAAAGGTTCCTGAGCCTGTCGAAGGATATTTTGGTGAATACCCCAAAGATTTCTTCGACTTCATCATCATCGACGAATGTCACCGCGGCGGCGCGAACGACGAATCCACCTGGCGCAGCATCCTCGAATACTTCTCTCCCGCCGTCCAGCTCGGTCTCACCGCCACACCCAAACGGGATGAGAACGTGGACACCTACAAATACTTTGGCGAACCCGTCTACATCTACTCACTCAAACAAGGCATCAACGACGGCTTCCTCACACCCTTCAAAGTCCGCCGCATCCAAACCACCCTCGACGAATACATCTACACCTCCGAAGATACCGTCCTCGAAGGCGATATCGAAGCGGGCAAAGTCTACAAAGAAGCCGACTTCAATCGCATCATCGAGATCGAAGCCCGCGAGCGCAAGCGTGTCGAGCTCTTCATGGATGAACTGCATCAAAACGAAAAAGCCCTGGTCTTCTGTGCCACCCAGGACCACGCCGCCGCAACCCGCAACCTAATCAACCAAACCAAATCCAACCCCGACCCCATGTACTGCGTCCGCGTCACCGCCAACGACGGCGAACTCGGCGAACAATACCTGCGCGAATTTCAGGATAACGAACGCACCATCCCCACCATCCTGACCACCTCCCAAAAGCTCTCCACCGGCGTAGATGCCCGCAACGTCCGCGCCATTGTGCTCATGCGCCCGGTCAACTCCATGATCGAATTCAAACAGATCATCGGTCGCGGCACCCGTCTCTTCGACGGCAAAGACTACTTCACCATCTACGACTTCGTCGGTGCCTATCACCACTTCGCAGACCCCGAATGGGATGGTGAACCCGAAGAGCCGGTCATAGAAGACCCCAAGCCGAAAGACCAACCCAAGCGCAAAACATCTGAACCCAAGCCAGACGACTACGAACCGCGCCCGAAGGTCAAAGTCAAACTGCGCGATGGCAAAGAACGCCACATCACCCACATGGCATCCACCATGTTCTATGATGCTGACGGTAAACCACTCACCGCCGAGCAATTCATGGAAAAACTATTCGGCAAACTCCCCGATCTCTTCAAAACCGAAGAGGAGCTGCGCCGAGTCTGGTCCAGTCCCATCACCCGTAAAGCCCTTCTCGAAAAGCTCGCGGAAGCAGGCTTCGGTAGTGAGCAGCTTCACATCATGCAAACCATCATTGACGCCGAAAAAAGCGACCTCTTTGACGTGCTGACCTACATCGCCTACGCATCCCAGCCCATCACGAGAGAAGTCCGCGTTGCCAAAGCACAGTCCAAGATCTTCGCCGCCCTCACCAACGAACAAAAACAATTCGTCGAATTCGTCCTCACCAAATACATCGAAACCGGCGTCGAAGAACTCGACCAGGAAAAACTTCCCAGCCTGCTCCAACTCAAATACCAAGCCCTCGAAGACGCCCGCCAAATCCTCGGCGAGATCCAATCCATTCGGGAACTGTTCGTCGAGTTCCAAAAGCATTTGTATGTGCAACAAGTGAAAGCGTAAGGGAGAGACCATGCCACAGACACCTGAAGAAATCGCACTGGAGCGCATACATCAAGCCGCGGAAAGCGGAGCCGAATCCCTTGACCTTTCCAAATTAGAGTTAACTTCCCTGCCGCCTGAAATTGGGCAACTCCATAACATAACTTCGCTTGAACTTTCGAATAACGAACTTAGTAGTCTACCTGCTGAGATTGGACATCTAAAAAATCTTACCGAACTAAACCTTTGGCAAAATAAACTCGCCAGTCTGCCGCCGCAAATCGTTGAACTCCAAAATCTTTCAAAACTTATTCTTTCAGAAAACAAATTCGCCAATCTGCCGCTTGAGATTTGTAAACTCCAAAACCTTACACAACTTTATCTTTTTGGCAACCAACTCGCCAAGCTACCACCTGAAATCGGTCAACTGCAAAACCTATCTACTCTTATCCTGTTTAATAATCAATTTACTCAGTTCCCATTGGAAATCATTCAACTTCAAAAACTTGTCCAACTTACCCTTTCCACAAATCAATTGGAAAGCCTGCCAACTGAAATAATTCAGCTTACCAACCTGATGGTACTTGATCTTGGTAACAATCAACTGAAAAGTCTACTGCCTGAAATCAGTCAACTCACCAACCTGACGGGACTTTATCTTGGTGACAATCAACTGACAAGTCTACCGCCTGAGATCATTCAACTCACCAACCTAACGGAGCTCGACCTTTCCAGCAACCAACTTACAAGTTTCCCCACCGAGGTAATTCAACTCACCAGCCTGACTGAACTTAACCTTTCCAACTATCAACTGACGAGCTTGCCGCCTGAAATCGGTCAACTCACCAATCTGACGGAACTTATAATTTCCAATAACCAACTCATCATCCTGCCTCCCGAGATTGCTCAACTCACCAGCCTGACACAACTTGACCTTCGTAATACCGAACTAACAAGTCTGCCACCAGAAATCGGGGAACTCTCCAACCTGACTAGTCTTGACCTTTCTTCCAACGGACTAACGAGCCTGCCACCAGAAATCGGGGAACTCTCCAACCTGACTAGTCTTGACCTTTCTTCCAACGGACTGACGAGCCTACCACCAGAAATCAGTCAACTCTCCAACCTGACTAGTCTTGACCTTTCTTCCAACGGACTGACGAGCCTGCCGCCGGAAATCAGTCAACTCTCCAACCTGACTAGTCTTGACCTTTATTCCAATGGATTAACGAGCCTGCCACCGGAAATTGTTCAGCTCTCCAGATTGAAAGAAATGAATTTATGGAACAACCCATTGGAAATTGCCATCCCCGCCAAATGGATGGGAGATGAAAACGAGAAGTGGCGAGGCAGTGAACACGCCCATTCCATCCAAGCGCACTACAAACGTATCTACGAAGAAGGCGGACTCGAACTGGGCGAAGCCCGCGTCCTCGTGGTGGGCGAAGGCGGCGTGGGCAAGACTTCCATCGTCAAGCGGCTGATTGATAACGCCTTCGATGACAAAGAAGACACCACCCTGATAGTCGAAAAGCGTCCCCTGCCGCTGGGCGACGTCCGCGCGCAAGTGTGGGATTTCGGCGGGCAGGAACATATGCATGCTACGCACCAATTCTTTTTCTCGGGGCGCAGTTTGTACCTGCTGGTCTTCGATACGCGCGGCAGTCTCGAACAAAACAAAGTGGAATACTGGCTGACGCTCATCAACGCCTACAGCCAAAACGCGCCCGTGATTTTGGTTGGCAATAAATGTGACCAGCACGAAATGGACATCGAAAAACGCAGGCTGCGCGAAAAGTATCCCAACATTCGCGGCTTCGTCGGCACATCTGCCAGCACGGGCGAACACATCGAAGAACTACGCCAGAAAATTCAGGAGGAAGTCCGCGCTATGCCGCAAGTGCGCGTCCTCTTCAGCGCAGATTATCTCGCCGTCAAAGACGAGATGGAAACCCTCAGCGCAGCGCACATCTCCCACGAGCAATTTGTCGCTATCTGTGAGCGGCACGGCGTCAGCGACGAAAAAGACCAGGACACCCTGCTCGACCTGCTGCACGACCTCGGCACGGTCTTGTACTTCCGCGACGCGGACGGCAATCCGCTGCTGCCCGCGCTTGGCGTGCTCAACCCCAACTGGGTCACACGCGGCGTGTATCTCATCGTCACCAATCCTGCGCTGAAGGACAAATTCAAAGGCAAGTTGACGATGTCCCACCTGCGCGAGATTTTGTCTGACCGCGAATATTCACATCACATCGAAGACATCATCAAACTGCTCGAACGCTTCGAGTTATGTTACCGCGCCGATGATTCCTCCTACTGGCTGCCCAGTCTGATGGCAAAAGAAATAGACGAAGACCTCACCCATTTGAAATCGTCCGCAATGAAGTTTGCATACGGCTACCCCGAACTGCCCAAGAGCGTCATCGTGCGCTTCATCGTAAAAACCCATGCTCGGATTTTGGATAACAAAGTCTGGCGCAGCGGCGTGGTTCTAAAACTGGATGGAAACACGGCTCTTGTCCAAGCCGATGAAGAAGACAAACGCGTCAACATTTTCATCACCGGAGAAGAATCCACCCGCCGCGACGCCCTCGCCATTCTCCGCGCCCACTTCGACGACATCCACACCATGTTTGCGACTCCGCCCGATTCTTTTATCTACCCTCCACAATACCCCGAATTGCGCCTGCCCTTCACCGATATGAAGACCCTCACCAAAACCGAGCGCGAATACAAAGCAGTCTATCAAGGCAAACCCGTCACCATCAACCTCCGTGAATTGCTGGATGGTTTCGTCACTCCGCAAGAACGCCGTAAAGATGAAGAACGTGAAGAAAAGGAATCTGGCCGTAGAGGAGATACCTACATCACCAACAATACCGTCACCGTTCATGGCAATATGCAGGGAAGCGCGGTCAATACCGGTGAAGGAAATACCTCCAATGTAAGCACGCAGAATAGTTTCAACACCTTCCCTACTGAATTGCAAAATACCCTCACCGAGTTGATCAAATCTTGCGAAACACTTTTACAAAAAGCCGAAGCTTCTGAACACACTGAAGAGATTAGAGACGAACTGGCAAGCCTGCAAACTGAAGCGAAAAAGTCCAAGCCCAAGAAGGAACGAGTCAAGGTCACTGTGGAAGGGCTCGCACAAGCCGCCAAGAATTTGAACGAGGTAGGAAAACCTGTGTTAGAGCTTGCAATGACAGTCATCAAGTTGATTAATACGCTGCCTGGGTAAGGCTGGAGCGAGAAGCGAAACATCACTAATAGAATATGGGATTTTGTGATTGGCTCTGTCCGCTATTGAGTAATAGGCAAGGAAAAAGAATAACCAATGAAAATCATTTCAGGTGCAGACGGATGCAGGGACGGCTGGGTGGTGGTCTCAAAGGATCTGGAGTCAGGAAAGATCTCCTGTCGTCTATGCCGCACTTTTGAAGACATCCTCAAAAGTACGGATTTCCCGGAAGTTCTCGCCATCGATATCCCGATTGGACTCAAAGAGAAAGGCGGCAGATTGTGCGATCAGTCCGCACGAAAGGTTCTTGGTCCAGTCAGAAGCAGTTCTGTCTTCTCCGCTCCACTTCGTCCGGTACTCAAATCAACTTCCTACCTGGAAGCTTGTGGTATCAGGGAAAGTATTGAAGGAAAACGAATGTCCAAGCAGGCATATGCCATTCTGCCAAAAATCCGGGAAGTGGACGCTGTAATGTCTTCTGCCACTAATCTTCAAAGTCAAATTCGGGAAGTACATCCAGAAGTGAGTTTTCATTTTATGAACGAAGCAAGAACTCCGCTTCAAAGCAAAAAAACCGCTTCGGGCCATCAAGAAAGGCTGGCTTTACTCACTCCGATATTTGGAGATGCCGTTTTCCAAGCATTGGAAGCAAAGAGGTCTCTCTCCTCTCAACCCGATGATATTTTGGATGCCTTCGCTGCATTATGGACTGCTGAACGAATACACCAAGGAGTAGCACGGTCTCTTCCAGAATTCCCTGAAGTGGATTCTAAAGGGCTACGCATGGAAATCGTATATTAGCAGGAAGCCCAAGTGAAAACAAAACCGGATAAAAAACTCTCCATCTCCAAAACCGACTACAAGGTTGCGCGCTCCTGCGCCGCCAAGTTGTACTATCGCATGAACAAATACGCGTCCACCAAAGACGGAGATGAATACATCGAACTGCTTGCCGAAGGTGGTTACATGATCGGCGCGATTGCCAGCCTGCTCTTCGAGGATGCAGTCCTGGTGGATGAACCCGACCACGACAAAGCAGTAGCACTTACAAAAGAGTATTTCAAACAGGAAAACATTATCCTGCTCGAAGCCGCCTTCGAGAGCCAGGGCAAATTCGCCCGCCCGGATATCCTCATCAAGCAAGGCAACACCCTGACCATGATCGAGGTCAAAGCCAAGTCTTTCGACTCCGGCGAAGAAAATCCGCTGCGGGGAAAGCGTGGTGGCATCGCTTCAGGCTGGCTGCCCTACCTCGAAGACATTACCTTCCAGGCGCTCATTCTGCACGAACTCTTCCCGCAATCCACACTCACCTGCGAGCTGATGATGCCGGACAAGACCAAGACTACCGCCATTGACAACCTGCACTCGCTCTTTAGCGATATTCAGATCAATGAAGATGACAATGGGTATCCAAGTGCCCGTTTTACCTTCACCGGGGATGTGCAAGAACTGCGCCGCAGTCACTTCCTCACTCGCATCAATGTGGACCGTGAAGTTGAGGAGCTGTTCCCTGAAGTTTCTGCCGCCGCTGAGATTTTTATCAAGAGCCTCAACCCGCTCACCAAACTGCCTGCACCGATCAGCTTTGCCTGCAAGGATTGTGAGTACCGCGTAGACAAAAGCGAAATCAAGAATGGTTTCAGAGAATGTTGGGGCGAGCTGGCAGACCCAGATCCGCATATTCTGGATTTGTATTTTGGCGGAACAGTCAAGGAAGTGCAGGCACTGATTGAGTCAGGTAAGACCAGCTTGTATGACCTGCCCGAATCCGCTCTCAGCAAGAAAGACGGCTCGATGGGTCCACGTGCACAGCGTCAGTTAATGCAGATGCGGAATTCCAAGTCCGAAACTGAATGGATCGATCCCGCCTTGAGCGATATCCTCTCTTCGCATCCATACCCATTGCACTTCATCGACTTCGAGACCTCTGGCTTGGCGGTGCCTTATCACGCCGGTATGCGCCCGTTCGAGAATGTGGCGTTTCAGTGGAGTTGCCATACTATTACAAAACCCGGTGCCGAACCGACCCATGCAGAATGGATCAACCTCGAAGATGCCTACCCTAACTTCGCCTTTGCCGAGTCATTGATGCAGCATCTTGGACGCAGCGGCACAGTGTACATGTGGGCGACACATGAGAACAGCATCCTCAAACAAATCCGCGCCCAGATGGACGGGCGTATGGAGCATGCACAACTGCGCGATTGGCTAGATTGGATCACGGACAGTCGCCTGGTAGATATGAACGACCTAACCCTCAAACATTACTTCCACCCGGTGATGAAAGGCAGGACCTCGATCAAGAAGGTATTGGATGCGGTCTGGCAGGTCAATGAGGATTTGAGGAAGCGCTATCCTGAATATGTGAAAGAATCGGATGGCAAGTTACTCAGCCCGCACAAATCCCTGCCACCAATTGAGATCGCCGGGCAGGGTGCTGTGGTGAACGAGGGCACCGGGGCGATCACAGCATATCAGGCGATGTTATATGGTCCGCAGAAGGATGATATGTCCATTAAGGAACTGTGGAAAAATCTTCTTCTGCAATATTGCAAGCTCGATACGCTGGCGATGGTGATGATTTATCAGCATTGGTTGGAATTCCATAACCGATGATTCTGTGGCATAATTTTTAAGTCGTAAACGAGATGCAAGGAGGAAAAAATGATCGACAAAATCATTACCTGGTTTACTCTTGAACCTGCCGTTAGTATGCTCATGGTCACCACTGCTGTGGTGTTGTTTGGATCAGCCTTTGTCTCCTATAAGGAGACTTCCGGAGATTTTTGGCCGTGGATGCGCAAGATCATTGAAGCTGCCGTATCTGCTGTGCTCTTTCTGGGGCTAATGTGGGCATTCCGTGCCATTCTCAATGACAATACCAACACCTATTACTCCACGCATGGCAGTCTCTCAGACATTAGTCGTGAAAGCGCATGGTCTATCTGGGGGCGTCCACACACCCAGGTTGAACTAACAGTTCGCCATACCCATGAAGTGGAAGTCAAAGAAGAACTTCCCCGTGAGGACCCCACGTCTCCTCCCGTCTACCGTACCACCATTCAAACGCAGGAAGTACCGCAAAATAGCATCTTGAGTTTCAATGGCGATGTGCAAATGAAGCTCAGCGAACGCCAAAAAGGCTATGCTTTATATAGTGGTTACACAGTGGCTGTTGATTTGGAATACCAGGTTGTCAACGATTCAGATATTGCTACCGATGCCACATTTACCTTCCCTTTGTCCGCCGGGCAGACTCTATTTGAAGATTTTGTTGTCACCATGGATGATAAAGACCTCAGTGCAGACCTGCGATTTGCCACTGACCTCGTGTCCTGGACGACAAAAATGAAACCGCACCAAAAAAGCATGATCCATATTACCTATTCCTCGCGTGGCATGGATTATTTCTACTATCAGATCCCCATCCAGCGCGAGATCAAGGATTTTGTCCTCACACTTACAGTGGATCGTTTACCCGTTTCGCTTCTCAATTACCCAGATGGCGTGATCACTCCCACCAAGATCGAATCCACACCGGATGGAAACGGCTCTATTTTGACCTGGGAGTTGGATCGTGCCATTACAGTGGCAGGCATGGGAGTGGCATTAGTTCAACCACAGCAACCTGGCGCGCAGGTTTTGCGTGTTCTGGTAATTTCGCCATATGCCCTTACACTACTTGGTGCAATGCTCGCCCTCACGATGCTGATTTGGGGCTTGAAAGTCCAATTCCTTGATCTTGCCTTGCTTTCGGCTGTGTACACCATGCAGTTTCTTTTGATGTCTGCCATCAGTGATTATTTCTTCGGATTTTGGGGTTCCCTTCTTCTTGGTGCAGCGTTGACACTCTTCCTGGCTTTTCTACTTTTCCGAAAGCTGCCTTCGCGTCCATTGCGTATCATCATTTATCTTTTGGTTGCCTTCTTCACGGTTGCATATCCCTTGTCAGGTCTGCTGACCGAGCTGTCCGATCAGAATGCCTTCAATATGCTGCTACAAGCCGGGTTGATCCTGTATATCACCATCTTGTCCTTGTATGTCAATAACCGTAAAGATAAACAGGAAGTCCGTGAAGAGGAAAGTTAAGGGATGCCGCTTCAATTGATCCTTGCCAATTGGGTTAATAAAGAACCGTTTGGTAGTTTATTGCTGGCAATTGTTGTGGTGTTGCTATTCGGCATTACAGTCCATCAATTGCAGTCTACAAAAAACTGGTTTCAGGCAGTTGCTGAGGCTTTGGCCAAGTCGCTAAGTTTTGCAGCACTGGTTGGCATGGTGTATTTTCTACTTGCAAGCAACACTACTTCTTTTGAAAACATTCATGGTTCATTCACTAGGCAGGGGACCCGTAGCAACACTGCCTACCGGGAATGGGTGGATATTTACGGAAATAGTTTCTTTCAACAACAAGACTTACAAGTAACCCAATACAAATGGATCGATTCAGTCGAACCTTTGCCAGAGAATCCCATTCTTTACAAGACTGTCCACAGCGAACAGGTGCTTGCTGAGAATAGCATTTCACGATTTTTAGGCACAGTCTATTTACAAGGAGCCGATTGGGGCAATCGTGACGCGACCTTCAATGCATACACGATGCGAGCTGCCTACGAATATGATGTGGTGAATACTCTTGCCGAGACAACAGAAACTCGTTTCAATTTTCCATTATTTGGTGGCGCCAAACTTTATCAGAATATCTCAGTGAAGATAAACAATATGCCCGTGAAGTGGACATACAAAGAGAATGGGTTGGCATGGGAACATCCATTGGCGCCCGGAGAGAAAGTAACCATCCTGATTGAGTATGATACATGGTCCATGGATGGATACTCCTTTATCGTGCCAAAAGCACGTGATGTTAGGGATTTCACCCTGATCATTGGTATAGATTACGGATTTTGCTGACTACATTATGAGCCCACAGAGCGTGTCCAGTTGGACACCTACAAGGAAGACAAATACAACATCTATAAATTCAGTTTGGACCACGCAGTTACCACTCCAAATATAGGACTATCCATCATCCAGAAATGGCCTTATGCGCCGTATCATCAAATGGTGGTTGCCATGCCCTATGCCGCGACCTCATCGTTATTTTTTCTAACCATTGTCTTGCTAACCTGGATTATCTATGGGGTTCAGGTGGACTTACAAAAAATTGCTTTACTGGGTGGTTTATTCCTGTTGCCGTTCATGATTATGATGTCAGGATACTTTCCGCACCCATACTTCATCTTTAGTGGGAATATAGCAGCATACCAGGTCAAGATGATTCCTTTTCTTTCCCTGGTTTCTGTAGGTATGACTTATCAACTTCTACGAAAGTCTTTTTCCAAAGAACTTCTATGGATTACTTTGCTATTAATGGAGCTTTCGATCGGCGGATATGTGTTACTTAGTTTTATCGGAGACGAACAAAAACGAAATGCAACGGAAGCCTTGATACAAGCTGGATTGATCGGATATCTTTTTTTTCTTACACTATTCACACGTCTAAGAGCCATTGGTTCCACCCACGAAAAACAGATGCCAAAACTTAGAAACTGGCTCAGTGGTTTTGGGCGTAAAGGTGAAAAATGAAGTATCTGCGGGTTATGGGTAAATTGATTCTTGGGTTCATTTTACTTTGCGTATTACTAAGCGTACTTGCATCATTGCGTTTTGGGACTGTTGATTTTCCAAAACCTGAACCGATACGAGTTATATTTCAAGATTAATAAAGAGAGGCTCCCAACATCGGAAGCCTCTCTTTATTCACACCCTCAATCGATCAACCGCCTGCTGTAACTCCATCTCACTCGGTTGCACATAGCGTGCGGTTGAGTCCAAACTGCTGTGCCCCATCAATAAGGCCACCTCCTGCAAACTCGAACCACTGTCAAGTAGATTTCGGGCATAGGTATGGCGCAGCGAATGCGGTGTAACATCTTTCAACTCTGCCAAATCTGCAAAGCGCTCCACCAGGCGTTGCACCAGGCGCGGCTTTATCGCTTCACCGGTCTGCCCTACGAACAACCCGTCATTCCCCACTTGTGGGCGTACCTCCAGCCATTCGCTCAACTGCCTGCGCCCTTCGATGTGCAAATTCACCACACGTTGCTTGCCGCCCTTGCCATGCCGCACCAATAAGGTGCCCTTACGCTCACTCAAGGTTAGATCAGAGAGTTTCAGCGAGCACAGCTCGTCTACTCGCAGCCCGGTGAGTAACAAGACATTCACGATGACCGCGTCTCGTTTGCGTAAGACCCACAGGCGCGGATAACGTTCCTTCGCCTCCCGCAGGTCGGTCTCCACTGCCTTGAGTAGTTTCTTTTTCTGCTCCTCGTCCAACCAACGCGGCGCCAGTTCGACGGTCTTGACCGGCTTGATATATTGTGCCGGGTTGCCCTTGAATATTCCGCCTTGCGTGCTGCCCCAATCCCCGAAGGAGGCGATGGAAGCAATGCGGCGGTTGATGGTGTTCGGGCTGTTGCCTTCCTTGAGCATGTGGTCGCGATAGGCACGCACATCCACCTCGGTGATCTTGGACAACGGACGCTTGCCCAGCCATTTCTGGAACTGCACCAGGTCCGTGGTGTAGCCGTGGATGGTCTTCTCGGAACGGTCATGCTTTACCAGATGAGTACGGTATTGTTCGATCAGGTTCATGGATTTCCTTTCTGTCGTTGTGGTTTAGAAAAATAATTGGATATTTTTTTATTCTTAAGGGAGTGCGGTTATTTCCAGTATTTATTTCTGGTATTTGTTTCCACTTTTTATAGAGACTCCACTTGTCTCTATGACTTGGTAAAGTGGGTTTCGATCTTTTCCGGAACGCCCTTCAGGCGTTTTTGGGCATAAAGCTCGTGATCGAACTCATCGAAGAATGGGCTGTCATCACGGCGCACCAGGTGACAAACCGGCAGGGTCTCCAACTCACGTCCCTTCTTGGTATGCAGGGTGACCATACGCTTTTTATCCGCTTCACGGATGGATTCATCCTTTTCGCTCAATTGGGTGAATGGTGTCAGGAAGAGAATATTGTCCGCATCATGCACCTGCTGCCCGGAACCGCGCATCGAGGATTTCTGTGAGGCAGTATTGGCGGCGCCATCCATGCCGCTCTTGGTGACCGATTGCAACACCACCCCGACCAAATCCATCTCCTTGCACATCAGTTTGAGATTGCGGGAGATGATCTCAGTGCGCACGTTATCGTTCTCTGCCTGGTCCGTGAACAACATGGCATAGTCCACCGCGAACCAGCCGATATTCCGCTCGCGTTTTTGTGATTTGAGAGCCGCCCACAATTGTTCGGTGGTGTAGTTGGCATCGTCGATGAAGATATCCAACTCGGAGAGCTGCGCGGCGGCGATATCGAAGCGTGAGCGCCAATCGTTGGGTAATCCCAACCCGGATTTCATGGACTTGGTGCGAATGCCGGAGACCCCGGACAGGGCGCGACGTGCGATCGATTCGTTTTTCATTTCCATCGAGATCAGGACACCCGGCTCGACTTCACCCATTGCCAGAGCAATCTGGGTCAGGCTCCAAGTCTTACCAATACCTGGCTCACCAGCTAGCCAGATCAGTGAACCTTTCTCGAAGCCACCCGTGGCTTTGTCGAACTTGGGAAAGCCCGTGGGCAATCCCCAGACTTCGTGCGGATTTGCCTCCGCAGCTTCGATCTGGTCATACAAGTTGGAGAGCAGATGCGATAGACGTACAAAGTCATTGGATATAGTGCGCTCGTCAAGATGGGTGCGGATCAAGCTGCGCAAGTCATCGGCAGCTCTGCCTTCGCACACGGACTGAGCGATATCATTGGCGAGGTTGAGCATGGAGCGGCGTTCCGCGTCCTGATGGACGATGTGGGCATAGCCAACCGCGTTCAGAGAGGTGGGCACATCGTTGATCAGTGACGTCAGCCAGGCAGAGCCGCCTGCTTCTTCGAGTTTGCCCGCACGTTCGAGCGCATCTGAAACGGTCAACAAATCTACAGGCTGCCCGCTTTTGATCAGTTCCTGAACCGCCTGATAGACCCATTGGTGCCGGTGGATGTAGAAATCGGTCGAGGTGGTGATGATCGGGCGTATGTCGTACCAGCTCTCAGGGTTGATCAATAGACAACCCAATGTGGCACGTTCGGCTTCGGGATTATGGGGTGGAATCATGGGAGTTGTGTTCATGTCAGGACCTCAATGTTTCCCTGCAAAGGGGGGATGGATGTTTTCCCGCTCGCGAGTTCGGAACGCAGATAGGCGATCAGTGATCCGGGGCGGTGGATGGTGAGTCTCTTCGTCCGGCGAATCTGTTCGATCGCGGACCGGGTACGATGCAGCCCGTTCTCGAGCGGCACGTTGTACTCCCGGCAGATGGAGATGATTTGCTTGATGTTCTTGTCCCAGGCGCCATAATCCCCCGGTGGTTCACCTGTGGCAGGACGTTCAGGCGGGATCAAGCCAAACAGGTCGTGAACCAAGCTGGTAGCCTCACGAGTGTTTTGGGGGTATGTCTCGATGCGGGCGTGGACATCCACCTTGCCAGGTTCAGGCGAAGAAGGCTCAGCGTGTGCGGGCGCGTCAGCGCCCATGTACTTTTCTCTGGTAGTCTCTGTATTACCTATTAATGATCCCGTCAATGTGACGTCATCGTCACGGCGATCTGACGTCTTCGATCCCGTCAAATTGACGTCATCGAGGACGTCACCGGATTCCCCGCTAGAATCCGCGGAAGAGGATTCTGGCGTCTCGAGCGTTTCCAGCGCCGCATAGTTGATCCGGTAGTACTTGCGCTGGTCGTGTTTTTTTGCGTCCAGTTGTTCCGAGATCACCAAGCCTCGTTTTTCCAAACTGCGGAATGTGCGCTCAATCGTGCTCAGGCTCCAGAACGGGAAACTTTCGCTTTGCCAATCCCCATAAGTGTTGTAGACCCATTTGATGCCATTGCGGGTCACACCGACCTTGGAGTTTTGCAGCCAGTAGTGCAGTTGTTGAAGAACAAGCGATTCGTTCAGCCCGATAACCTTGGCAAGGGAAGGCAGTATCAGCAGGGGTGGTTCGTTGATCAGCAGGTTCGATCGGGTCATAGAAGGCTCCAAAATCGGAAATAGCAAAACGCAACAGGAAGCGATCTTAGGTGGCATGTTTTTCCAGACGGTTCATTTCCCATCTTTGCGTTTCTATCCGCTTCAAAATCATTCCTAACAAAGGAAGGTGAGCGTCCATGTGAGCGGAGAATGTGAGCGACTGAGAGCGCCCGAGAGCGTCCATATGAGCGAGTCCCGCTCACACGAATTTTTGATGGTAAAAAATGATGTGCGTTTTGCCAGACTGGTGTAGGAGAAAATTGGGCTACCATGAGGGCGACACTGTCTGGCGGACCACTTTGGCGGCTTCATGAAGACGCAAACGCCCGGAGCGATAGGACTGGATGGCGTTATTCAACAGGTACACCACCACCTCCCCGCTGGTCACTCCAAGGCTGGATGAAACCGCCTTGATCTGCTGATCAATTTCCCTGCCCCACCGATAAGCAACATAAATAGGTTTTGGTTCAAGCGGTGAACGTTGCCGTCTGGGTTTAGGCGCCGGGATGTCCTGTGCCCAGGCATCTTCACGGATCGACCAATCCAAACGCATCACGCGACCTTCAGGTTGTGGATGCGCTTCGAGCTGGATCCTGCCCGCCCGCAGTTCGCTCAAGGCATAGGTCATCATGGCGCCAGCCACTTGGGATGTGGTGGTCATGTGATGATCGGCAATGCCGCGAATGGTGTATCGCATGCCCGTTTTCTCGTGCGTTTCCCCGACCATGTTCCGCAGATGGTTCGGAACTCGGTAACCGCGTGATCGGTGTTCGGACAGTTTTTCCCAATCTCGTTTTCTTTTGGGGCGGGAACGTTTCGCTTCACGGGCAGTTTGGATCAGTTGGATCGGTTCAGTGGGTTGAATCAATTCCTGAGATGGATTGGAGGACTGAAAAGGTTGTCGTGGCATATGCAGTTACCTTAGGTGTTCTGGAGGGTATAGTTCATCAGGGCGGCATATTCACGCGTGGCGCGATGAAGCGGGTCCATCTCATGCACTAACTTGCCTTCCGCCGCACACTCGCGCAGAATGGTGGCGCGATGAATGGGGGCGAGTACCGCCTCGCCAAATTCCTTTGTGATCTCCGTTAGGGTGGTCTTGGATTCCGTAGTGGAGTCATCATAGAACGTGGGCAGGATGCCGAGCAACTTTCCATCCCAACCGCGTTGCGCCAGCAGCTTGAGGCTTGCCATCATTTGCATCAAGCCGTTCGAAGACAGGAATTCGGTCGCGGTGGGGATGAGCACATAATCGGCGGCGAACACTGCACGTTCCTGAATGCCGCCCACAGAAGGAGCTGTATCCAAAAAAATGTAATGGTAGTCGTGGAGTAGAGGTTCAAGCGCCTTGCGGATGGCATCCAACGGGCGGTTCTCGGCATTGAGCAGGATCTGCGCCGAGGCAGTGCTACGATCGCCGGTAATGATGTCCAGATTTTTTCTGCCGGTCATGCGCACCCATTGCCTTGGGTCCTGTGTCTGGTTGACCAGCAGGTTGAAGGCACCAGGTTCCTGGGGGAGTCCCATGGCGATAGCATCATTCCCCTGTGGGTCTTTGTCAACGACGAGTACTTTGTGATTGGTGGCAGCCAACTGCCCGGATACACTCAGCAAAGTAGTGGTCTTGCCGGTTCCACCCTTTTGATTTGCGACGGTGATAATTTTTGCGGTCATGTGGTTTCCTTTCCTGCGGCTTCAGTGAGTATAGTGAAGCCGTTTTGATCTCTCATGAATTTGGCACCATCCAGAATGGCGATGGCGGTCGGTTGGTTATTAACAATGGCGTTCATCACGCGCACGCCGGACAGATCTCCCAGGGTAGCCAGTGAACCCAATGCCAATGAAAGCGCTTCTGGCAACCGGGGTGGGCGATGGATGCCCTTACGGCTGACCTCGATCAGGGATAACGGATCTCCCATGCCTGACCAAGGTCAAGATCTGACCGGCTCGTTAAGGGGACGGGTTGTGTCCGTTCGAAGAAGGAGCGGGGATATCCACCGGAACGGTCAGGTCATTGCCGGTGAACAACTGGATGAATGTTGCTGGGTGGAGTTCTCCAATAGGTTGGGTATTACCAGGCAAGCGGATGATGTAGTTACCGTTCGCGGCGATGCCAGCTTCGAGTTGCTCGCCGGGTTTGACCACGTGGTTATTGAGGTTGGTCTGCAATTTGGCGGTGAAGGGAAAAAAGGCGGGCTGTGAATTGTTGGCAGCGGGTTTCTCAGTTTTTTTCCACGGCAGGATGTTGAAGCGCGGCAGGCGCAGTTTGATCGGGGAGGATGTCGATGGGGAAAGTGAAGTAGAAGGTACCTCCTCACTCTTCCCTCCGGTCAGTCCAAGCTTCGAAGCAGTCCCGTAATTTTTGGTGAACTCGGTTTTCCACTCGCTGGCGATCGAGGGCGCCATGGTGCGGGCGAGGTCGTCGGTGTTTTTCTCGATCTCTGCCAAGGATTTGAAGAACAAGATATCCTTCTGTGCGCCTTCCGCCATTTGACGGATGATCTCCATGTTGCCGAGGTGATAGGCGATACCAGCCAGAATATTGAGGGCGATCAGGATCGACATACCGATCAGAACCGTACGGGCCTCGGATTGTGTCAACTCTTTCACAACTCCATTTGCACCTGCCTGTTGCAAAGTGTCCATCGTGAACAGGGCAGCTTCACCAAGAAAATCCACGAGCACCATGAGCAAGGCAATGCCCTTTTGAACAATCCCATCAGCTTTGAACAGGAAGATGGTCAGCCAACCGATCATGCCGCCAGATGTTGCGAGTAAGGCAAACATGCCAAGGATTTGATTATCTTCATCCAGCGATGCCTGAATGAAATGGAGCGAGCGACTGGCTGCATACACCAGCAGACCGATTGAGATCGTATAGAACGCGAGTTGAGCAAAAAAGCGGCCAAAGGCTTTCATGATTATTTACCTCCACAATAGGTTGCGTTGACCCAGCCGGTTTTCCCGTTGCTGGTTTGGACGTTGATCCAGGTTGTGCCTGTTTGAAGGATGGTGAGGGATTCGCCTTGCAGGAGCCACGCATCTACCGGGCAGTTTGTCCCGGCGCAAGAGCGTAGATGGAGGGCAGTTGCACTGACCGTGCAAGAAGTTTGTGAAGAGATAGCTGACAGATCAAGAGTCTGTTTTGCTTCGATGGGAATTGCATAGTCACGTGCGATGGGGGAGGAGGTGGGCGTCACAGATGGACGTGTGGAGCTATCAGTCAGCGAACATGCAAGGGAAATTGCGCAGAGAGATATTGTCCATAAAGCTAATGAACGATATTTTGTGGATGGATATTTTGAGGGTTTAATTTTCATTGTGACTCCTAGTTGAAAAAATTCGTTATGTTAGAATAGGAGACGCAGATAATTTCTGTATGGGCGCTGTTGTACCGGCTAGGTATGTAAACAGCGCCCGTTCTTATCTGCGTCAAGTTAGGGTAGTGGAAAAATTAGCCAGCATCACCTCCTTGCAATAGAGATTTATTTTGTTCAAAATGAAAGCTCGAAATGAAATAATGAAGATGTGATGTTATTGATTCGGCAATGATCACTTGGGCTTAGGCAGAGCAATAAGATCTGCATACCCAGCTGATTTGAGATACTCAATGACTGCACGAGTTGGGATGCGATAGGTGCGTTTGCCAAATTTGATGGCTGGTAACTTCTTCGCTTCGATCCAGCGATATACAGTTTTTGTGCTAAC
>JAFLCF010000067.1 GCA_017303735.1 Anaerolineae bacterium
ATTGTCGAGCGTGAGAATGCCGAGTTGACGTTTGCGCGTGGTCTGCGGACGCGGCGACACGGCAGCGATCTTTTGCCCGAGCAAGGCGTTGAGCAGGGTAGACTTGCCCACATTGGGGCGACCGATAATGGCGATAAAGCCGGAACGATGGGTCATGCTTGTTTGGGACTCCAGTTTGCAATAACGAGACTTAAGATAATGAGCACTGCGCCAGTAACGATCTGCCAGGTCAGCGCTTCATTGAGGAAGATGACCCCAAGTGTAACGCCGCCCAGCGGAAATAGATAGGTGACCATGGTGGTGCGGGTGGGTCCAATTTCGTGAATGAGATAGAACAACATAATGAACGCCAGCCCTGAGCCGAGGATGCCCATCCATAATAAGGCGATCCAGGTAATGGGCAGAGTGGGAATTTTGATTGGTGATTCGAAGATAAAAGCGGATGCGATCATCACAGCAGATGCAGAGACGAGCGGACCCAATCCGCGCATGGTGGCGGATGTGCCTTCTGTATAAACGCGGGCAATGATGGAGCTTGCCGCATAAAAGACACAAGCCAAAATAACAGCCAATTGCCCAAGCAACGAACTGGTAGATGCGCCAAGGTCTTTGCTCATCAGAACGACCACACCCGCAAAGCCGGTTAATAAGCCCAGCACTTTGGGGGTTGTCATCTTATCGTCGTGCAGCATGAAGTGCGCCACGAGAATGGTAAAGAGCGGCACAGTGGCGTCGAGAATGGATGCCACGCCCGAGTCGATGGATTTTTGTCCCCATGAGATCAGGAAGAAGGGAATGGCGATATTGGTTAGCCCAAGCACGATCAACGGAGCCCATTCTTTCCATGTGCGCGGCAGGGGAATCCGTTGAGTCACTACGACCACCACGCCGAATAAAAATCCAAAGAAAGCGCGGAAGGCGACCAAGGTGATGGGACCAACTTCGCGCAAAGCGAGCTCTACCCATAAAAAGGATGAGCTCCAGATCAAGCCGAGGGTAATAAAGATAAGCCAGTGTTTTGTTTTCAATTTAACTCCTTTGTTTCATTGAAAAGCATTGTAGCGGGTTGGGTTTTATTTTCATACCCGATTCTTGCTTGTTTAACCGAAGGCGGGAGTTTATCACTGTCCTTTCACGAGCTGTCAACCCTACCGCGGAAGGTTGCCAGTTCTTTGCTTGACCAGTATCATCGCGCAACTTGGCGGTTGATAAAATTCTCCCGGAGATACATCATGGAAAACTCGAATAGCAAATGGGCGGCACGTTACTTCACATTATGGACGGGGCAGGCATTATCCCTGTTGGGCAGCCAATTGGTGCAATTCGCCATCATTTGGTATCTCACCTAGAAAACGAACTCTGCCACAACCTTGGCGATCGCCTCCATGATGGGATTACTGCCGCAGGTTTTGCTCTCTCCATTCATCGGCACCTGGGTGGATCGCGGCAACCGCCGCTTGATCCTGATCTTTTCTGATTCGGTCGTTGCCCTTGCGAGCCTTGGGCTTGCCATTCTTTTCGCTTTGGATGCTGTACAGGTCTGGCATATTTATCTCGCCCTATTCATCCGTGCTGTGGCAGGCGGATTTCATCAATCCGCGTGGGGTGCTTCGGCGGTCTTGCTCGTACCCAAGGAACAACTTGCCCGTGTGCAGGGATTCAATCAGGCACTTTATGGAGGCTTGAATATCATCTCTGCACCGCTGGGTGCCCTTCTGCTTGCTGTACTCCCGATGCAAGGCATTCTTGCCATTGATGTGAGTACAGCGCTCCTTGCCGTCTTGATCGTGTTCTTCAGTCAAATTCCCCAGCCCGATAAAAGTGATGCGGCTCCCTCCACCTTCTGGCAGGATTTTGCAGCAGGCTTTCGTTATATCATCGCCTGGCGCGGATTGGTCATCTTGCTTGGGCTGGTGATGGTCATCAACTTTTTCTTCAGCGCGGCTGAACCACTGACACCTTTGTTGATCACAAGTCATTTCAACGGCGATGCGACTCTGCTTGGCATATGGCTTTCACTGTTCTCAACCGGCACGCTCCTCGGAGGACTCGTGCTGGGCGTGTGGGGCGGCTTCAAACGTAAAGTGGTCACCGCCCAGACGGGCTTGATCCTGATGGGTCTCAGCACCGCCTTGGTCGGACTCGTTTCTCCCGAAATGTTTTGGGTCGGCGTGGCCGCAAATACGGTCGTTGGTTTACTCCTACCCATCATCAATGGGTCTTATGGCGCAACGCTTCAAGCCGTGATCGTGCCAGAAATGCAGGGGCGCGTCTTCGCCTTCATCATGAGCGCCGCCAATCTGGTTTCACCACTCGCGTTGATCGTTGCCGGTCCGTTCGCAGACCGCTTCGGAATTCAACCCTGGTTTTTGATCGCAGGCGTTTCATGTGCCATTATGGGCTTGCTCGGCTTTTTCATTCCTGATGTAATGGGCATTGAAACCAAAATGAAAGAGGAAATTAACCATGTCACAACCGAACCTGCCTGATTTTGATTCGCTCTGGGATTATTCAAATCCCGCGGCAACCGAAACAAAATTTCTTGAGCTTCTGCCACAATTCTCAGAAGATGATCCAGCCCGGCTGGAACTCCTGACTCAAATTGCACGTACACAAGGGTTACAACGTGAATTCAACGACGCGCATCTCACCCTCGACCAGGTGGAAAATCAACTAAGCATCGAGTCTTCACGCGCGCGAGTCCGTTACTTGCTGGAACGCGGGCGTGTCTTCAATTCATCTAAGCATCCAGATGAAGCCCGTCCGTTCTTTGAGCATGCACTGACCATGGCACAGGAATTGAAAGAGGATTTCTACGCTGTGGATGCGGCTCACATGCTCGCGATCATCGCAGACCCCGCCTCTTCCCTAAGCTGGAACCTGCGTGCCATTCAAATGGCTGAATCCTCCGCCGACGAAAAAGCCCGTGGCTGGCTCGGCTCGCTATATAACAACACGGGTTGGTCGTATCACGACATGGGCGACTTTGAATCAGCGTTGGGAATTTTTCAGAAAGCCGAATCCTATTTCGGCGAAGTAAGACGCGCAGATCGGCTGCGCATCGCTAAATGGACAGTGGCATGCTGTCTGCGTTCGATGAATCGCATTGATGAAGCCTTATCCAAACAGATGGCGTTGAAAGCCGAATTTGATTCGATCGGTGAAAGTGACGGCTATGTGGATGAAGAGATCGGGGAATGTTTGTTGCTGTTGAAACGCGAAAGCGAAGCCAAGCCTTATTTTGCCAAGGCGTATGAATTGCTTAGCCAGGATAAATGGATGATGGAAAACGACGCTGAACGTATGAAAAGAATAAAGGAGCTAGGGAGTTAATTGCCGCAGATAAATTGGATAAACAAATCATCCAATTTATCTGCGTTTATCTGTGGTTAGATATTTTTCACCAAATAATAGTCCCCACGAGCAAAGCCGCGATCCAGATAATACTGGCGCGTGCCCACCGCCGCAATGACGGCAAGTTTTTCAAAGCCTTTTTCTTTTGCAACCCGTTCCGCTTCTTCGAGCAGGCGTGTGCCCAAGCCAACGTGCTGAGCCGCGCCTGTTTTTTCTACGCCCACGCCCAGTGACTGTCCATAGACATGAACTTCACGAATCAATGCCGCGCCGTTGAGATCGGTCATGCCGGTTTCGGGTGAATCTTTGGAAGGCAAGGACAAGCGGATAAACCCAGCCAAGCCATCTTCTGCTGTATTGAACGAAATGAAATGTTCTTCGGCTTTTCCAGCTTGATAGACGAGGTCGTTCAACGCCAACGAAGAAAGCTCAACCGTTTTGCCTTTCACTTCACGGCAGCGAATGCACTGACATTTCGTGCCGCGCTTCTTCATTTCATCGTGGACATCCTGCCGCAAACTTGTGCGGCGATTGCCTTCCACCACGTTGTTGCCCGGAATATCGCGGATGACGCGATTCACACGGCAATAACGCGGAATAGATGGTTTGATGTCTGCAATCAAGTCCACGAGTTCTGGGGTGGTGTACGGTTGAAATTCTCCGCGCTGCCAATATTCGTACAACTCGGCATTCGCAAGCAATTGATTGGGGTAAATTTTTATTTCATCCGGGCAGAAGTCATTCCATAAACGGGAAAAATCTTCGCGGTCTGATTGCGGAGTGGCGCCTAGAAGATTGGGCATCCAATGCAGCACGATCTTGAACCCGGCAGCGCGCAACAACACCACAGCCTTGCGAGTCGTCTCTACGTCATGTCCGCGTTTGTTGATGTCAAGAATGTGGTCATTGAAACTTTGCGCGCCCATTTGCACTTTGGTCACGCCGAGGTGACGCAGCCACTTGATCTCGTCGGGATTAATTTCATCGGGTCGGGTCTCAATGACCAGACCCACATTACGATGCGGCGCGTTTTCATTCACCGAGTGGATATTGGTCAACACCGACGAATCCATCTGCTCTGTCCGTTCCGGCTCGACGGGCGAAAGGACTTCGGTAGAGTTCATCGCGTCGAAACAGCGACCAATGAACCACTCCTGATAATCACGGCGATACGATGACCATGTGCCGCCCAAAATGAGCAATTCGATTTTGTCTGTGGGGTGACCTAGATTCTTCAACGCTCGAATGCGCGCAACGACCTGCGTGTACGGGTCGAATTTATGCTCCAGCGCGCGCATCGCACCGGGTTCATCGGGCAGGTAGCTTTTGGGCATGCGTACATCGGTGGGACAGAAAATACACTTGCCCGGGCAGGGATAGGGTTTGGTCAGCACCGTTACCGTGGTCACGCCAGAGAGGGTGCGCATTGGCTTCATGCGAATCTTTTCGAGCAATGCCGTATTGGCTTCCATTTCGCCGCTGGCAACCATCTGCTCATAGGCAGCCACCAACGCCGCCTTGTTCAAATACCCACCACCCTCGAGCGGATGCCGCCGAATGAGCGTCATCACATCTTCGCCCTCACGGATTTTGTTAAGCAGAAAATGCGCCAACTCCATTTTCTTTGGGGTCAGCGCGTTGATTTTCTTCCAGTGTTGTCGTTTCTCGGTAAATTCCATCAACAGCCTATAAAGTGAATGTCTC
Source organism: Anaerolineae bacterium (assembly GCA_017303735.1). The sequence continues at coordinate 5,059 of JAFLCF010000067.1, forward strand.
CTATTTTATCTCCATTTGAAACTCTTTTTGCACTTCGGTCAATTTCTTCTTTTTGAACATATCAGTGTGCAACCCGCATTCGATCTTTCCGCGCCCTGCCCAGCGACCAGCTCGTTCATCGTCGTTCACGCCAATGGCAATCGTGCAGGGAGCGCAACCTACACTGCGATATCCCTTTTCAAGCAATGGGTGGGAGGGCAGGTCATGTTCTTTCATGTAGTTTTCTACATCTGCCTTTTTCCAATTTAGCAATGGGTTAACTTTTAGCAACCCATCGTCTTGCAATTCCAAAATTTTCGCGTGAGATCGCACTTCCGTCTGGTCGCGGCGAATGCCAGAGATCCATGCTTTCACGCCTTGCAATGCCTTTTGCATGGGCTGTACTTTATTGAGATAACAGCAAAGGTTGGGGTCTTCCACCGGTAGCTTGCGGATGTTTTGTAAAGCGAACGTGTCCCAGCGGGTGTCGCGATACAGGTCAAATACGTTGAGCTTCCATTCCATAGCGATTTGCTCACGGAACATCAGCGTTTCCCAAAAGTGATAGCCAGTATCAATGAAGAACACGGTCACGCTATGGTCGATCTGCGAAACCATATGCAGCAGCGGCATAGACTGTGTCTGAAACGAGGAACTCATTGCAATATTAGGCGAATATTCTTGGATCGCCCATTGAATGATCTCTTGCGGGGTTTTTGTTTCAAATTCTAAAGAGAGTTTTTCAATATCATGTGCAGAACGCATGAAAAGATTATACCGTCCCAAGCCGTTATAATTTCTCTATGGATGCTGACATTACAAAACAGTTAATTGAACTCAATCGAAAGTTTTATGACCAATTCGGCGAATCGTTTTCTGCCACCCGTCAACGCTTACAGCCGGGGGTGATGAAGATCCTTGATTCGATTCGAGCGGATGAATCCGTGCTGGATCTTGGATGTGGCAATGGGCATTTTCTACACGCGTTACATGACCGTGGTCACCAAGCCGCGCTTCTTGGCGCGGACTTTAGCCTGCCTCTGCTGCGAGAAGCCGAATCCACGCCGGGAGTTAAGTTCAAGGCTCTAGATCTGATGCAGCTTTCATCGGTCAGCGATCAGCTTTCAGTAGCAGATGGGTGGGATGTGATCACAATGTTTGCCACCATGCATCATATCCCTTCACGAGAGGTTCGTTTGGATATTTTGCACACGGTGAAAAAGTTACTAAAGCCAAATGGAAAGTTCATTCTTTCAAATTGGCAGTTCTTGAATAGCGACAAGCTCAAAGCGCGAGTCCAGCCGTGGGGGCGGGTAGGGTTTTCAGATTCAGATGTAGATGAAGGGGATTATCTACTCGACTGGCGCAGTGGCGGCGAGGGGCTGCGGTACGCGCATCAGTTTTCAGAGGGGGAACTGTTTGGGTTGGCAGAGCAAGCCCAAATGAAGGCGGAGGCGTCTTTTCTATCCGATGGGGAGAATGGACGATTGGGGTTGTATCAAATTTGGCGAAACGAGTAGTTCAGTCTACAACGACACAATTACGACCAGCATTCTTGGCTTTATAAAGGGCGCTGTCAGCCCGCTTGATGAGAGTGGTCAATGTATCGGATGTGGTTGATTCTGTTATTCCAATACTGGTCGTGACGATAAGCTCACCTGCATCGGTTTTGAAAGGTGTATTCTGAATGGACTGGCGCAGACGCTCGCCGATGATCTTTGCGGCTTCGAGGTTCGTTTCAGTGAGCAGAATGACAAATTCCTCGCCGCCGTAACGCCCTACCAGGTCTGTGGCACGTGAGGTTTTTGCACAACGCCGAGCCAGTTGCTGTAAGATCTGGTCACCCACAATATGACCGTGGGTATCGTTGATCTTTTTGAAATGGTCGATGTCGAACATCAGGATGCTAAAAGGGCGTTGAATGCGGCGTGCGCGCTGGAACTCGAACTCGCCCATTTGGAACAAACCACGCCGATTGTGAATGCCGGTCAATGCATCGGTGATGGCTTGGGTCTGGGACTCTTGAAGGATGCGGGCATTCTCGAGCGCAATGGCAACTTGATTTGCAAATTCTGAAGCGACCATGATGTCTTGTTCGCTAAAGCCGTTCGTTTGTTTGCTGTCTATCGCCATCAGCCCGATGGTCTTTTCCTGAACGATCATGGGGACGCCCAACCAGGAACGGATATGGTCATGTGGAGGTTGGTTGAATTGCTCATAGTCCTTTCCGGCATCAGGCAGGTAGTAGGGTCTTCCTGTTTCGATCACGACTGTGTTTGGGTTGTTACTTGGGATCGGAAAACGGATATCGGCGATCTCTTTGGGGTCACTCCAGCCGGACCCGCCAATGATGTGCAGCCCATTCTCTCCCAGCAATTGAACCGAGGCGCTGTCGTATAAGACCATTCGTTTGAGCTGTTCAAGAATATGGCTGACGGTTTCGTGCAGGTCAGATCGTTCAGCTACAGCCATGCCTGCTTTGCGCAGGGTTTCAGAGGTGTCTGCCCGGCGTCTTGCATCTTCCACCGCCTGGAACTTTTCGAGCGCGAGAGCGATGAGTGCAGCGGCTTGTTCACAGATCTGCACTTCTTCCATTTCAAAGTGATGAGAGTGGTCGAACGAAACAAGCACCGCTCCCAATTTTTTTTCCATGGCGATCAAAGGCAGAGCCAGCAGGGATTTGGATGGAAAGGATCTTGTGATGGAAGGCGAAGCGTAGGGCGTATTCCCAGTATCTTCGATTACGAGGGTACGTTCCAGCTCCAGCACTGAACGGGTAAAGGTAACCTCGTCTGGTTCGATCTCGACTTCTGCATAGATTTGTTTTTGTGCGCCATATGCCGCGAATGGAAATGTTTGTTTGCGATCATCATCCCAAAGAGTCAAGAAGCATCCGTCTGCCTGAATGAGATGCGCGAGACGATTCGCCACAGTCTCACCCATTTCGCGCATGCTGGCTGCCTGAAGGGAAACGGAAACAATGTCTTGAAGCAGTTCCATGGCAAGCTGGCGCTGGACAAGTTTTTTTTCTGTGCGTGATTGCGTCTCTGCTGCGCTGAAGATACTGGCGGTGGTCTGAAATGCCTCCAACTCAATATCAGCCCATAGACGTTCATAACGGCATTCATGGAAAAAGATGGATGCCCACCACGCATCATTCACAAAGATCGGGATCGCCGCCATCGAAAGGCTGCCCATGCCGCTGAACAATTCCCGCTCTTTTTCAGGAAGTTCATCTATGCTTACCCAAACAGACCTTCCTACAGCAAGGTCTGAAAATTTCGTTTTGTGAAAGTCAATGTTCTTAAAGTTCGGGGCAGTGATCTGAGGCGCAATATCAGACGTAGACCACTCATATCGCAAATTTGCAAAAGGTTTCCCGTTTTCATCGAGAGTATTGATCAAAACATGAATACAGCTCATATCGGCAGCCGACCCCAGATCGTTCAAGACAGCCGGGATGTTATCTTGCCACTCTATTGCCTTGAGAAAACGCTCTGCCGCACGGCTGATGGCTGACATGATCGAACCGCGACGGCTCAGTTCCTCTTCCTTTTCTTTACGTTCGGTGACATCATGCAAGGAGATGACGATGTTGGATGTTTCGCGTCGTGCGGCTGCCATCGAGGAAACCGCAACCTCGAACGTCCTGGCTTCTGCGCCGATGTTGGTTTGGATCTCGATCCGATTCCCGTTCTCGGAGAGGGACGAATTCAAAATACCAGAAAAGGCTTTCACCACTTCATGGAAGGGTTGCCCAATGGCTTCATCTTCTGTCAGGTCAAGCAGATCCTCTGTTACCTGATTGATGTACAAGATGCGTTTTTGGTCATTCAAAACGATGACGCCATCGTGCATGTTTTCCAACACGGTGAGATGTTCAAGCGGAAGCACCTCCGAAAGCCGATATCGCAATGTGGCCCAGGCAAGCCCAATGGCGGCTGGTAAAAAATAGAGAGGGGTAAAATCCAAGCCTGGGATCGGGCTGAAGCCAAAGACAAAGGATACAGTTCCCATGAATGAGAACAACAGTCCCAGGACCACAAAACTGATATGCAGGCGCATGGCTCCGGGGCGTTGCACAAAATCCATGATCAATAAAATACCAGAAGTAAAGACGATCACGTAAATAAGGAATATATGCGCCCAAAATGCAAACCCGTATTGAAGGCTCAAAAGGCTTAACGCGCCTAGGCGGATGGTTTTTTCCATATCCCACATAAGATGGTGGAGGGGATTGGTCCACACGAGTAGCAGGGCAAGGACTGGAAAAGCCCAAACCAGGGTGCGAAATCTGGTTTTGATCAGGTGACTTCTGCCAGTGTACTCGAGCGCAAAAAAGAAAACGAAAACAGGCGCCCAGGCGATCCCGATATATTCAATATTCAACACTAATAATTTAACGGCAAGCTGCGGAACAAAGACCTCCAACCCATAGGTGAATGACCAAATGGACAAAGAGAGCATGAACCATGCAAATGAAACCACCCCGGCAGCCGGTCGCTTCCTCCATGCATACAGCCCCAACAATGCATAGAATATCGCAGCCAGAATGAATATCAACGGGATAAGGAACTCAATCTGTGGCATTTCTATATTTTATTCTAATGGTAACAAGGGTGATTATCCATAACAAATATGGTACGAGCCTGCAAGGTATTCGCGTACACACTGGTAAAAGCGTTTCGCGCCTGATGGCAGGCGCGAAGCATAGAACGGTCAGAGGGTAACATTTTGTGGAGAGACCACATACTGCCACCAATTGTTGTGAATGCCATTCTTCCGCCCGACAGTGCGAGGAAAGTGATTGAACCACCATTTGTGATGCGCACGGATCTCCCCTCCGCCCCACTCTGTGGCATCCACTGTACGGATATCACCCTTAAAGTTTGGAAAGTTTAATAACCAGTCATAACATTCGCTTTTGACGGGAGTCATGTTGCCCCATTCATAATCCATCTGGCTATTGGGTGCGAAATGGACATTCCCGCAGGCAGCTTTGCCGGGGGAGGTTTTTTCATAGCGGATAAAGCGATTCCATAAGTTTGCTTCGCCGCTCAATTTACTGAAGGTCTTCTCCATAATAGACTCGGCACGGTGACCATAGGATTCGTGCATTTCGCCAATGCCGCGTTCATATGAAAATCCCATCACCACAAAACGCCGTTTACTAGCGGATGTGTTTGCCATTGGCGGGGCATTACACCAAAAAGCGCCGGGACCACCCATGGTCGATTCGTAAAAACCGGCATGTGGAAAACCAAAGAGCCAGACCTCATCGATCTGGTTATTCGCCACCCGCTGAAGGATGTTGAATTGAGTCAGAATAGCCGTGTAATTTGCTTCCTGCGGCATATGCGGCGCAGAAACGCGGTTCCAAACATCAAGAAAGGTTTTGGGAGTATAGCGAAAACCATCCGTCTTGGCAGGGAATTCATTTACATCAATGCGTTCAACGATCTCGTAACGTGCCTTACTCTCGCTTACATCCAAGAGGTCGAGTATGAATCCATTGAGAAGGTCGGATGGATCCTTCCAGTTCATATACTTGGAGAGTTTGATGCCAGTCGCAGCATCCATAACCGGGTCGTAGACGATGACCAGCACCTTTGAGCGTGTCACCTGTGCAGGTTCGGTGGTGCTGTCTATCATTTGGGGCAATGTTTGGGGCTGCGGAGGTGTTTGGCGCGGAGCCAAGCCTAAAAGTCTTAAGATGAAATCCAGGAAGCCATTCATAAAACTCTCCTTCTTTCAAGGCATATTGACTGCGAAATACACCTGACCATTCACTGCAATATACAACACGTGATTAGGGCTGACCGCTACGGCACCGATCGTTGCGCGCGGAACGGGGTTCCCATTGCCGGTCGTAGGTTGGAACTGGTTCTGCAATTCAAGTGTGCGCGATGTGAAACGCATCACACTCTGCCCGTCTGCATCGAGGATCAACACAGAGGGGTCGGGAGGGGCGGCAAACAACATCTGGGTGAAATGTGCAGAAGCGAACAGATTTGTATCTGCATAGGCTGGGAATGGGTTATCGTATGGAACCGGGTCTTTGCAATTTGAAGCGCTCGTATCATTTCGGCTATAAAAGCAGTTTGAGAAACGCCCGTCGGCATGCAGCAGGAACATCTCATCGCCAGTGACGAGAAAATCGATCACATCTTGTGTCGGGGTTTGCTGACCAAAAAAGAAATATGGGCGATCCACAAAGGCGGCTTCCTTGCCTATGTACACCCAAACGGCGCGCGAGGGAGCATCCAATACGAACAGATTTCCACCATCCAAGATGAAACCGGTAATGCGCCCCCAGTTGGTATCTGGCGCAGGCAATAGACCCGTTTGCGGAACATCTCCAGGCTTGCAATACAAAAGGTTGCCAACTGCGTCAATGCCGAGAACGGTGGCTCCATAAATATTCGTGATCGGCAGGGTAAGAATATCCACCAGAGGACCCGCTGCGTTGCCAACACCGGGCTTGCAGTTGAAGGTTGTGTCCAATTCAAAACCGCCGTTGCCAGATGGAATGGCACGCAGCACTTCACCATTGGCGGCATTAAGCAGGTACAGGTCATTTTCGCTGGCTGCCATGCGGCTCACATCGATGCCGAGGTTGGCGCTGAAAGCCGGGTTGAACTGCAAGCGAGTGATGCCAAGCAATGCATCGCGATTCGCTTCTGCTTCCTGCCGCAGACTCATCGTCTCATTGGTCTGGCGGTGTTCCTCCGCCTGGTCTACATTGGCAAGTACGTTCTCCCAGGCAATACGTTGTTCAACAGGGTCTGTCAACGCGAGTGCCTGTTGCTTCTTTTCCAATGCCTCGTTGTAATAGGCATCATATTGCTCGTTGCGTCCATAACGCAGATACACAACCACCAAAATGGTCACCACGATCAGCGGGATCAGCACTGCCATGAATCCCATAAAGGCAGTGGATGAAACCGAGAGCGCCTCAGGGTTTTCAGCCGGTAGAAGACGCGGCAAAAAGTTACGGAAGCGTTCACCGAGTGCAGCACTGCCAGTGCGGAATCCCTGCATGATGTTGACGATAGCTTTCGCCGCCTGCTTTGTCTGCACAGACGGTTCACGCGGGACCGGGGGCTGCTCCACAATGCGAGGCTGTTCAACCGCTGGGGGCGGATCCTGTTCGATCACTTCTGGAACTTCTTCAGTTATCTTTTCTTCAGAGACTGTTTCAGTTACCTGAGGTTTAGCCCGTGGGATCGAAGAAGGAAAATCTCGCGGCACAGTCTTGCCAGAACGTGGCAGCCCAGCCAATGGGTCGGCAGCGGGTGAAGGTTCTGGTTGCTGAGTAGGAATGGCATAGGCTGAAGGTTGTAAGAGATGCGCACCCGTTTCGGGTGTTGGCTCAGGTTCTTGTATGGCTGGCAGACTCGAGGTCGGGTCTTGAGGCGCGGGCTCTTCATCCTGAATGGTTTCTTCAACTTGCGGAGCTTCCGGTTGCGGAGCGGGCTGCGCTGCCATCGTCAGCCCTTTGATGAGGTTGATCTTGCCTGTGCCCTCATTAACCTGGAACAACACGGCGTTCAAATCTTCGCTGGTGAGAGACGTTAAGCGGCGGCGCAAAGCGTCGAAAGAGGACGGTTTGACATCATCAAGCGGAGTTACCCAGGGGTTGGGCAGCCTTCCGCAAAAGAGCAGCATGTCATTTGCACTGAGGTCGGTTTGTGCGTAATGGATCTGGATGGTCTGGCTCGAACCCAATCCTTTGCCCGAGACCGCAGGCTCAAAAAAGTGGCGTGACTCATTTGCGCTGAACCAATACGCATGCATGGGACCATTAAAAGAAAAGATGCATTGCCCATCACGCACGGCAGCAAGCGCGAGCCATGCCAACGTATATTGACCAACACCGCTGGTGCGCATATTGCGTTCGAGCAAAACTTTATTAAGAGAATCAGCAGCCGCACGTAATGCGCTGGTGACGGCACGCGGAGTTTGATAATAAACAGCGGCGGTATCTTCTGCAAATTTTTTATATTCGGTGAGGGTAATGGTGGCAGTGCCCGTGAGCGCAAGATAAACGATCAGACGGTCTTGTTCGCGTCCGCGCGCGGCATTCTTGGGCGGATGAAGCGCCAGCATGCCGGGCATTTCGGCTTGTTCCTGACCCTGAATTCGATACAAAGGAGAGAGATTGATGTCGAGTGGCATGTAAGATAATCGCTTAAGTCACCTTCATTATAACTGGTAACGTCCCGGCGCATTTTGCTTGCGCAAATAGAGATCATGTCTTTAGCAAAGTCGGGAAAAACAGTTTTTTTGTAAATAGATTTCACGGAATGAACGGATTTTTAATGGTTTTTCTGCTCTTTCCGTGGCTTCCGTATCATCCGTGTACTAAAAATGTTTTCGCTAGCGGCTTTACAAAACCATAGAATACAACTCCACCGTACTCACGAATTCAAGAACGAACGGCGGATCACCCCACGAAAGTCAACTGGTACAATTCGATAGCTATGAACTATACCCTCCTCAACGATTTCTCTCAAATTCAGGCGAGCGAATGGAATGACCTCCTCAAAGAATCCATTAGCGATACGCCCTTTCTTCGTCATGAATATCAACGCCTGTGGTGGCAACATCGCGGCGGCGGCGAATGGAAGAACGCGCAGCTCATCCTGGTGGCAGCACACGAAAATGACAAGCTGGTGGGTATTGCCCCTCTTTTCATCGCCGAGTACGAATCTCAGCCTGCTTTGCTCTTAAACGGAAGCATTGAAATTTCTGACTATCTGGACCTGATCGTCCGCAAAGAGGACCATGCCCGTTTCGTTACCGGCTTGCTGGATTTCCTCGCCTCAACCCTAGCCGGGAACTGGTCCAAACTCGACTGGTATAACCTCCCCGACGACTCTCCGACTCTCGCCGCGCTCAAAGCCGAAGGCGAAAAACGCGGCTTGACCCACCTCGAAGAAGTCTATCGTCCCACCCCACGCATCGCGCTCAACAATAGCTTCGATGACTATCTTGCCAATATCGATAAAAAACAGCGCCATGAGATCCGCCGCAAAATGCGCCGCGCCGCCGAATCAGAGTTGAATGTGCGCTTCGTGATCGTCGATCAAGCCGCCGATATCGAACCCGAACTCAATGCCTTCTTTGAGTTAATGGTGCAAGACAGCAACAAAGCCAGCTTTTTACATCCCGCCATGAAGGAACAAATGACCGCCTTCCTGCGTGCCGCACATGAAGGCGGCTATCTCTGGCTCGGCTTTCTGGAGATCAATGGAGAGAAGACCGCCGCTTCGTTGAATTTTGATTACAACGGCAAACTCTGGGGCTACAACTCTGGAGTCAGCCGCTCAAATATGGAGCTCTCCCCCGGCTGGGTCTTGATGGCTCACACCATTCAATGGTGTTGCGAGAACAATCGCCATGAATTCGATTTTATGCGCGGAGATGAAGATTACAAATACCGTTTAGGCGGGGTCAATCGCTTTGTCATGCGGGCGAGATTGCAAAAATAAACCGGCTCTCCTGTAATTAACGAGAACCTCAAAAGATTAGCCACGAATTACGCTAATTCACGCGAATTTCTTTTACAAATTAGCGAAAATTCGTGAAATTCGCGGCAGAGCCTTTTTACCTGTTCATTTAGTCCCATCGAGACGGGATAGCCAATAATCCCTAAAGTCCTGAAGATTAGCTTCAGGACTTTTTAGAATACAAAGAACCAAAGCGGCAGCCATACAGCCGCCAATACCGCATAGGGCAACATAGCCAACAACCAGCCTTTGAATAGGCCCACGTTTAGCTCGGCACGAAAGGCGAAGGCTTCATAGAAAGTTGTAACAAAAATATTCACAACCCAAACAAACAAGGCGCCAAAGGCGTTCACCCGAAAAAGCTCCAATAGGATGTAGATCAACTGCGCCGGGGCAACCAGATAGCATTGAATATAAAATAAACGCTTCAATGTGGAGCGCCGCACGGGCTGTTTGGACAGCACTTGCAACCAGAAAATATAAACCAGCAGACAGACCAAAACAGAAAGAGTGGAGGCGACCAGGTTTTCCTCGGTCAATTGGGCTGTAATGCCAGCATTTGAGCTACCGCCCATCCAATTGAACAGGGCGTTGGGAAGCACAGCCACCACCAGCAGGAACAAAGCCGGTGAGAGGTATTCATCAAAACGATCTTCTGTTTGTTTCTCCCACTCCTGATTGACATACGCCACCATCCAGCCGGGGCGAAAAATCGCATTGAAAATAGTCTTGGGCAACAACAAGACCCATACGACCAGTTCGAACATAAAATCTTGCAGCGATTGGATGATCTTCAAAATATCCATACATGCTCCGTTGGAATGGGTGCTTTAAAAAAGCTAAGAATTTTTATTGTACCAATGTACAAATCTTTTTTTAATGGCAAATTTCCCTTTTCGGGAGTAATATAAATGTCTATTACGGAGGTACCCATGCGAGACTTAACTAACGAAATCCTGGAACTCATTCGGCGCACATCCAGTTCTTTGCCGCCCGATGTGGAAAAACGGCTGAAAGAGTCTATTGAAAAAGAAGAACCCGGCTCAGCGGCACGCGGCGCGCTGGAAACCATTATGAAGAATATTGAGCTTTCCCGCACGAACTCCACACCTATATGTCAGGATACCGGCACACCCATTTTTCAGGTGCATTACCCTGTCGGCTGGTCAACGATCCAGCTCAAGAAGCAGATCCGAGCCGCGATGGAAGAGGCGACAAAAAAATCCTTTATGCGTCCCAATGCCGTGGATGCCATCTACGACAAGAATACCGGCAACAACCTCGGCGGCGACGACTTCCCCTATATCCATTTTGAAGAAACCGAAGGCGATGAGCTCACCATCGAATTGATGCTCAAAGGCGGCGGATGCGAGAATGTCGGTCGTCAATATTCCCTGCCGGAAAATTCCCTGGGTGCGGGTCGTGACTTGGCAGGCGTCCGCAAGGTGGTGCTCGACGCGGTGCAGAAGGCTCAAGGTCAGGGTTGTGCGCCGGGCGTTTTAGGAGTCTCCATCGGTGGAGATCGCGGCTCCTCGTATATCAAATCCAAAGAAGTTTTGTTCAGCGAAATGGGAACTCGTAACGAAGACCCGAAGCTTGCCGAACTTGAAGAACGCCTCACACAAGAAGCCAATGAAATGGGAATTGGTCCGATGGGATTCGGCGGTAAGACCACTGTGCTCGATACCAAGATCGTCGGTTTGAGCCGCTTGCCCGCCTCTTATTTCGTGTCCGTTTCATATATGTGTTGGGCATATCGCCGCCGCAAGTTGACGGTGAAAGGCGAAGAGATCATTTACGATTGACGATTTACGATTACGCATTACGTAATACGTAATGTGTAAGGAGCATGGACTATGAAAAAAATCTCCACCCCTGTTAGTGATGAAGCCATCCGCGATCTGAAAGTGGGCGACTCAGTTGCCATCTCTGGCATGATGATCACCGGACGCGATGCCGCACACAAATGGATGATCGACACCTTCATCAAGAAAACCCGTCCACCTCAAGGCGATGACCTGCAAGTATATGAAGAACTAAAGAAGTTGTTGAACGGTTCCATCATCTACCACTGTGGTCCGGTCGTCACCGGCTTAGATACTAAAGACTATAAATTCATCGCCGCCGGACCCACCACTTCCATTCGTGAAGAGCCGTATCAAGCCGATGTGATGAAACACTTCAACGTCAAAGGCGTGATCGGCAAGGGTGGCATGGGCGCAAAGACGTTGAAAGGCTGTCAGGAAACCCCCGGCGTGTATTTCCATGCCATAGGCGGCGCAGCATCCTTCCTCGCGCAAACGGTCACCAAAGTCCACGGCGTGTTCAAAATGGAATTTGGCGTGCCCGAAGCCATGTGGCTGATCGAAGTGAAAGATTTCCCCGTTGTTGTCACCATGGATTCACACGGCGGCAGTCAACACGCAGTAATTGACGATGCATCCAAAAAAGTTTTGGATACCCTGCTGGAAAAACCCTACTAACAAACCGGGCGGGAGGTTTCACCTCCCGCCGACTAGTTTGATATCTTCCTCATGGGGAGTGTGATATATAATCATCATATGTCTGAGTGGCTACGACGTTTTTTTGTTCCATCCCTTTTTGAAGACGAAGAAAAAACTCGCACAGTAAGAATCTTAAGTTCTTTTGGGTGGGTGGCTTTCTTTGTTATTTTGCTCGTAGCGATCATACGTCTTATCGTGGGGGAATCCATGACAGGGCTCCCCTGGTTCTTCCCCATCATTCTTGCAGCTTTATTCATAATGCAGTTAATGCTTCACCGCGGGCTGGTAAAAACTTCCGGCTACTTTCTTGTGGTGTGTGTGTGGGGGTTGCTCAGTATTCAAGCCTATACATCAGATGGCGTGCGAGATGCCGCCATTCTGGCATACCCGATCATTATCCTATTGGCTGCATTGCTACTGGGCTGGCAAGCCGGTCTGGTTACCGGGCTGTTGAGTCTGGTTGTTATTTGGCAATTGGCTATTCAAGAACATTTCGGCGCACGCCTACCCCGGTTCGATGAACCTTTGGATTATGCGCGTGACCTGACTGCCATTTTTATCATTTCCAACGTCCTCACCTACATTCTCATCCACCGTTTGAATCGTTCGCTTTCTGACTCAAGACTCGAACTACGCGAACGTCTGCGAGCGGATGAAAAATTACAGCGCCAGGCTGGATATCTCTCCGCGCTTCACGAAACGACCTTCGGCTTGCTCAACCGCCTCGAACTAAAGCCTCTCCTTGAATCGATCCTCACCCGCACTGCCGCATTACTTGAAACCCCTCATGTCGGCATCGACCTGATCCTGCCAGATGAATCTGGGCTACGACAAGAGGTAGGCATCGGCGAATTCAACAAGTGGAACAAAGCCACCGTGAAAAAAGGAGAAGGCATGGTCGGCAAGATCTGGGAGGAAGGCACTACACTCCTGGTCGAAGACTATGAAAAATATACAGAAAAACTATCAGTTGCGTCCCAGTCCAACTTTGTTACTGTGGTCGGCACCCCCCTCAAAACCGGGCAAAAGGTGATCGGCACCCTGGTAGTTGCATATCAAGATCGCGAAAAGAAAATAACCCCCGACCTGGTAACCGTTCTCGAACGTCTCGCCGCACTTGCCGCACTTGCCATCGACAATGCTCACTTGTATGAAGATGTGCAGAAAGACCTCAATGAACGAAAACTGATTGAACAAGATCTACGAGCAAGCGAAGAACGCTTCCGCAAGGTATTCAACAACAACAATATCGCTATTTCCATCGTTTCGCTGAAAGATGGCATCTTTCTGGAAGCCAATGACGCCTTTTGGAAGCTCAGCGGGCTTTCTCCTGAAGTTGCATTAGGGCATACTGCTATTGAGCTCAAAATGTGGGATAACCCTGAGGAACGAAACATTTATGTAAACAACCTGCTGGAAAAAGGCTCCCTCGAAGATGTGGAAGTGGAATTTAACAACAACGGTCAGAAAAAAACATCCATTGCCTATTACGAGCTGATCACCATCAAGAACCAGTTATGTATTCTTTGCATGTTCTATGATATATCCGAGCAAAGACAGGCACAACTCGAACTGGTGGAAAGCGAAGAACGCTTCCGCAAAGTATTCCAATCCAGCCCGGTGGCGATCTGCATCTCCACCCTGGAAGATGGACGCTTCCTTGAGGCAAACGATGCGTACTGGAGCCTAACCGGGTACGACCCAAAACTCTTCCTTGGCAAAAGCGCATTAGACCTTGAGGTATGGGAAGAAAACGATGCTCGTAGAAAATTCTCGGAAGAATTAAAACAGAAACACCGTATCTTAAATCCCGATTACACGATCCAAAATCGGGTTACGGGAGAACTCCATTACGTGATCGCCCTGGCGGAATTGATCGAACTCAAGGGACAGCCCAGCATCCTTTCCATGTTCTACGATATTACAGAACAGAAGCATACAGAGCAGGCTCTGATAAACGCTGAGACCCGCACACGCGCCATCATCGCCTCCATCCCCGATATGATCTTCGAAGTATCAAAAGACGGAACCTTTCTGGACTTTATGGCATCCGCAGAGCTTAATCCGATCATGGAGGCGCATGAATTTATCGGCAAAAAGCTTCAGCTTATGCTTCCTCCCACGATCGCAGAACAGACCATGTTTGCCCTGGAGCGTGCGCTGTTAACCCAACAAATCCATGCATTCGAATATGGGCTGTCGCCCGGTGAAGAGATCCAGTTTTTCGAGGCGCGGGTTGCGCCGGTCACTGCCGAGTCAGCCATCATTATGGTTCGCGATATCAGCCAACGCAGGTGGGTCGAAACCGAACGCGAAAAACTGATCAACGAATTGGAAGATAGAAATACTGAATCAGAAGCCTTGCGTGAAAGCATGGCTGTCATTGTCGAAACACTCGATGAATCCAAAACCGTCAGTTTGATCCTTGAACAGCTTGAAAAAGTGATTTCCTACGATAGCGCCTCGGTGCAACTGCTTAAGAATGACGTGCTTGAAGTCGTCAGCACGAGCAAGTTGGCGAATCCAGAAGTTCATGTTGGGCTCAAGTTCAAAGTCGATGAAAACGAGCCGTCCTACCCGCTGTTCACAGGTCAGGCTTCCCATATCCTGCTTAGCGATGCATCTTCATCTTACAACATACCAGAGACAGACGCGCTCCACAAAGATATCCATTCATGGCTTGCCATTCCGCTCAAAGTAAAGGGAACCATCATTGGCATCATCGCCCTGGATGGGCATCAAGTCGATCAGTTCTCACAAAAAGATGTAAACCTGGCGCTCATCTACGCCAATCAGGTAGCGATTGCATTGGAAAATGCCCGTCTATTCAGTGAGGTACAAAATGAACTGGTCGAACGCAAGAAACTGATCCAGGAACTTGAAGGCAAGAACGCCGAGCTGGAACGTTTCACATACACCGTATCACACGACCTCAAATCCCCGATCATTACCATTCGCGGCTTCCTTGGCTTCCTCGAAAAGGATGCCCTGAGCGGCAATTTGCCGCGCTTGCAAGGCGACATCAAACGCATTGCAGATGCAACTGAAAAAATGCAAAAGCTCTTGAACGACCTGCTCGAACTCTCCCGCATTGGACGGTTGGTAAATCAATCGGTCATGACTCCCTTTAACCAGATCGTCTCTGATGCGCTCGAACTGGTGCAAGGGCAGATGCAAGCCACTCATTCTCAAGTGCAGGTACAGGATGGCATGGCTTCCGTTTTCGTAGACCCTCCACGCATAGTAGAAGTGATGCAAAACCTGCTCGACAATGCCGCAAAATTTACAGTCAGTGGTTCACGCATCGAAGTTGGGCAATTGGGCACGGAAGATGGCATGCCCGTCTTCTTCGTCCGTGACCACGGCATTGGCATCGCCTCAGACCACCATGAACGCATCTTCGGTCTGTTCAACAAACTGGACGCCGCCTCTGAAGGGACAGGCATTGGGCTTGCCATCGTGAAGCGCATCATCGAAACCCACAAAGGGCGGATCTGGGTCGAGAGCGAGCCGGAAAAAGGGTCCACCTTCTTTTTTACACTCCCATCTGAACCGAATCCCGAATCATGATATAACTGGATTCATCACATTTGTGGAGAAACAAAATGAAACGAGCA
>JAFLCF010000068.1 GCA_017303735.1 Anaerolineae bacterium
CAATGATAAAAAACCATAAACAGATGAAAGAATGCCCCAAAACTTGAGGTTGAAGATGAGCGAGAAAAAAATCTTAAGTCTATTCATAGAAGTCTTTGGATTTCTTATTTTACCCAACATATTCATCAAATTGAATTTTGTACGAATGATTGTAGCGCATTATAAACAAGTTCTCCTACCAACAAATACTACTCTATCACAATCGTGGTTTAATCTATAAAACTCTTGCAATCTCAGGTGATCTTTCCATGAAAAAACGCGTCTACATCATCTACACCGGCGGGACCATCGGTATGCAGCCTTCATCTGAAGGCTATGCCCCTGCACCCGGCTATTTGGCAGAACAAATTATGTCCATGCCAGAACTCAAACACGAGTTGATGCCTGATGTGGAGATTCACGAATACGATCCGCTGCTTGACTCGGCGAACATGACCCCCGAAGATTGGCATAAGATCGCCCACGACATCGGCGAGCATTACAACGATTACGACGGCTTCATCATTTTGCACGGCACCGACACGATGGCATACACCGCGTCTGCTTTGCCGTTCATGTTGGAAGGGTTGGCAAAACCTGTAGTGCTTACTGGCTCACAGATTCCGCTGTGCGAAGTCCGCAACGATGCACGCGCCAACATCATCACCGCGTTGACTGTTGCCGCCAATTTTGACATTCCCGAAGTGTGTTTGTGTTTTGGCAATCAACTCCTGCGCGGATGCCGCTCTGTCAAGGTCAGCACCGATGGGCTGGATGCCTTCGCCTCCCCCAACCTGCCTCCGCTCGGTGAGATCGGCGTGGAAATTCGCATCAATAAAAATTTGGTATTGCCCGCGTCTCAAAGCAAGTTGCAAGTACAAGAGCTGAAACAAGTCAACGTGGGTGCGTTGCCATTATGGCCCGGCATTCCGGCGCAAGTTGTTCGTAATTTTCTACAGCCGCCATTGCAAGGATTGATCCTGCGAGCTTATGGCGTTGGCAATGGTCCCACCAACAACGCGGATTTTCTCTCCGCGCTCGAAGAAGCCACACAACGCGGAGTGGTCATCGTGGATTGCACACAATGCCTCAGAGGCAGTGTCCACCTTGGGGATTACGCCACAGGCTCCGCCTTAGCCCGAGCCGGAGTCATTAGCGGATACGACATGACCGCCGAAGCCGCGCTGGCAAAACTCTCTTATCTATTCAGCCAAAATCTGCCTGTGGATGAAATCAAACGCTTGATGCAGACAAATCTGCGCGGTGAATTGACTATCTGATTTTATTTTCTCAACGCCGACAACGCGTCTCGGAACTCCGCCGCAAACTGTTTCGCTGTTTCTACAGGTTTTTGACTACCCCCCATTGCTTTCACGCACGCCGAGCCGACAATGACTCCATCCGCGAGTTGACCGACTTGCTGAGCCTGCTCGGGTGTGCCGATTCCAAATCCCACGCATACTGGCGCGGACGTGTGTGCCCGCACGCGCGAAATCAATTCACCAAGGTCGTTTGAGATTTCCCTACGCTCACCCGTCACCCCCGTAACCGAGACCAGATAAATAAATCCCTTTGCAGTTCGCGCAATCGCTTCCATGCGTTCATCAGGTGAGGTTGGAGCAAGCATTTGGATCAATGGCATATCACCATTGATGGATTGAAACTCCTCTGCCTCTTCAAGCGGCAGATCAGGGATGATGAATCCATCCGCGCCTGCTTCACGGGCATCATGGATGAATTTCTCCAATCCATACGCCAGCATGGGATTGTAATAGCCCATCAAAATCAGCGGAATGGTCACGCCGCGCGCCCGCAGTTCTTTCACCGCTTCGAGCGATTTCTTGACTGTGATTCCTTTTTCCAACGCAATTTGAGTCGCCTGCTGAATCACAGGTCCATCGGCGAGTGGGTCAGAGAATGAAAGACCAACTTCGATTAAGTCCGCGCCGTTTTTAGCTAAGGCTTCGATCACATCTACAGATGTTTCAAAGTCAGGGTATCCCAAAGGAAAATAGGGCATAAAAATGGGTTTGTTTTTGAAGGCGTTTTCGATTCGGTTCATAGGAATTTCCTCAATTGGTGATTACACGGCTTTGTTCCACCATCACTGACGGCGCGAACAAACGGATATTTTCTTCAATGGCTCGTAATTGCGCTTCCACAGATTCAACTGGAACACCTGTAGGAGCGTACACCACATACAGCGCATGAGATGTTTCGGGTGAAATGGGTGAAAGATTATCCTGCCCATAGATAATGCAACAGCAGATGCCATGCTCATCCTTCATCACCATGTCGCCTGCATAAATCTCTTTCGATGAGCCGTTCATCTGGGTCATCTGGTCGCCATTTTTTGCGACATCAATAAAAACCCCGCCTTGCAGTTTGGACACATCATGCCCTGCTGCCAATGCCAACGTCTCCATTTCGGCGATGAAGTTTGAATCTACCAAGGGTGAGACCGTTGGCAGATTCTTGTTCTTCAATGCAATTGATTCGACCTGTTGCAACACATGGTAAGTTTTGCTAAAGCGTTTGTAGTATTGAATATACGCCTGCATGACAGGGATGGATAAAAAGTCCTGCCGCGAATGCGCCTGATATTTCTCGCGCAAACGGTCTTCGACTTCGCGTTTGTAAGCCTCCAATTTAGGGGAGACTATTTTATTGTCCACACCAGAGATTTCCAGCAATCCTATAGAAGCGCCTGGATGCGCGGATTTCCATTCGTCGGTAACTGTAATGTCCAGCATGGGGTTATCCCAATTCCTTGATGACGGTATTCAAGTCCTTATCACCACGACCCGACAGATTAACCAAGATCACCTGATCTTTACGCATGGTCGGTGCTTTCTTAATGACCTCCGCGACAGCATGGGATGACTCTAACGCGGGGATGATCCCTTCGGTGTGACACAACATCTGAAAAGCGTTCAACGCTTCTTCATCCGTTGCGGAGGTGTAGAAGGCGCGTTCGTTGTCGCGCAGCATGGCATGTTCGGGACCGACAGCGGCGTAGTCCAAACCAGCCGAAACCGAATGGGTTTCAGCAATTTGACCGTCTTCATCTTGCAAGACATACGTCCGCGTACCGTGGATGACTCCCACCCGTGCTTTGGTTGCGTCGCCAAATCTCGCGGCATGTTTTCCCGAAGCGATTCCGCTGCCGCCTGCTTCCACGCCGATAAGCTCCACGGCTTCGTCGTTCACAAATCCGCTGAAGACGCCGATAGCATTCGAGCCGCCGCCTACACAAGCGATGACCGTATCGGGCAGCCGTCCCGCGTCCATGAGCATTTGCTCGCGTGCCTCACGCCCGATCACCGACTGGAACTCGCGCACGATAGTCGGGTATGGATGTGGTCCCAAAGCAGAACCCAACAGATAATGCGTGTCGCGCACGTTCGTCACCCAATCGCGGATGGCTTCGTTGATGGCGTCTTTCAAGGTCTTCGTGCCAGACTCGACGGGACGAACTTCTGCACCGAGCAACTTCATGCGGAAGACATTTGGTTCTTGCCGTGCGATGTCCACGGAGCCCATGTACACGACACATTCGAGTCCGAGCAATGCCGCAGCGGTGGCAGATGCCACTCCGTGCTGCCCTGCCCCAGTCTCGGCGACGATGCGCTTCTTTCCCATCCGCTTGACGAGCAAGGCTTGTCCCAATGCATTGTTGATCTTGTGCGCGCCTGTGTGCGCCAAGTCTTCGCGCTTCAAATAAATTTGTGCGCCGCCCAGTTTTTCAGAGAGGCGTTTTGCATAAGTTAACGGCGTGGGTCTACCAACAAATGACGCCATCAACTTATCAAACTCCGCGTTGAAGGCTGGGTCATTCCGCGCGGAAACGAATTCACGCTCCAATTCAATCAGCGCGGGCATGAGTGTTTCGGGGACGAATTGTCCGCCGTAGGGACCGAATTTGTGGGGTAGTAAATTAGTGGTCATAAGTTCTCCGTTATCAGATATTCGATATTCGTAGTTCGATATTGTGGATTGGGAATTTTTCTACGCTGATTCCGAATCTCGAATATCGAGTATCGCTCTCACGAACGCTTTCATCTTCCCCGCGTCTTTCTCCCCTGGAGCGGATTCAACACCCGAAGCCACATCCACGCCCCAAGGTTTGACTTGGCGAACAGCGTCTGCGACGTTTTCGGGGGTGAGTCCGCCCGCGAGCAGGAGCGGATATTGCTGCGCGAGTTTGGCGGCGGCTGCCCAATCGGCGGTGACTCCGCTGCCGCCGTAGACGCCTTTGACGGCGGCGTCGATTAACATGAACGGCGCTTCGCTTCTTTCATAACCTGCATTTGATTCAGGGATTCCGCGAAAGGCACGGAAGGCGCGCGGGGCGAGTTGGGCAAATATCTCTGGCGTTTCGTCTCCGTGGAGTTGGGCGAGGTCGAGATGACAGGTTTGCAGAATGTTTTTGATTTCTTCGACTGATGAATTCACAAACACGCCGATAAGTTTAATATGCGGATGTTCGCGCTTCAACACGGATGTTATTTCAGAGCAGGCAGATTTTTCAATGAAGCGCACACTCTTGGGGTAGAAGTTGAATCCTAAATAATCCGCGCCTGCGTTAATAGCCGCTTGTGCGTCTATTTTTGTTTTTATGCCACAAATTTTTACAATCGTCATATTTCTCTCTCAACCCCGAAGGGGTGATCTGATTCTAGATTTCCGATGTTGGTTTTGACAAACCCTGAAAGGGTGTCATAGTTTGTCTTGCTATGTCATCCCTACGGGATTTGGGATGGGGCGACGCGGTTCTACAATAATTTCATCCCTTCGGGATTGTAGGTCACGTTTGTAACGTGACGTCACGCTGAAAGCGTGACCTACGATTCCTGTCCAGAAAGTTCACGGACTTTTCCAGGGATATCATCCGATGTGACCAATGCCTCGCCAACGAGAATGGCGTCAACATTTATCCTAGCTAGTCGTTCTACATCGGCGGCGGTGAAGATACCTGATTCGGCGACGACGGCGATTTCGGAGGGGATCATTGGGCGGAGACGTTCGGTGGTGGTGAGGGTGACTTCGAAGGTGGCGAGGTTGCGGTTGTTGATGCCGATGAGTTGGATGTTCGGAATTTTTAGGGCGCGTTCAGTTTCGGTTTCGTCGTGGACTTCGACGAGGGCGGTGAGTCCGAGGCTGAGGGCACAGGCGTGGAGGTCGGCGAAGTGTTTGTCATCGGGGAGGGCAGCGGCGATGAGGAGGATGGCGTCGGCTCCGTTTACTCTCGCTTCGTAGATTTGCGACTCATCTATGATGAAATCCTTTCTAAGCAATGGCAGTGATGAGTGATAAGTGAAACGTAAATCGCGAAGCGTTTCGAGTTTGCCTTGGAAGAATTTTTCATCAGTCAGAACTGAAATCGCGGCGGCGCCGTTTTGAGTGTAGATGTCGGCGACTTGGAAGAGGTCGAGGTGCGGGGCGAGGATTCCCTTGGAGGGGCTGGCACGCTTGAGTTCAGCGATCAGGCTCGGGCGGAGTCCGAAGCGGCGGCGCTGTATGGCGGCAAGGAAATCTCTGGGCGTTGGACTCTGCTCGGCGGCGTGGCGCAAGGCTTGGGCGTCGAGCGCCGCAATTTCCAATCGTTTTTGGTCGAGAATTTTTTCTAAGATGTTCATATAAGCGGACTCTGAAACGGATAAACGGATTTAAGCGGATTGTGTGAACTCAATGAGATGGTTGAGTTTTTCCAAGGCTTTGCCGCTATCAAGTGAAGTTGTTGCTTCGGCGAGCGCGGATTTGAAATCACCTGTTTCGGCAGCGAGGGCGGCGGCGGTGTTGAGCAGGACGGCATCGCGGCGGGCGCCTGTGAGTTTGTTGGAAAGAATGTCTCTCATCATCTGCGCGGACTCATCGGGAGTGCCGCCGCGAAGATCGGCGACGGTGCAGGGCGCGAGACCAAGGTCGGCGGGATTGAGGTCGTAGGTTTCGACGTTGCCGTTGCGCAGATGACTGACGCGGTTGACGCCCGTGGGATTGAGTTCGTCGAGACCGTTGGCGCCGTGGATGATGAGTGCGGCTTGGCTGCCGAGTTCTTTGAGCACGTGCGCGAGCGGCTCGGTAAGTTTGGCGTCATAGACGCCCGTGAGTTGGATGCGCGCGCCCGCGGGATTGGTGAGCGGACCGAGGACGTTGAAGATGGTGCGCTGACCCATCTCTTTGCGCGGACCGACGGCGTATTTCATGGCGGGGTGAAACTTGGGCGCGAACATGAAACCAATGCCGACTTGCTCGATGGCGGCGGCAACTTTTTCGGGCGTGAGATCGAGGTTGACACCGAGCGCGGAGAGCACGTCGGCGCTTCCACATTGCGATGACGCGGCACGATTGCCATGCTTGGCGACTTTGCGCCCCGTGCCCGCGAGGACGAAGGCGGCGGCTGTGGAGATGTTGAAAGTGTGCGCGCCGTCGCCGCCCGTGCCGACGATGTCGTAGATGGGGTCGGCGGCGTTGACGTTTACTTTCACCGCGACGTTACGCATGGCGCGGACGGAGCCTGTGATCTCGGGAATCGTTTCGCCTTTCATGCGGAGCGCGGTGAGATACGATCCGATCTGGGCAGGGGTCGCGCCGCCTGTCATGATGACGGTCATCGCTTCTTCGGCTTCGAGGTCGGTCAGGTCGGTGCGGTTGATGACCTTGGCGATGAACGGCTTGAGCATGACGGGTTCGGTTGAAGGCGGCGGAGCAATTTTTATATCGAGGAAGTTCTTGAGCAATTGCTTGCCGTGCTCGGTGAGGATCGACTCGGGATGGAACTGCACGCCGTAGGTCGGGTGCTGCTTGTGTTTGAGTCCCATGATCTCACCTTCGTCGGTTTGGGCGATGACCTCGAGTTCGGCAGGGACGGGGTCATAGACGACGAGCGAGTGATAGCGCATGGCTTCAAAGGGAGTCGGGATGTCTTTGAAGATGCCCTGCTGGTTGTGTTTGACGGGTGAGGTCTTGCCGTGCATAAGTCGCGGAGCGCGATCCACTTTGCCGCCGTAGATTGCGCCGAGGCATTGATGCCCGAGGCAGACTCCGAGCACGGGGACTTTACCCGTGAAGTATTTGACGGCTTCGGGTGAGACACCGCCATCTTTGAGCGGTTCGCCTGGACCTGGGGAGATAACGAGGTGGTCGGGCTTGAGGGCGATGAGTTCGTTCAGCGAGATCTGGTCGTTGCGGTAGACGCGAATATCCGCGCCGAGTTCGCCGAAGTATTGAACGAGGTTGTAAGTAAAAGAATCGTAGTTATCAATTAGAACCAACATGTTGAAATCCTTTTTTATCCACGAAGGACACGAAGATGCACGAAAATTTCTGAACCACGGAGGCACAGAGTCACGGAGTTTTAAATTGGTTTTCCTCTGTGTCTTCGTGTCTCCGTGGTTAACTGCTTTTTAGTCTTCATTTCCAAAGATGTCCAATTCATCCGCAAACAGATCGAGCGAGTAGGACAAGCCTGTTTTCTCGCGGACGAGTTCCATGGTTTGTTTGGCTTCGGCTTGCATACGGCGGATGCCGTTGGCGAGAACGTCGCGCGGAATCATGGGATGGGCGAGGAAGTAGGCACGTTTTTCGCGGATGGGGTCGAGGAAGTTATTGATGGCGCGGGCAAGTTTTTCCTTGACTTCCACATCGCCGACTTTGCCCTGGCGATAGCGTTCCTTGAGGTCATCCACTTCGGCGTAGGAGGGATTGAACGCGTCGTGATAGATGAAGACGGGATTGCCTTCGACCGTCCCTGGGTCGGTGGCGCGGAGTCGATTCGGGTCGGTGTACATGTTCATCACCTTTTGCTTGACCGTCTCGGCGTCGTCGGAGAGATAGATGGCGTTGTTGAGCGACTTGGACATTTTGTTTTGTCCATCCGTGCCGACCAAAAGAGGAACGTCACCGATGATGGGTTCGGGTTCGGGGAAGACCTCGCCGTAGAGGTTATTGAAGCGACGCGCCATCTCGCGGGCGAGTTCGACATGCGATTGGTTGTCACGCCCGACGGGGACGGCTTGCGCGCGCGGTAACAAAATATCCACGGCTTGCAAGACAGGATAACCGAGCAGACCAAACGGCATGGAGTCCATGTTGGCGTCGCGTGCCATGTCTTTGAGCGTGGGCATACGTTCCAAGCGTGGAACGGTGACGAGCATTTCAAAGAGCAGATTCAACTGGAATGTCTCAGGCACCGCCGATTGCACGAAAATCGTGCTGACGTTCGGGTCAATGCCAACGGCGAGATAGTCCAGCACGGTCTCGCGGATGAAGGTCGGCACTTCCTTGATGTATTCGCGTTCAGGTTTGGTGGTCAGCGTGTGCAAGTCCGCGATGATGAAGAAGGAGTCGTATTGATGTTGCAAGCGCACGCGGTTTGCCAGCGAGCCGACGTAATGTCCGAGGTGCAGGCGTCCTGTGGGGCGGTCGCCAGTGAGTAATCTTGGTTTCGAGGTCATGGTCATTTTCCTTTCAGTGGGAAGTGGGTAGTGTGCGGTGGGTAGTAAAACTGTCCACTACCCACTGTCCACTGTTAACTATTCGATTCAGCAACGTCAATCGCACGTAACATCGCGCTTGCCTTATTCACCGTCTCTTGAAATTCGCTCGTCGGATTCGAATCCGCGACCACGCCTGCGCCTGCTTGCACGCTGACGGTGTTGCCGCGCCCGACCATGGTGCGGATGGCAAGGCAGGTGTCCATGGCGCCGTCGAAGCCGAAGTAGCCGACCATGCCTGCGTATGCGCCGCGCGCGTCGGGTTCGAGGTCGGCGATAATTTCCATGGCGCGGACTTTCGGCGCTCCGCTGACTGTCCCTGCTGGGAAGGCAGCACTCACCAGATCGAACGCAGTCAGTTCAGGTTTCAACTTCCCTTCGACATGCGAGACAATGTGCATGACGTGTGAATATTTTTCAACCGTGAAGAAATCCGAAACACGCACGGTGCCATATTCGCAGACGCGCCCCAAGTCGTTGCGTCCGAGGTCAACCAACATCACATGCTCAGCGCGTTCCTTCGGGTCGGCAAGGAGTTCTTGCGCGAGAGCGTCATCAGCGGCGTTGTCCTTGCCTCGGGGTCGCGTCCCAGCGATCGGGCGGAGCGAGGCGGTTCTTCCTTCCAAACGCACGAACATCTCAGGCGACGATCCGCACAGATAGAGCGGCTCGCCGTCCACGGTTCCGAAATCAAAAAAGAACATATACGGCGACGGGTTGAGTCGGCGCACGGCGCGATAAACATCGAACGGCTCGACGTTGGTCTCGCGCGTGAAGCGCTGCGAAAGCACCACCTGAAAAATATCGCCCGCCAAAATATTTTCCTTCGCGGCGCGCACCATGTCTTCGTACGTGCCCTGCGTGTGATTCGATTTAATTTTTGACGGCACGATCTCTTTTTTGGGCGCAGGCGGCAATGGTTGTTGAATGCGCGCTTCGATCGCGTCCAGTTTTTGATTCGCGGCTTCGGTGTTGCCGTCCAACACATTGGCGATGAGGAAAATGCTGCGACGCGCATGATCAAAGGCGACGATGGTATCTGCCAGCATGTAAATGCCATCGGGGATGCTTCGACTTCGCTCAGCACGCTTCATCTTCGCGCCGAGAGTTGGTTCAAAAAACCGAACCGACTCGAACCCGAGAAAGCCCACCAACCCGCCCGTGAAGCGCGGCGCGTTCGGCACGCGGACGGCGGGGAAACGATCCATTTCATTTTGCAAAAAGCGGGTCGGGTCGCCTTCGATCTTTATCACACGCGAACCGTGTTCGTCTTTGATCTCGATCTCATCATCGCGCAAAATATATTCCGCGCGCGGCTGGACGCCGATGAACGAATAGCGCGCAATGCGCTCGCCGCCTTCGACAGACTCCAGCAGAAACGACGCGCCGTCTCCGCGCAGTTTGAGATACAGGCTGACGGGGGTTTCGAGGTCAGCGGAGATTTCGCGGATGATGGTTTGGACTTGGGTTGATTCCAGAAGCATAAATTCTCCTTTGGTTCATTCCGTAGGGGCGAGGTCCCCTCGCCCTGTTATTGAGGGGTTCTCTATTTCTTGGGCGGGGAGACCCCGCCCCTACATATTCGATTAAATTAAAATCCCCTCCTGTCCATTGGGACGAGAGGGGAATCTCGTGGTGCCACCCAAGTTAAACGCCGTTTTAACAAAAAATTCCTGCGTGATGCACACAGGAAAGAAAAGCCAGCGTCACTCTTGTAGTCTGCTAGTCGGATGGTCTTGTGGTCGATCATCCTTCTAAGAAACTCTGCCATGATAACGGATGCAGTTCCCGTCTTAGGCTACTCGACTATTTGACTAACGAACTGTCAGACGCTTTTGCCCTTGAAACTCGGAGGTCCATTCGACTTCTGCGCTTTTGCCTCGCTTTCAGAACTTCTGCTCGGCTCTCTGGAAATCGCTTTGAAGTGTACTCGTCCTCGTCAGCGTTTTTGCTTTATGTTGGGCGAGATTTTATGACGGAGAGGGGAAAGAGTCAAGGGAGGAATTGAAACTCATAACTAATTATTAAAACAAATATCTTCTTCATATCTTAGTTTATCACCAATATATTTATCCCACTCATCTTTGGTTAGGCTTCTTGGCAGTCTTAAACAAACATCAGTTACTATATTATCCTTAGGCTGCCACAACCATACCCTAACCCCATCTGTTAATCCGGTACCAGCTGCAACCCCAGCAGAAAGCACATATTTACCATCAGGGCTAAAGGTTGCAACAGTAATTGGCGCAGTATGTGTCATACGCGCTACCTCATTACCAGTAACGATATCCCAAACACGCGCAGTGTAATCATCACTTCCCGACAGTACATAATTTCCATCTAAGCTAAATGAAGTGATAGTTACTTTACTATCATGATACATTCGTAAAACTTCTTTATAAGCAGAGACATCCCAAACACGAACTGTCCCATCACCGCTTCCTGTAACAAAATACTTGTCATTGGGGCTTATATCAACTGAAGATATTTCACCACAGTCGCACAATATTTCAGATAACATTTCGCCATTTATTGTTCTTCGAATTTGAATTTTACTTTCCGAATTTCCCAGAACAATAAAGCTGCCATCTTTGCTAAATTTCATAGACAACGCATCAGTCAAAGGAATTTTTGTAATTTCCTTCCCAGTAAGCAATTCCCAAACTGTGACGCCATTATCCTTGTTTACTGATGCTACATATTTACCATCTGGACTTAAGATAATAGGTTCATTACTACCATAATAATCATCTCTTTCAGCTACGACAGTACCTGTTTTAGAATCCCACACCTTTATTGTACGATCATCACTACCCGATACTACATGATTACCATCAGGGCTAAAGCTAACAAATGTTACATAATCCTCATGCGAAACCCTTGTTACTTCGTTCCCTGTTTGAGTTTCCCAAATACGTGCTGTACCATCATCTCCCCCTGCCACAAAGTATTTACCATCTGGACTGAAAGAAACAGTTGTCACGCCATCCTGCTCACCCGTCTCTGTAACACGTTTCCCGGTGAATACATCCCAAACTTTCGTCCCATAATAATAGCCACCAGTTACAGCAGTAGTTCCATCAGAAGTAACGTCAATAGAATTTATATCGTAAAGATTGACGCTTCGCGAAACCTCATTCCCATTACCAAAGCCCCATAACTGAATGGAACAAACTTTATTATCATCGCAATCCCATTTTGCGATCAAGTTTTTGTTTCGATAAAAATTCCTCAAGTTTGTAGTAATGGCAGAATGTCCATTATTAAAGCCTATACGTACAACTTCCTCACCCGTACCGGATTCGAGCACAACAAAATGATCAAAACCATCTATTGTTAAGTATTGACTATCGCCGCTAAATTCAATTACCCCATCCACTGAGGAACGCGATAATTCTTTTCCAGAAGTATAAATGCGTGTTGTCTGGTCATCACTATTACTAGTCGCAATCTTAAGTCCATCTGGACTACCAGCTACTTTAACCGGACTATAAATGTTAGGCAAAAAAATTTGTGATGGTCCCATCCAAGGATCACTCCATATAGATACAAAGCCATTAATACCATCACTACTTCCTGTGATTAAGGTATCATAGTTTGAGGTAAATGACATTGATTCTACATATCTAGGATGCCTCAATCTAGCTATTTCTCTTCCGGATTCAATCTCGAACAACAGCACATCCGATTCTTTACATATATTAGAGTTAATCTCATAAAGTTCACACTCAGAGGTTGACAGGGCAATTAACTTACCGTCAGAACTTATTTCAAAAGATTGCAAAGCAGCGTTATAAGATATGCTGGATATTTCATCCCCCGTTCCAACATCCCAAACATGAATTTCAACAACATTATCTCCATTTTCAACTGAAACAATATATTTACCATATTGTGCAAATTGAAGCCCTACAATATTAGAATTCTGTTCGATAACAAAATTTAGATTCCCATTAAGTGCATCCCAAACATAAACATTTCCTTCATAATCGCCAGCTACAATATACTGTCCATTAAAATCTAATGTTTTAATTTCGCTAGTCGCATTGGCAGAAAACACCTCTTTTCCGCTCGAAGTTTCCCAAACATGGATATATCCCAATCTTGTCCCCCCTACTAAATATTTGGTTTCTTCATCAGGACTAAATGATAACGCCGTTACCCAATCGTCTTTTTCAGCAATGCTAATTGTTGAGACAGGTTGCGGAAGCGTAATAGATTGGAGAGTCTTTAACGCCTCAATATTTGGATATAGCTTCATAGACTCGACTGCTAAAAGTCCACTCAATACTTGATCACCTACCTCCAAACTAAATATATCTTTTGCGTCTGTTGCTAGCTTTCGAGCCAAGGAGATTGTTTCTTGTTCAGTCGCATCTGCCTGTGCCGTTGCTTCTCTTGCTTGTGCCGTTGCTTGACTTGATTTAATTATTACAGCATTAGTCTCTTGAGCTTGTACTGTTGCCGCAGTATTACTTACCTCTTGGCTTTTTGAGAATGCATAGTTTATAACAAACACCAAAACAACAAGTACAGCTACTGAGATTACTAAGATTGATCTTCGAAAACGGGTTTCTTGTTTGCGACTTTCAAGCAAAAATTCTCGTTGCAAGTTAACTGGTTTAGGGTCAGATTTCCTTTCTTCCCACTGGACAAGTTGCCTTTCTGCATCTTCCAAAGCCTTTCCTCGAAGTAAACGGCTGGTATCTTTGGACTTTTCTTCCCATAAATTTGCCTTTTCTAATATGTCCGTGTGAAAACCCAACCATTCATGATCTGTATCAATATCATAAAGGAATTTCTTAAACCCTTTTTCAGTTCTAACTATATCCCATTCCAAAATATGAATTTTGGTAACATCATCAGGCAAGTCTTCTATCGAAGTTCCAGGCAAAAGGATCAGGAAAAACCTTTTATTAAATTTTCTCGCTATTTCATATTCTTTTCTACAATTGGGCGACGTAATAGATTCCCGGCTTAGCAAATAAACAAATGCATCCGCACTGAGAATGGCATGCTTAATTTTTTCCTTCCAATCGCTTGAGGGCTGGATATCTTCGAGGTCAATCCAGGCTTTCTTTTCCGCCTGTTTCAACATATCTCTCAAAGACTCTCTCTCAGATTCATTCTCTCTGGCATAACTAATAAAAATATGGCTCATATTTCCTCGCCTTGAACAGCTTTCTGTTGAATAAATGAGATTATTCACCAATTTTATCTTATTTCGTACTATCTAATCAAGGCACAGACTCCCTATTTATATTGATAGTTCTTCTCTCCCTCAATTCGTAGAAATCCGCTTCGGGCGAGATCGCTCCCTACGACAAAAAGACAATATCCATCGGCTGGCGCAGGAGTTGCAAAGTATTATCTTTGACTTGAATAATTTCACTGAGTTTCACAAAATCCTGATCGCTGACAATAAAAACCGTGGGGTCGCCGTCTTCAAAGAGACCATCGAGGGTCAGGCTTTTATCGTTTTCATCGAACTCATAGGGAGTTTTGTCACGCAGAGCAGTCCAGTAGCGCTTCATTTGCTGGGCGTACCAGGCTTTGATAATTTTACGGAAAAGGTAGGGGTGAATCTCCATCTCGTCCGTGATGTTCTTGATGTCGGCGATCTTTATCCCCTCAATGGGACTTCGATCATATATCCACAGGTTTGGAATTTTGCGGGTTCGTTCCGCTGTGCTATTTTCAAGGGCTTGCCGTTTGGTGGCTGCGTCCGCTTGGGCAAGGCGCACGGCGTGGATCAACTTATCGCGCATGCGACCTGCTAATGTCATAAAAAAGTAGGGATAGACCAGTCCGTACCGTAGGAGTAAATAGTTGACGCTTTTCTCCAATCGGTTGGAAAGCGCTTCTTTCGTCAACTCGGAGCCGTCCGCGTCATCAGTATCGCCAGGAAAGACCCATGCGAGCGGGCGTCCATTTTTTTCGATATTGCTAGTCACGATGTAGGCGGGAATCCGCTCGGTCTGTTTTTCTTCCAACCAAGCTTGCTGTCCGTTTTGCTCCACAAGGGCTTTGGAAACCCAGGTGGTCTTGCCGAACTTGCGCCACTCCACTTTTTTGACGCCCACCAGCCACATAAATGCCTCAGCGGCGACGCGTCCAATTTCATCGGGCTGCTTGTAGTGTCCCTTATCGGGTCGCTTTTCCTTGTCCTTTTCTTTTTCCTTCGACTTCAAGTCAGGCGGAGTAGGCAACGGCATGGGCGTGAAGTGAGTCTCCAACGCGTCAATACCTTCCAAACGTAATTGAACCGCGCCGTTCTCTTTGGTCAACTTTTCTAAAAAGAGTTCGTTATCTTCTTTATCCAACCCATCCCACAAGACAGGGTTCGCCGCCTTGAACATCATCGAATCTCCATCGGGAGAATATCCCACCACATGCAGCGAACCTTTGATCAATAAATATTTCATTGGGTTTCCTCGGTGTAAACAGATTGATTGCCTAGTTTACCAAACTCCTCAGGTAATTAACTACTTTCACCTAACATCAAACACAACCTGAGAAGATCAGTCAGGGCGGCGGTTTCAGCTTCTCGAATTCACAGTCCGCATTCAACAGAATGTGGGAAAGGTATTGCCATGTCTCGTAAAAAATCGAATATGGTTGTCGCCGAAATCTGGCGCTATCCCGTCAAATCGCTGGCGGGCGAAACGTTGAAATCTGTGGCATTGAGCACAGATGGCGTTACGGGTGACCGCAGAGTGCTGGTCTATAACGAGCAATCGCGTCAACTTGTCACTTCGCGCACGCATCCTAAACTGCTCGGGTTGAAAGCCACTTTGAACTCACACGGTGAAGTCTTCATCAACGATCAGCCGTGGGATGCGCCTGAGTCTGCGCAGGCGATCATCAACGCCGCAGGTCCACACGCCCGCCTGCTCGAGTGGGGCGGCATGGAGCGCTTCGATGTCCTCCCGTTATTGGTCGCCACGGACGGCGCCATCAAAGAGTTTGGCTACGATCATCGCCGCCTGCGTCCCAACCTGGTCATCGGCGGCGTGGAAGGGCTGGCCGAGCGTGAATGGCCTGGTCAACGCATGAAGATCGGCAAAGCTGTGATTGAGTTTGCCCAATTACGCGGACGATGTGTGATGACCACCTACGACCCCGACACCCAAAAGAAAGACCCCGCAGTACTCCGTCATATTGTAAAAAAATTCGACGGTACACTCGCCCTCGATACCGACGTCATTCAGGGCGGTCACATCGAAGTTGGAGATTATGTAGAGTTGATCGACTGATCAAAGTGCAGGGGCGTTTGGGGTAGATACAACAGAAGCAGTAAATTGTTTGGGCAGGCGCCCATTGACAAACGTCCTAAATGAGTGTATATACACCTATTATGTTCAAAGACCTTCCCAAAGAAGCCCTGTACGAATTCTCACGCCAGGCCGTACCTTGTGTGGGATTCAACACCCGCCGTGCCACACGGCTGATCACCCAGTATTACGACAAAGCACTTGCCCCGGCGGGAATCCGCTCGACGCAGTATTCGCTGTTAAGTCTGCTGGAGATGATGGGCGAAGCGCCGATGCAGGAAGTTGCCTATGTGCTGGCAATGGATAGGACGACTCTGACTCGGAACTTGAATCCGCTTCTAAGGGCGGGGCTGGTCAAGGTCAAAGTAGGAAGCGACCGCCGTTCACGTCCGCTGACGTTGACGCCCAAGGGCAAGTCCACGCTGGAGAAGGCGCTGCCCTACTGGCAGAAGGCGCAATCCCGCATTTTGGATGAGATCGGCGCAAAACAATGGGACATGATGATGCGAGGGTTACATCAAATTTCGATGATCGTAGAAGATACTGAGGAGAGCAAATGAGCAACAAATCACGACCTGCCTGGCTGGACGAAAAAGAATATCCGTTCAAAGACCATTATTTCAAAACCCCGCAAGGTGACATGCACTACGTGGACGAAGGCACTGGTGACCCGATCGTGTTGCTGCATGGCAACCCAGGCTGGTCGTTTGAATACCGCGAGATCATCAAAGAAATGTCCAAGACTCAGCGCTGCATTGCGCCGGATTACATCGGCTTTGGGCTTTCGGATAAACCCGCCGATTGGGATTATCTGCCGATTCATCATGCCAAGCACGTGGAAGATTTTCTCGATAGCCTCAACCTGAACAACATCACATTCGTATTCAACGACTGGGGCGGACCGCCTGCGATGTCGTATGCCATCAAACATCCTGAAAAGGTCAAGAAGATCGTGGTCACAAATTCCTGGTTCTGGCCCGTGGATGATATTCCCAACTTCACAAGATTCAGCGGCATGGCTGGCGGACCCATCGGCAAGTTCTTCACACTTAATTTCAACATGATCGGCAAAGTCTTATCGAAAGCCGCTTATGGACCGAAGAAAAAGATGCCCGAAGAAGTGCGCAAGCATTACTTCATGCCACATGAAGAAAAGACTGCCCGCGTGGGCACCTGGGTCTTTCCGCGCGAGATTATCGGCTCAACTCCGTGGTTGAAAACACTGTGGGATCAGCGCGAAAAGATCAAGCACATCCCCACTGCCATTGTGTGGGGCGATTCAGATATTGCTTTCAAAGAAGGCGAATTAAAAGTATGGACCGACTTAATGCAAAACCATACGCTCAATGTCTTGAACAAGATCGGTCACTACCCGCCTGAAGAAGCGCCCGAAGAAGTCATCAAGGCATTGAAGGCATGAATCGAACCGCAGAAAAAGCCATCGCAGCGTATGGCGGAAGAGAATTTTGGTCAAAGGTAAAACATATTGAGGCTGAGGTCAGTACACACGGGCTGGCTTTCACGATAAAAAGCAGACCGATCTTCAAGCATGCAAAAATTTCAATGGAGGTCGCCCATCCATTCTCTACATTGACTCCGATCGGGAAGAACGCTCAACTGGCTGGTGTGCTTGATGGACATCATGTTCGACTTGAAGATTCAACCAGAAAAATGATTGAGGAACGAAAGGATGCGCGCGGCTACTTCCCTGGCGGCTTGAAACGGTTATTGCATTGGGATGATCTGGACATGTCCTATTTTGCCAACTATGCCTTCTGGAACTATTTCACTCTGCCGGTTTTGCTCATGCGTGAAGATATTGACTGGAAGGAGATTCAACCCGGCTGGCTCGAAGCAATCTTTCCTGAAAGCATTCCCACGCATAGCAAAGTGCAGCGCTTCCGCTTTGACCTGGAAACGGGTCTGCTCATTCAGCACGACTACACCGTAGACATAATGAGCAAACTGGCTACCGCAGCCAATGTGGTGCTTGAACACAAACAGGGTGCAGGCTTCTTGTATCCCTCCCATAGGCAGGTTACACCACTCGCGCCGTCGGGCAAGCCTTTATCAACCCCGATCTTAATTGACATCACCGTCCACAGCTTTCAAATAAAAATTTAGCACATGAACAAAATCAAAAATAGCTTTTGATCTCACCACTCTTTCGCCAGCCACCGAAGGTAGCTCTCAAAATTTTCAACCCAGTATTCATAGATATGCCCGCCCTGCCCACTGTGCAGTTGATTTTCGATTCCTATGTCATCCAGTATAGATTTCATTACGAATGCACGCTCAAGCATTAAGGGATCCTGCTCTCCAGTATCCATAAAAACACGGACGTGATTCCCTTCATGCATGGACGACAGCCAGCCACGGATGCGTTCCTCCTCCCCTGAAATCGCACCAGCGCCAAAGATACCGGCACTGGAAAATATATCAGGATGTTGGAATGCCAGACGATACGCAGCAACTCCGCCAAGAGAGCCGCCTGCTACAGCGTGATGCTTTCTGTTTCTGGCAGTCGGGTAGTTCGCTTCAATATGAGGAAGCAGATCGTTATAAATGGCTTCCGCCATCGCATCGCTATCGATATTTTCGGTGGCAACAATCATGAATGGCGGAATGTCTTCGCTTAATATCAACTCGTCAACCACATCGTCAAGCCCAGCCGCAAACCAGGCATCGGTAGAGCCTCCGCGCCCTGGCACAAGATACAGCACAGGGTAGCGAGATTCAGACTCGCCAGAAAAACATGGTGGAAGATAGACCTGATACGTGTACGGATACCCACGCGCTGTTTCAGGCACTTCAGATGACAAGATCTTGCCCGGCGAAGCACATCCGCTTTGAAGGACAGCGATCGGATCGGATGCTTGCCCTACCCCGCATCCGCAAAGAAAGATCAGCAATGCAAGTTTCGGAATTCGCCGCATGTATTAATCCTTTGTGTAGTGGGTAAAAAAACAGGCGCATCAAATGAGATGCGCCTGTGTATGTCCTTTTGATGTTCTTTTACACCGAAGCGTTTTGCCCGTACAGCTGGTGGCGAAGCGAATCGATATCTTTTCGCACGCGTCCTTCGCCGTTCTCATATTGATTCTTGATCTTCTCAATGGCAGACATCACCGTGGAATGGTCGCGCCCGCCGAGGACTTCACCGATCTGCGGAAAGGAGATCTTCGCCTCTTCACGCAAAAGGTACATGGCGATCTGGCGCGGATGAGCAACTTCCTTGGTGCGGTCACGCCCCAGTAATTTTTCGACCGTCAATTTGTAATAATCTGCCACTTCGGTCACAATGGCTTCTGCTCCGATATCGCCGCGTGAGGGCATCAGGTCAGCAAGAGCCACTTCCACGAGGTTGGGCGTGAGGGAAGATCCGCTCAAGTCAGCGTAAGCGATGATGCGATTCAAGGCACCTTCGAGTTCGCGGATGTTCGACTGCACGCGCTTGGCAACCGTTTCAAGGATCTCATCGGAGATCATGCGCCCGGTCCGCTCGGCTTTGGAGCGCAAAATGGCAAGGCGGGTTTCGAGATCAGGCGCTTGAATATCGGCGGTTAACCCCCACTCAAAGCGGGAGCGTAGGCGTTCTTCCAGTGTGACCATTGACTTGGGAGGACGGTCAGACGAAACGATGATCTGCTTGTCTTGTCCATGCAGGGTATTGAAGGTGTGGAAGAACTCTTCCTGCGTCGATTCTTTCCCGGCAATGAATTGGATGTCATCGATCAACAGCACATCGGCAGAGCGGTATTTCTCGCGGAACGCCTGCGTGGTATGTGTACGAATGGCGGCGATCAAGTCGTTGGTGAATTCTTCGGATGAAACGTATAAGACGTTAAGTCCACTGGCGTGACAGGCATTGCCAATGGCATGCAGAAGGTGAGTCTTGCCAAGTCCCACGCCTCCATACAGGAAGAGGGGGTTGTATGCTCTTGCAGGTTTCTCAGCCACCGCCTGACAAGCCGCATGCGCAAGGCGATTACCCGACCCCACAACGTAGGTATCAAAGGTGTAACGCGGATTCAGCGTGACATGACGAGGTTTGGGCTCCGGCGGGGTGATCTCTATCGAAGCAGGGGCAGGCTCCGGGTCAGCGGTGGAGGCGTTTTCTTCCGATTGGGAAACAATAAATTTTACAGAGACCTTTGAATTCAATGTGTCGATCAAAAGTTTGTTGACCGTGGTTGCAAGACGGCTATCGAGCCAGTCACGCGCATACGCGTTGCGAACCCCTACGGTTAACATCCCGTTTTCATAGCCAACGGGACGGGTATCGCGCACCCAGGTATCGTAGGATGCGCGCGGCATATCCATTTGGAGTTGTGCAAGGACGGTTTGCCATGCCTGCTCAGCGTTCATAGACGTTCCTCAATGTTCATAAATTTTGTCGTACAGCGTAGATGGAACTAACCCGCTTGTTCTGCGGCTTGAAAGCCATCATGTTTTCATATTTTTTTTGTAGGGATTGCGGATGTAGATCACAAAGCCAAACATCCGTTATATCAGCGTGGTGATATTCTAGCAGAACATCTTGATATATAACAGTCGTTCAACCTACGCTAAGTTAAAAAAAAGGTTTTTTTTAAGATTACTGAATGTTAAAGAATTGTTATCAACTCCATCATCGATCGGTTTTTTCATAGAACAAGCGTTTCAGCCAAGAACGTCCCTTTTT
>JAFLCF010000069.1 GCA_017303735.1 Anaerolineae bacterium
GCCAACTCAAACCCGGCGATGAAGTTATCACCGTTGCTACGGGGTTTCCCACCACGGTTAACCCCATCATTCAGAATAACCTTATCCCTGTCTTTTTGGATGTGGACATTCCCACCTACAACATCGATGTCTCTCAATTGGATGCAGCTTTATCGAGCAAGACTCGCGCCGTTATGGTCGCTCATACACTTGGTAACCCGTATGACCTTGAAGCGGTGACCGCATTCTGCAAAAAGCATAATCTCTGGCTTGTCGAAGATTGCTGTGATGCCGTTGGCGCGACATACAATGGAAAATTGGTTGGCACCTTTGGCGATGTTGCCACAGTCAGCTTTTATCCGGCGCATCACATCACCATGGGGGAGGGCGGTGCTGTACTTACCGACCAGCCGCCCATTAAGAAATTGCTCGAATCCTTCCGCGATTGGGGGCGCGATTGCTGGTGCGAACCTGGCAAAGACAACACTTGCGGCAAACGCTTCGATTGGCAACTCGGCGACCTGCCGCACGGGTACGATCATAAATACACATACTCGCACATCGGCTACAACTTAAAAGTATCTGACATGCAAGCCGCGGTTGGTGTCACGCAGTTGAAAAAGGTCAACTCGTTCATTGAGAAACGCCGTGCGAATTTTGCCTACTTGAAAAATAAACTCTCAACACTTCAAGAGTTTTTGCTATTACCAGAAGCCACGCCGAACTCTGAGCCAAGTTGGTTCGGCTTTCCCATCTTCGTCCGCGAGAGTGCGCCCTTCACGCGTGATGAACTCGTTCATCATCTCAACGACCAGAAGATCGGCACACGTCTGCTCTTTGGCGGCAATCTTCTGCGGCAGCCTGCATATCGCAACATCAATCACCGTGTCGTCGGCGACCTCAAACGTTCGGATGACGTCATGCATCGCGTCTTTTGGATTGGCGTCTACCCCGGCTTGACCGATTCAATGCTCGATTACGTTGCCGAGACCATTCAGAAATTCTGCGAGACACGTTAATGCGCCTGCCCGAAGCCGACCTCACACATATCCTCGATCACACCTGCAATTTGTGGGATGATTTGCGTGGCGCGCGCCTCTTCATTACTGGCGGCACAGGATTTTTCGGGATATGGCTTCTCGAAAGTTTTCTGCACGCGAATAAACAACTGGACTTAAAAGCCTCCGCCTCCGTTTTGACGCGCAGACCTGATGCATTCCAACAAGCCTTCCCTCACCTCGGGCAGGATTCTGCCATTCAGTTAATCCGCGGGGATGTGCGCAATTTTGAATTTCCGGCTGGTGCATATTCACATATCATCCATGCTGCGACGGATGCCAGTGCCAAGCTCAACGCCGAAGACCCACTCCTGATGTTCGATACCATTGTGGAAGGTACGCGCCATACTCTGGATTTTGCCGTCCATTGCAAAGCGGATCGATTTCTCTTCACCAGTTCCGGCGCGGTCTACGGCAAACAGCCGCCAGAGATGACGCACATCCCCGAAGATTATGTCGGCGCACCCGATCCGCTCGACCCGCGTGCTGCTTATGCCAACGGAAAACGTGCCGCCGAGCATCTTTGCACTTTGTACGCAAAACAACACAAGGTTAAACCAGTAATCGCTCGTTGCTTTGCATTTGTCGGACCGCACTTACCCTTGGATATTCACTTCGCCATCGGCAACTTCATCCGCGATGCCATAAATGGCGGACCGATCATCATCAAAGGCGATGGCACTCCGCGCCGGTCCTATCTCTATGCCGCCGACCTCGCCATCTGGTTATGGACGCTGCTCCTGCGTGGAGAACCATGCCGGGCGTACAACGTTGGCAGCGAAGAATCGCTGTCCATTGCTGAAACAGCTCATGCCGTAGTGCGAAGCGTGAATCCAGAAATCCAAATTGAGGTTCGTGGAGTTCCAAATCCAGAATTGCCTGTTGAGCAGTATGTTCCATCCACAACGCGGGCACAGACTGAGTTAAGGTTGAGAGATATTCTTTTTTTTGATGAAAAGATTTCTCGTACGGTTGAGTGGCTCTGCTCTCGGTAGGATAAATTACCCCTAATTTTCGTATGATAAAATTTATTTCGGATAATTTATTAGGTGCAATTTCCAATTGTTTTAGGCTTCGCGCAATTTGTATTGATGCTTAAATATTTCATAACGCAGGATATCAATCAATGTCAAGAGAAAAAAGAATTACTATATTAGTTCAAATAGTTTTAGTTGGATTTTGTTTTGCGGTTTTTTATCACTATGTATATGGGGTGTACCTTGGAATAGGTTATCCATATAACACATTTTTATTTGTGCCTATAGACCGATTTAGTGATTTTTATCGTGTCTTGCAAGCTAATCAGGATTTAAATCCATATTTTGGCACTTATCACATGTTTCAATACCCTCTTCTTAATTTTATGGGTTTTATCTTTTCTTTGATCCCATTTCCATATTCATTTCTTCTTTTTATCTTAATCGTTACCGGATTTATGCTTGTTGCTTGTTCATATTCCTTGGCAATAAGTGGACGACCGACCAACTGGACAAACATCTTCGTTTTGTCGACACTAACCTATCCGTTTCTGATAGATATTGACAGGGGAAATTTCGATGGGATTATATTTGCCTTGTTGGTGCTATTTATATATTTTTTCTCAAAAGAGAGGTATATTTTCAGTGCGGTATTCCTTTCATTTGCAATGGCAATGAAACCCTTCCCGGTAGTTTTATTATTACTTTTTGTATCCAGGAGAAAAATAAAAGAGGCGATAATCGCGGTTTCTCTCACCGTGGCTGCTTCGATTGTTCCACTCTTGTTATTTAAGGGAGGTTTTTTTGCCAATTTATCTGCTGCGATTTCGATTTCGAGCTTTCCAGATGCGATTGGAGCGAGTGGCTATTTTTTACAGAACAATTTCGTTTTTCATAGTGTGTCATTATTTGCGATATTGAAGGTTTATTTTATAGAATCTGGGCAGATTCAAAACATAGATATGTCGCTTTTTTCTAGTATGTACATAAAGGGGGTGTTGTTGGCATTAGTACCAATATCGACTTATGTTGTCTTTTTTGAAAAACAGTTGTGGCGGCAGGTTGCAATATTATCCATTGTCATGGTTGTTTTTCCGCAAATTTCTGGTGGCTACCGCCTTTTATATATGTTTATTCCTCTATTCTTGTTTTTTAGAAACGAGCAGACTTCAAGGGGTGATTATTTATATACTGTTTTGTTTGGTTTGCTTTTGATACCAAAAAGTTATTATTTCTTTCCAAAAACCATAACAGATGCAGGCGTTTTTGATTTCTCCATAGCCTATCCTGTTGATTTATTTATTATGGTTTTAATGCTTTTAGTGATCATTATTGCAGGCATTTTGAAGAATACTAGCAATATCTCTTTGAAAAAAATAACGTCGGATGTAAATTCCCTTGTGCGAAATAAAGGAGCATAAATGAAGCAATCCACCCCTCAAAGACTAAAGGCTCTGATTGTAATACCTGCCTACAATGAGGAAAATAAGATACAGAAAGTCATCGCTAAAATCCCTGTAGATATGGTGGATGAGATTCTTGTTGTTGATGATTGTTCAGTTGATCATACTTTCATAGAGGCGAAAAATGCTGGTGCCACAGTTAAACAACACGAGCGCAATATGGGCGTTGGAGCGGCGATACGCACCGGCATTGATTATGCTTTATTGATGAAGTATGATGTTGTTGCTATACTTTCTGGTGACGATCAGCATGATCCTAATGATTTATACAAATTATTAAAGATGATTCAAGACGGATATGACTTTGTGCAAGGCTCACGACATTTGGGTGGTTTGAATTCACCCAATATTCGATGGTTCAGGAAGTCGTTTACTCGGTTATATGCAATTATTTTTAAGATCCTGACTGGTTTCCCTTGTACAGACGCCACGAATGGAGGGCGAGCGTTTCGAACCAAAATTTTCGAGGAAAGGAAAATAGATATATGGCAAGATTGGTTGAACACATATGAGTTGGAGCCTTACTTGTTGTATCAAGCTATTAAAAGTGGAAGCAAGATCGCAGAGGCTCCTATGAAAGTTATTTATCACGATCATGGTACTACGAAAATGAAACCCATCCGTGATTGGTGGCGTATTCTTAGACCCGTCGTTTTTTTGGCTTTAGGGATTCGTAAATAATAAATT
Source organism: Anaerolineae bacterium (assembly GCA_017303735.1). The sequence continues at coordinate 4,165 of JAFLCF010000069.1, forward strand.
CTAAGATTGAGCAATAGAGAATAATAGCGTTTTATTCTAGATCTGAAAACGTTATATGGTGATGAGGTAAAAACAATGGATCAAAAATTTTCTGGAAAGCAAGTGCTTGTTACAGGTGGTGCGGGATTTGTCGGATCTAATTTGGTGCGAAGACTGATTGCTGAAGGTGCTAAGGTCACTGTTGTTGATGATTTTTTTACTGGAAGTTTGTCTAATCTTTTTGATTTAGACGGAAAATACGAATTAGTACGGGGTAGCGTTACTGATAAAGACCTGGTTGCGACTCTGGTGAAACAGATGAACTTCGTGTTCCATCTCGCGGCTCGAAACATCATTGCTTCTACTAAGAATCCCTATGAAGATTTTCAAACGAATATTGGAGGGACTCTTAATATTTTGTTAGCAGCGCGTGAATTTTTACCTGAACGCGTTGTCTATTCTTCTTCAGCCTCAGTGTATGGAAACCCCATATATTTACCCATTAATGAAGATGATAAGATTAACTTGTTGACCCCTTATGCTGCCAGTAAATATGGCGGGGAGGGATATTGTCAGGCTTTTTATGAAAGCTATGGTGTATCTGTGAGCGTAGTTCGTTATTCCAATGTATATGGGATAGGGCAGGACCCTCGCAACCCATATTGTGGAGTGGTTGCAAAGTTTATGGAAAAAGCGTCGAAAAGGAAACCCGTCGAAATTCACGGAGACGGACAGCAGACACGCGATTTTACATTTGTTGAAGATGCTGTGGAAGCTACCATTTTGGCAGCTCTATCGCCTAGGGCGGATGGCGAAGTTTTCAATGTCGGTACAGGGGTGGAGACGAGTGTCTATACTCTTGCCAAGGAAATACTTAGTTTATATCAAATTGACGCGGAACCGTCTTATGTTGATCGAAGGGACATTGACAATATTCGCCGGCGTGTAGTGAATGTTGAGAAGATTCGGCGAAAACTTAAATGGGTGTCCCGTTTCACTGTTCGAGAGGGTCTGCGCCGGACACTGCATTGGTTTCAAGAAAGTCGTTAAGTAAAATAAGAGATTTGGCAAAGGCATATGCACGAAAGATGAAAAAGAAAAGTATGAGCAACTGCCTTGAAGTACTTTTACTTTAATATAGATATTTACTGCATTCTAAGTTATTAATAATTTTCCAAATACAAGGAGAATCTAAATAGTATGCGTGTCTCTGAATATATTGCCAGCCGTCTTGCGGAATTTGGCGTCCGTCACGTTTTCATGCTTACTGGTGGAGGCGCAATGTTCCTCAACGATGCGCTAGGTAATCAGGCTGGCATACAACCTGTCTTCAATCATCACGAACAGGCAAGCTCTATTGCAGCGGAAGGTTATGCGCGGATTACAAATACCCCGGGGGTCGTCAATGTTACGACAGGACCTGGCGGGATCAATGCATTGAATGGGGTCTTCGGTGCCTGGGTGGATTCGATCCCCATGTTGGTTATATCAGGGCAGGTTAAGCGTGAAACGCTTGTTTCTTCGTATGATATCCCCGGACTCAGGCAGATCGGCGATCAGGAGGCGGATATCATTGGGATGGTCAAGGGCATAACGAAATACGCTGTGCTTGTTACCGACCCACAGACGATAAGATATCATCTGGAACGCGCATGGCATTTGTGCAAGTCTGGCAGACCGGGTCCTTGCTGGTTGGATATACCGATCGATGTGCAGTCTGCTCAGGTCGATCCAGATACTTTGCTGGGATACTCCCAGGAAGTTGCAGTGGAACTTGATGAACGGAAATTGCAACAAGCCTGTGCAGAGGTTTTGAAAAAATTGAAAACCGCGGAACGCCCTGTTATATTGGCTGGGAAAGGGATTCGACTTGCGAATGCACTAGAAGACTATGAAGATGTCATTCGTTTGTTGAATATTCCTGTGGTTCCTGCCTGGACTTCCGTGGATATCCTTGCATCAGATGACCCCCTGTTTGGCGGTATTGCTGGCGACCTTGCGACACGCGCTGGTAATTTTACGGTTCAGAATTCAGATACCTTGCTTGTTCTGGGAACGCGATTGAGTCTCCGGCAGGTTAGCTATAACTGGCAATCGTTTGCCCGTTTTGCGTATAAAATTCAAGTGGATATCGACCCGCTAGAATTGAAAAAGCCCATGATTCAGATCGACATGCCAATTATCTGTGACGTTGCCGCATTTCTGAAAGAATTGAAACGGCAGATCCTTGCTTCGGACTATGAGGCGGACCGTCTTGCGAAATGGCTGGAGTGGTGTAGAGAAAGGGTAAAACGTTATCCTGTAGTATTGCCCCATTATCGTAAGGATGCGAATGGAAAAATAAACCCTTACTACTTCATTGAACGGCTTTTTACGCATTTACAGCAGGATGATGTGGTAGTTTGCGGTGATGGTACGGCTAATGTAGTTACATTTCAGGCGGCATCCATAAAAAAAGGTCAGAGGGTGTTTGCCAATAGTGGTGACGCGTCCATGGGGTACGATTTGCCCGCTGCGGTGGGGGCTGCGGTGGCGCGAGGTAGTGGGCGGGTGATCTGTCTGGCTGGAGATGGCAGTTTGCAGTTAAATATTCAGGAATTGCAGACGGTTGTTCATAATAAACTTCCGATTAAATTGTTTGTGTTGAACAATGATGGTTATCTGTCAATTCGGTTGTCCCAAAAAAATAATTTTAAGCGCCTGACAGGAGAAGGCACAACCAGTGGCGTTTCCTTCCCGGATATTGTAAAAATCGCAGAAGCCTACGGCATTTCTGCTATGCGAGTTGGTTACAAAGATCTGGATGCAGGCATTGAAAGAGTTCTTGCGCATTCGGGTCCGATGGTTTGTGATGTTTTACTGGACCCAGAACAACCGTTTGAGCCACGTGTCAGCGCGCGACAGTTGCCTGATGGACGAATGGTCTCCTCGAATTTGGAGGATATGTCGCCATTTCTTGACGAACGTGAAATCGCAGAAAATATGTTGATTTCTTTTGACCGTTAATTATAAGGAGAGTAACAAATGGATATACGAGACATCTTTGAAGATTTGTTCGTCCTTGAGATGACTAATAATCATCAGGGAAAATTAGAGCGCGGAATTCAGATTGTAAGGGAGCATTCTCGGGTTGTGCGTTTTAATAATGTGCGAGCGGCTATTAAACTGCAATTTCGTAACCTCGAATCTTTCGTGCATAAAGATTTTGTTGACCGCACAGATGTTTACTATATTCGACGTATTCATGAAACCAGAATGTCTCATGATGACTATGCCGTACTGGTGGAGAATATCCGCAAAAGCGGGTGTATTCCGATGGCGACACCCTTTGATGAGAAATCCGTTGATATGTGCGTGGAATTTGAAATGCCCATCATTAAGGTTGCCAGTGCTGATGGCAATGATTGGCTGTTGTTAGAGAAGATTGCGAAGACAAAGAAGCCTGTCATTGTATCGACCGGTGGTGTATCCCTTAAAGATTTGGACGATCTGGTGACCTTTTTTGAGAATCGCAACATTCCGCTTGCCTTGAATCACTGTGTTGCAGGTTATCCAACGGAAGATCATGAAATGGAGTTGGACCAGATCGATTATTTGCAAAAGCGGTATGAACGACACCCAATTGGCATTTCGACTCATGAATATCATGACTGGTCAAGTTCCATGTATATTTGTTATGGGAAAGGGGTCCGCCTTTTCGAACGTCATATTGATATTGACACCGATGGATTTCAGGTTGCAAAGTATTCTTCTTTGCCTGGGCAGATTGACACGTGGTTTAAGGCATTCCAAAAGGCGCGTCAGATGTGTGGTACTTCCAAGGATACGAGAAAGATCCCCATTGAAAAAGAAGTAAAGTACCTTGATTCGTATGTGCGTGGTGTTTATGCTCGTCATGATATTGAAGTTGGAAAAAACTTAACTGAGGAGGATATTTACCTTGCTATTCCTCTTCAAAAAGGTCAGATGTCCACTCGAGAGTTGATGCTCGGGAAGTATGGACACAAGATGGTTAAACCCTGTCCCAAAGATCATCCCATCACGATTGATATGGTGGACACCCCATATTCAAGCGAAGACCTCATACAACAGATCATGAGCCGGGGACTGTAAATGCGTACGGCGCTTGTAACTGGGGCATCTAAGGGCATTGGGCAGGCGATCGCTACCAGATTGGAAATGGGTGGAATCAGAGTTCTGATGCCATCCCGCACTGATATGGATCTGAGTTCTTCAGATTCAGTTGAGCATTTTGTTTCATCATTGAAAGAAAATGTAGATATTTTGGTGAACAATGCTGGAATTAACAAGATTGCGGAATTGGATGATGTTACACTTTCCAATCTCACAGAAACACTTCAGGTCAATCTGATCTCGGCTTTCCAAATAACCCAGGCGCTTGCCCAGGGCATGAAGTTAAGATCATTTGGGCGTATTGTGAATATCAGCTCATTATGGAGTGTGGTAACTCGCCCTGGGCGTGCCAGTTATGCCATGAGCAAATCTGCCCTGAATGGGATGACGCGCACACTGGCTGTTGAACTAGCGCCTTACAAGGTGCTTGTAAATGCAGTTGCACCCGGTTACGTACTGACTGACTTGACCCGTCAAAACAATCCGCCACATGAGATTGAGAGGATTGCCAGTTCCATTCCCCTTAATCGGCTTGCTGAACCAAGTGAGATTGCCGAAGTTGTTGCTTTTTTATGTTCGGAGGCGAATACCTATCTGACTGGGCAAACGATTATCGTGGATGGAGGCTACTCATGTCTTTGAGTTTTTCCATCCATTCCAACATTCGTGACTACGAGGTTTCGTTTGAAGAAAGTGAAGCCTTTATCGATATATTCAAGAAAATTGAGCAAGCTTGCTTTGTGGTGGATGAAAACGTCTGGAGATTGTATTCATCTACTATGTTGCAATCAATTGCACCTAATGAAGTGATTGTTCTGCCTGTTTCAGAAGAAGGAAAGAGTCTCGTTACTGTTCAAAGGCTGTATGATCGCTTGGTAGAGTTTTCTGCCAAACGTAATTTGACCATGATTTCCATTGGCGGTGGGATTTTACAGGATGTTAGTGGGTTCGCGGCTTCTACTCTTTACCGTGGCATTCCCTGGATTTTTGTTCCTACGACGTTGCTCGCACAAGCCGATAGCTGTATTGGTAGTAAAACGTCGCTCAATTATGGGAATTACAAGAATCTGCTTGGTACGTTTTATCCTCCCAATCACATTTATATTCATGTGCCCTTTTTGAAGACTTTGCAGGATGTGGATTTTTTTAGTGGTTTTGGTGAAGTGATCAAACTACACTTGATGGGCGGGCGTGAAAAGTTTAATACGCTTCTTGAACTTTGCCCTGGCATTCTTCTGCGTGAGCCACAAGCCCTGTTTCAATCTGTCCGTCAGTCTCTGGCTGTAAAGCTAAATTATATGGAAGGTGACGAATTCGATTTAGGACGAAGAAACCTTTTGAATTATGGGCATGATTTCGGGCACGCACTTGAGAGTACATCGGACTTTGCTGTTCCTCATGGGCAGGCGGTCATTTTTGGAATGCTTGCTTCTAATATTGTGGCAAGACAGCGCGGATTGTTGAGCGAAAAAATGGAGAAAGAGATTTCTGAAAAAATTCTCATGCCTAACCTTTTGATTAAGCCCCAAGCTCATGCTCTTGATACTGCTGCCTTGGTCGGCGCGATGAAAAAGGATAAAAAGCGCATTGGTGATAAGCTGGCGTTAATTATGATGGATGACGATTTTGTTTTTTTACGAGTAAACGACCTTGCCGAAGATGAAGTCTCGTTTGCATTGAAGGAAGTTGGTGAAAGGTTAAGGGATTGAAATGAAAATGATCAGTGTAGTCACACCCTGCTTCAATGAGGAAGAGAATGTAGACGAGCTTTACGAGCGTATCAAGAGTGTCATGCTAGGCTTGGATTATCAATATGAACACATATTTATTGATAACGCCTCGAATGATGGCACTCAGCAAAAACTTCGTGCGTTCGTCGCGCAGGACAAGCGTGTTAAAGTGATTTTCAACACACGTAACTTTGGACATATCCGCTCGCCGTTTTACGGGCTATTGCAGGGAAGTGGCGATGCGGTCATTATTATGGCGTCCGATTTACAAGACCCCCCTGAAAGAATTCCAGACTTTATCCGCCAATGGGAGGCGGGATTTAAAACTGTCATTGGCGTAAAGACCACAAGTCATGAAGCTGGTTTTTTTTATTTTTTGCGTACCATGTATTATCGCGTTTTGCGTTCCTTGTCTGATGTGGAGCTTATTGAACACTACACAGGATTTGGATTGTACGACAAAAATGTAATCGAAATTTTGAAGGGTATTGGGGACCCCTATCCCTATTTCCGCGGGCTGATTGCAGATATTGGCTTCCCAATTGCGCGCATTGAATTTGAGCAGCCACGTCGCAAGCGAGGCATTACTAAAAATAATTTTTACACCCTTTACGACCTTGCCATGCTCGGGTTCACAAATTACACAAAGATTCCCTTGCGCCTGGCAGCCATGTTCGGGTTTATGGCTTCGTTCATCAGTTTCATGATCGGTCTTGTGTATCTGATCTATAAATTGATCTTCTGGTTCCAATTCTCGCTTGGTTCTGCACCACTTGTGATCGGGCTTTTCTTCCTCGGCTCGGTGCAGTTGATGTTCCTCGGTATCGTCGGCGAATACATTGGCGCGATCCATACTCAGGTCATGCATCGACCGCTGGTGATCGAGAAGGAGCGACTCAATTTTTAGGGACTTTCTTTCCGACGCACCCGGATCGCAGAAACCGCGCAACCGCCTCCTTCTCTGGACCTCGTTCCTGCTTGCCGCCATTTTGCTTTATCTCACCCTGCGCGGACTCGACTGGGCAGCCTTCTTTGAATCGCTACGGCGGGCGAATTATTTCTATATCAGCCTCATGTTGTTTTGGAGCAGCGTTACCTATTTTCTGCGTGCCATGCGCTGGCGGGTTTTATTGAATTCTCAAAAGACACTTTCCCTTGCAGGAGTCTTTTGGGCGAATATGGCTGGCTATCTTGGCAATAATATTCTACCTGCACGGGCTGGGGAAATTATCCGTGCTGCGTATGTTGCCCGGCGTGAGAAGCTTCCCATTGTGTTCGTGCTTGCCACAGGCTTTACCGAAAGGTTGGTGGATCTTGCTGCACTGGTCGTTATCGGCGTTTTATCCGTTTTATTTGCAGTGACATTTTCAACGTCCATGCAGGAGGCGTTTAAGAGTTTTGCGATCGTTGCTGTTGTCGGTGTCGCTTTTATTTTTTTACTTCCATTCTTTCAAAGTTGGGTGCTTCGAATTTTGCACGCGATCCCGTTCTTGAAGTCATCCCTTAAGATGAAGCTGGAGGAACTCTTCCTGCATTTTGTAGATGGCGTGAAAGTCATTGCGCAACCCCGCCGTGGATTACCCTTTCTGCTTTTTACGATTCTCATTTGGCTGATGGATGGCATGGGCATGGTGATTCTTGCTTTTTCGTTAAACGAAACCCTGTCACTTGCAAAGTCATTCTTATTGATCGCTGCTTTGGGAATATCGAGCGCCTTGCCGTCTACACCGGGGTATGTAGGGGTCTACCAGTTTGTAGCTGTGACCATTCTTTCGCCTTTTGGTATTGCACGCGAATCGGCGCTGGCATTGATCTTGTTGGTTCAATTCCTTAATCTGCTGGTTGTTTCCGTTTGGGGCGGACTTGGGTTATGGCTTGCTTCCCGCATGGTGACCACCCAAAAGGAAGACACCCATGCCTGAGCTCAACTATACGTTGCAGGATATTCTCTCAGCCCTGCTGGGATTTTTGATCTTCCCCTGCGTCTTGATCGCACCCGGTTACGTCACCGGCTGGCTGCTGGATCTGTTCGACTTCAGACAGCGCCGTTTTGTGGTGAGATTAGGAATTGGATTGGTCCTCTCTTTTGCGGTCAGCCCCATCGTTCTGCAATTGACCTCCAGCCTGCTTTCGTTCTCCTTCGCTTTATTCACTCTGTTTGTTTTTTTTGCTGCATTTTTATTTTTTGTTATACGTCAAAGAGGCGAATTCCCGCCACGCGCGTTTTGGATGCTTGGGTTGGGGTGGACTCTATTCGCTATTTTTTCTCTGATCAACATTCAATGGGGTGATAGCCTCTTTTATAGCGTCACTTCATACGATCAAACTACTCGCGTTTCTGTAATCGATGCAATGACTCGTACCGGAATCCCGCCGGTCAATCCAAGTTATTATCCGGGCGAGCCGATGCAGTTGACATTTCTATATTATTTTTGGTATGTCCTTTGCAGCATGGTCGATGTGATCGGCGGAAAGTTTGTGGATGCACGCGCCGCACTCAATGCCAGTTCCGCCTGGGTGGGGTTGGGATTGATGGCGTTGATTGCGCTCTATTTCCGTCTGCGAAATGCGACTCGTACCGAAGCCGTTTGGAAATCTGCCTGGTTGGGCATTGGCTTGCTCGTCGTCAGTGGCTTGGATGTTTTGCCAGCAACTCTCCTCATGATACGAACCGGACAGATCATCGGCTCCATTGACGTTTGGAATACGTGGATCCAATCCTGGGTGGCATCTACACTTTGGGTTCCACATCATCTTGCAGCCTTGATCGCTGGCATGTGTGCGATTCTGCTAGCTCAATTTGCACATGGGAAGTCGCGTTCTAGGCAATTCACAATTCTTGCAATTGCAGGTTTGGCGTTTGCCTCTGCTGCTGGGCTTTCGATCTATGTCACTTTGGTTTTTGTTGTTTTCTGGGGTGTTTGGCTGATTATCCTCATTCTACAAAGAACAGAGCGTGCGCTGGTCTTGCCCATGATTCTTTCCGGGGTACTCGCGCTTGTGCTTGGTGCTCCATTTTTTTCCGGTTTACTCCAAGGCGGCGGGGATGCGGGAGGGACGCTCCCGATCATGTTTGAGGTTCGTGCCTTTCTGCAATTGGAATCCTTCGTCGCTGACTGGTCGCCGCTGGCACGTTCCTTGATCATGCTGCTTGTATTGCCGATCAATTATCTCTTTGAGCTCGGTTTCTTTTTTATCGCGGGTATCTACTGGTTTCAAACGAGGGATAGAAAGACATTAGGATCGAATTCGTTTTATGTAGGTGAAATCATTCTCTTTTTTGCTGCTTTCTTGATCGGCTCAACCCTGCGCTCAACCCTCATCACCAGCAATGACCTCGGTTGGCGAGCTTGGCTGCCGGGGCAATTGATCCTTCTTATTTGGGGTGTAGATGCGTGGGAACATCTGAACCTTGTTTCGACTTCAAATTCACTGCAAGCACACGAGGCGCAAAAGAATCTCAAGCTCATGCGGGTGTTTCTTATGATTGGTATCCTAACCACGATCGCGGATGCGGCATTATTGCGTTTTGCCTGGCCCGTCATGACGGGTTCTGAAACACCTCGCCAGTATTATTCCGCCCGGCTGGCATATGACTATTTGCGCGAGAACATCCCAGCCGATGCTATTACTCAAAATAACCCCTTGAACTCCATTGACCGTCCCAGCGGACTATACGGCACGCATCAAATGGTCATCTCAGATCGTACAGCATATGGCGTCTCAATGAGTGAATTCGATGGGTGGACGGAAAAAATCGCGCCGCTGTTCACTTCCGAAGACATTGATAACTGGCAAAGGCTCGACCGCGCCTGTGCTGCGTATTCGATAGATGTTTTGATCTTTGCGGATACAGACCCGGTATGGAATAGACTGCCAGTTTTGAAAGACCAGCGCGCACCTTTATATGAAAACGAACACTACGCACTATTCGCCTGCGGAGAGATTCCATGACAAACATTAATTTTATGCTGCAGGATATCCTATCAACCATTCTGGGATTTTTTCTTTTCCCACTCGTGCTGATCGTGCCGGGCTATGTCATCGGCTGGTGGCTGGACCTATTCGACTTTCGCCGTCGTTTGCTTCACTCCCGCCTTGCGCTTGCGCTTCTACTTTCATTTACGGTCAGTCCGATTCTGTTCTATCTTTCAACCAGCCTTTTTTCATATGCGGGTACATCGATCATGGTGCTCGTTTTGTTTTTGATATGTGTGGGCATGCTCTTCCACGACAAACCTGTATTTCCATCCATGCGGAACAAGGCAATGATTTGGGTAATCGCATGCGCCGGTATTTGGATTGTATTTGCGCTTTTTTCACTGGTCGACATTCAATGGGGTGAAGAACTGTATTACAGCGTAGCCGGGTTTGATCATGCCACCCGCATTTCCATTGTCGATGCCATGGCGCGGACTGGTGTTCCCCCTGTTAACCCGTCTTACTTTCCAGGTCAACCAGTTAAATTAAGTTTCCTCTACTTCTTCTGGTACATCCTTGGCGGATTTATAGATTTCATCGGTGGTTCGTTAGTGGATGCGCGCGGCGCTTTCTTTGCCAGCGCCATATGGTGTGGACTTGGCTTGATGGCAGCCATTTCTTTTTATCTGCGTTTGCGTTCCAAAGAGAAGCGTTTGGACGTTTGGGCTTTGGCAGTTACCGGTATTGGGTTATTAACCGTCACTGGCTTGGATTTTTTCCCCGCCATTTTGATCATGAGCAATTTGAAGACTCCCATAGCTGATATAGAACACTGGAACGAACAAGTTTCAGCGTGGATGAGTTCCCTGTTATGGGTTCCGCATCATATCGCCGCACTCGTGGCTGGAGTGGTTGCAGTGATGCTGGTTCTGTCACTTCGGGATCAAACTAAAAAACGCCAATTTATCTTAATGGCAGTTGCAGGCGCGGCATTTGCCTCTGCATTCGGCTTGTCGATTTGGGTCACGTTCGTCTTCGTTCTTTTTTGGGGAATATGCTTGCTGCGGAATCTTTGGAATAAAGCAGATAGATCCTTTGTCTTTCCAATGGTGTTTGCTGGCTTTTTTGCCCTACTCCTTTCGGCGGGGTTTTTGGCGGGCATCTTTTCAGGTTTGGGAAGTGCAACGGCTTCAGGTGGCGGGCTTCCAATCATCTTCGACGTCCGCTCCTTTATCTTCGTTGATATTGTTGCCGAAGAGTCTCCGCGCATCATTCAAACGATCCTGCGTTTGCTTTTCCTGCCGCTAAATTATTTCCTCGAATTTGGTTTTTACTTTCTTGTTCCCTTTATCTGGTTTCGCCAAAGAAGACATGAATTGAACTCCAATCAATATCTGGTTGAGTTATTCCTTTTCTGTGCCTCCTTTTTGATTGGCACTTTTATGCGTTCCACTTTGATCGTGAACAATGATCTTGGCTGGCGCTCGTGGTTGCCCGGTCAATTCATTTTATTGATTTGGGGTGTGGATGTGCTGGCTTCATTTAAAACGAATATGCCAACACGTACTCAGGCAAACCTGATCTTTCTTTTAATATTTGGACTGCTTTCAACCCTTCTCAACCTTGGGCTTTTACGCTTCGAGCCCATCCTTGCCGGGAGCGAATTTGGCGCTCGTAGTCTTTCTGCGCGAAAGGCATACACCACCATTCTACAAACTTTACCCACTGATATAGTGGTTCAGTACAATCCTGTCAGTTATGTTAATCGTCCAGCCGGGTTATATGGAATGCGGCAATCTGCCATTTCAGATCGCACTGCTTACGGCATTTCTACAGATATTTTTCTTGAAAGAGTTGCCGAAGTGGGTGAAATATTTACATTGAAAGATGTTTCCAGTTGGCAGCCAGTAGACAACTTCTGTGAACAAAACTTCATTGATGTACTGGTCATCGAAGATACCGACACGCTCTGGGAATCCATTGCTATTTTGAAAACAGACCGCCAGCCGCATTATTTGGATGATACCTTCGCAGTCTTTTCATGCGGAAGCTTCGCCGCTTCGCAGCTGCCCTGAGTCTTGCTTCTAACCATTTGGCTTTTCTCTCTCTGAGAATTTTTTGCTTGAGAAAGTGAAATAGTTGACGTGAATATAAAAAAAGAAAAAAAGACCCTAACTTCTGCCGAGTGGATCGGACTGCTTCTTGGCATTGCTATTATCTTCGGTGCTTTCGTCCGCTTCCTGCCCGGGTTGATGGCTGGTTTCCCTCTCAATGATGGCGGCATGTTTCTGAGCATGATCCGTGACTTAAAGAACAGTGGGTATGCATTACCTGAAGTCACATCTTATAACGGGTTGAACATTCCTTTTGCATACCCGCCATTTGGATTTTATTTTGCTCGTTTGATATCAGATTTGCTTGCCGTTCCCGAGTTGACGTTGCTGCGTTGGCTGCCTCCGCTCATTAACTCATTCTCGATACTTGCTTTTTTCCTGCTTGCTTCTGAAATAATGAGATCGAAGCCGCTGGGTGCGTTAGCTTCTGCTTTTTATGCATTGACGCCAGGCGCTTTTGGCTGGTTCGTCATGGGCGGCGGTTTGACACGCAGCTTCGGCTCGCTATTTTTACTATTGACCGTGTATTCGGCGTTACGTCTCTTTCAAAGTGGGGAGAAAAAATTTACAGCGTTGTCCATCCTCTTTGGCGGGCTGACAGTTCTAAGTCACCCGGAGGCAGGGTTTCATGCGGCGGTGACTTGCATCCTCGTGTGGATATTTTTCGGGCGGACGGTCCAGTCGTTATTGAATTCCATCCTTGTAGGTGCGGGTGTTTTATTGTTGACGGCTCCCTGGTGGGGGACAGTTATTTCTTTTCACGGACTGACTCCATTTTTATCCGCCGTTCATACCGGCTCGTATGGGACGCCGTTCTGGAAGGCGTTGTTTGGTTTGATCGTTGGTGACGGCGTCATACCCATACTAGTTGTATTGCGATTAATAGGTCTGGGATGGGGCGTTTGGAAGAAACAATATTTTCTGCTGGCTTGGGTTTTGATTCCATATCTGGTTGAACCACGTAGTGCGCCTAGTGTGTCGTTTTACCCGATGACAATGTTAATTGCGCTGGCATTTGCTGAGGCGATCCCATATTGGGTTTCAAAAATTCGAAGTTCCACCTTTGCATTGGATGAGTTGCATAAAAATACGGCATACAATGCTGTACTGTTTCTGGTCTTGACCCTTTTATTTGTCGACTCAAGTTTGTATGGATTTCGTTTGGTGGGCAATAGTTTAAAACCTGCCGACCTGGATGCCATGTCGTGGATTCAAACAAACACATCTGAAGATGCGCTTTTCCTTCCGCTTACTGGCAATCCTAGCCCGGAGATCGACCCATTCATTGAGTGGTTTCCAGCTTTGGCAGATAGGCGCAGCCAAGCCACCATTCAAGGACTCGAATGGACGTTGGCTGAGAAATTCTTCCTGCGTTATACCGATCTTGCCAAGTTACAAACTTGTGTTTCAACGAGTTGCGTGATCGAGTGGTCACAGCGAACAGGTTTGGATTATCAGTATGTTGTTCTTCGCGAGACAGGTGTGAGTGAAGAGCTTATAGATTCTTTTGCAGGTTCAAACGAGTTTCAAAAAATTTATTCCAATAATGGGGTGTCTGTTTTTGAACGTATCGCAGAATAAAAAATCCCGAGGTCTTAAACCCTCGGGATTTTTCGGTTCATTTACTAAATCTCTTCTGCCATTCGAACAACTTGTTCAATGCCTCAATTGGGGAAAGTGAATTGACATCAATAACTTTTAATTCATCCAATAAAGGATTGGTCTCCGGGAAGAGTGCCACCTGTTGTGCCGCCTGCGGATTGATCTTCACGCCGCGTGCCGCTGATTTCTCAAGTTCAGTCATGATCTCGTTGGCACGGCTGATAACTGGAGCAGGCAAACCTGCCAGTTGAGCAACATGGATGCCATAGGATTTATCCGCGCCGCCTGCGATGATCTTGTGCAGGAACACCACACCGCTATCTGCCTCACTAACTGCCACGTTGTAATTGCGCACTCCGGGCAGCAACTCAGCAAGCTGAGTTAACTCGTGATAGTGTGTTGCAAATAAAGTTTTTGCACGTAACTGTGGATGGTTGTGAATGTATTCGATGATGCCCCAGGCAATGGACAAGCCATCATATGTTGATGTGCCGCGACCGATTTCATCGAGGATCAGCAAACTACGATTCGTGGCATGATGCAAAATATTCGCGGCTTCGACCATCTCAACCATGAAAGTAGATTGCCCTGCATGAATTTCATCTTGCGCGCCGATGCGGGTGAAGATGCGGTCAACCAATCCAATGCGAGCCGAAGCCGCAGGCACGAACGATCCCATTTGCGCCATCAATGTGATCAACGCCGATTGCCGCAAATACGTAGATTTACCGCTCATGTTGGGTCCAGTAATAACCCGCACGATCTCGCCTTTTTCAAAGATGACATCGTTGGGAATATAGCGGTCGGATTTTAATAACTGTTCAACGACCGGGTGCCGCCCTTCGTGAATTTCCAGCTCGCTTCCTTCGTGGACTTGGGGCTTGGTGTATCCATTCAATGCAGCTACTTCGCCGAGAGCGGAGAGCACATCCAGCTCGGCAATGGCTCTTGCCGTCGCAAGGATTTTGTTTGCCGCCTTCGCCAGATCTGCGCATACTTCTTTGAACAATCGCGTCTCGATCTCTTTGATGCGTTCTTCTGCGTTCAAGACCAGCGTTTCGTATTCTTTCATCTCTGGCGTAATAAAACGCTCGGCGTTGACCAAGGTTTGCTTGCGGATGTAATGCTCTGGCGCTTTATCAGCTGCGCCGCGTGAGATTTCGATGTAATAGCCGAAGACTTTGTTGTAGCCGACCTTGAGAGTCTTGATGCCGGTCTTCTCGCGTTCCACGGATTCTAGATTCGCAATCCACTCGCGCGCATGTTTGGATGCATCCATCACGCCATCGAGTTCTGCCGAATACCCTACACGGATGACACCTGTATTTTGCAAAGTTGCTGGTGGATCATCGTCAATTGCGTTTTGCAGAAGCAATAATTGCTCACTCAACAAATCAATGGAGGGCAACTCAACTTCTTTCCTCGTTCCTCGTTCGTCTAACGCATGCAAAATATTTGGAAGCGAATCGATCGTTGAACGCATTGCCACCAAATCTCTCGGCTGTGCCTGCCCGGCGATGACGCGGTTGATCAAACGTTCCAGATCGGCAATGGGTTTCAATGCATTACGCAACTCGGCTCGCACCATGCCGTTTTGCACGAAATACTCAACGCCGTTTTGGCGCTTTGTAATGCGTTCCACGTTCAATAAAGGCTGGCTGACCCATTGATGGATCATGCGCTTGCCCATTGGAGTAATAGTTGCATCAAGTGTGCCGAGTAGGGAGCCTTTGCGTTCGCCGCGTAAAGTCTCGTCTAATTCGAGATTTCTGCGTGTGGAAGAATCCAACGTCATGAACTCGTTCAAGCTGTAGGACCGCAGTGAATTGAGTAAGTTCAATGCGTCTGGCTGGGTTTCTTTGAGATATTGAATGATCGCACCCGCCGCGCGGACGGAGAGGCTGTTCGCTTTTAGCCCAAAGCCATCCAAGGTAGATGACTTGAATTGAGTCAGCAGGACTTCATTGCATTTGCCGGGTTCAAATTTCCAAGCAGGCAGGGGCGTAGTATGACCGATGATGCCATCGGGAAGTTTTTGATTATCTGGAAACAAAATTTCAGCAGGGTGTAAACGCGTCAACTCGGCGCGCAGGGCTTCGAGCGGAAGCTCGGTGACGGCGAATTCTCCAGTGGTCACGTCGGTATAAGAAACAGAAGCAACTGTCCCTGAGGGTGAGGCGGAAGAGTCCAAGATCACAGAGGCGAGATAGTTGTTTGCGTCCCCGGGCAAGAGTCCCGGCTCGGTCACAGTTCCGGGAGTCACCACACGCACCACTTTGCGTTCGACCAATCCCTTGGCTGGCACTTCACCGATCTGTTCGCAAATGGCAACGTGATAACCTTTTTCGATCAGGCGCGAAAGATAATTTTCAACGGCGTGATAGGGAATGCCCGCGAGCGGAACGCGCACACCACCGCCGACGGGGCGGGAGGTTAGCACGATATCGAGTTCGCGGGCTGTGATCTCGGCGTCTTCATCGAAGGTTTCATAGAAATCGCCCAGACGGAAAAATAGGATCGCATCTGGGTGTTTCTTTTTTTCATCGAGATATTGCCTGCGGACGGGAGTGATATCTTCAGTGGACATCCTTTGATTTTACTATGAGCGAAAGACTTGG
>JAFLCF010000007.1 GCA_017303735.1 Anaerolineae bacterium
AAAGCGGCGCGCGCCTCGGCAAGGTCTTGTTCGGCTTGCAAATAATCAGAATTTTTCAAGTCGGTGATGACCTGATCTAGATTCGCATTGGCATCGTCAATATCTGCCAGTGCCGCCTCGAGTTCATTTTGAGCGGCTGCGATCTGTTGATCTTGCTCAATGTACCAATTCGGCTGGTCAAATTCGCTGGGAGCGTTCGCCTGCCAATCTTTGGCACGTTGCGCAGCTTGAGCTGCAAGCGCGGCTTCGAGAGTTTGGTCATATTTGGTTTGCGCGGCGGCAAGGGCGGCAGTGGCAGAATCCACTGCGGCGGAGGCAACGGCTTGTTGGGCAGTCAGCAGGCTTGCGTCGAGGGTGAGAAGCGTTTGTCCCTTCGTCACCGATTCGCCTTCATCGGCGCGGACATCCGTCACCTTACCAGCGGTTTCAGGGGCGACGTTCACAATGGTGGCTTCAATGGTGCCTGAGGCGGTTAGCGAACCGTTGGTATCTTCTTGAAGAGATTGAAAACCAAAGTATGCCAGTGTGCCAAGCACGATCACAGCGACAACAATACGGACGGGCAGAGGGGGAAGTTTATTTTGCATAAGAGACTCCAAAAGTTGAAAGTTGAAGGATATGGATTAGTCGAGGCGTTTCCGAAAACGCAAGGCGGCAATACCCATGATGATGATGCCAAAGATGGTCAGTGAGATCAGTTCGCTTTGAATGGCGACAAACCCTACGCCTTTCAGCATAAGGGCGCGGATCACGACCAAGTAGTAGCGCAAAGGAATCGCCAGAGAGACAAGCTGTAAAAATTTGGGCATGGCTTGCACAGGGAAGAAAAAGCCGGAGAGAAAGATCATGGGAAGGTTGAACATCATCACGGTGAGCATGGCTTCTTGCTGCGTGTTTGCCATCGTGGATGCGAATAAGCCGATCCCCAGGCTGGACATGAGGAATAAACCCGATGCCAAAGTGATGAGCAGGAGACTTCCACGCACGGGCACATCGAACGCCAGATGCCCAACGATGAGAATCTCAAAGGTCTCCACAAAAGCGAGGATTACATACGGCAGCAATTTGCCTACGATCAATTCCCAAGAACGGATGGGCGTTACGATAAGCTGTTCAATCGTGCCGCGCTCACGCTCACGGACGATGGTGGTGGCGGTGAGAATGGTGGTGATGAACGACAGGATCATGCCGATCACACCGGGGATCATAAAATATGCCGATTGAAAATCGGGGTTGTACCAAACCTGGGTGCGCACTTCTACGGGCGGAGTGGGCAAAGAACCCGAACCGCGCAAGGCGAATTGGCTTTCTTGCACCTTGGTCGCATACGACTGACCGATCAACCTTGCGGTGGAAAGTGCCGTGGCGCCCACGCTGCCATCGGAACCATCCAGGACAAACAAGACTTGCGCCTTGCCTTCAGTAATTTGGTTTTCATAATCAGGCGGAATGACCAACGCGGCACGGATCTTGCCAGATTCGACCAGCAATTGATACTCTTCTGTAGAACCGACCACATAATCAATGCGGAAGTAATCGGCGGCGCGGAAGGCATCCAGCAACTCGCGTGATTGGGCGCTCTGGCTTTGGTCTAACACGGCAATCGGCACATTTTTCACGTCGGTGGTGGCGGCATACCCAAGCAAAAACAACTGAATAATAGGCATGACGATGATCAGCGCCAGCGAACGCGGGTCACGGAAGATCTGCACGAACTCTTTACGGACGATCGAATTAATACGGGTATTGAACATAGGATCAGGCCTCAGATTTGACAATGCCATACATGTAAATATCCACATAGGCATCGATGGGGTTTTTGGGCATTAATTTATTAAGCATGGAATTAGAGATCAGCATATCGGTGATCATGTACGAAACCACCATACCGATGAAAGTCCGCATTAGCAAGGCAGGGTTGATGAGGCGCAGGTTTTTGCGGGTCTTTATAATGCGGTCAAAAACAGGCAGCAGTTTAGGAGCGATCTCTTTGAGCAAGGTGGCACCATGCGCACCGTTAAACTCGGCGATCTCGATCATCATCAACTTGATGTAATACGGCTGAGACGTTAATTCCTTGATCACCACCCGTGCCGCATGGCTGAGAAAATCTTCCATCGTCTCCCCTTCTGCTTCGAGGATAAGGGGCAGGATCTTTTTATAAGGGTGCTTATCGACGATAATGGCTTCGAAGATCTCTTCTTTGCTTTTGAAATGGTTGTAAATTCCACCCAACGCCAGCTCGGCTTGTTCCGCGATCTGGCGCATCGACGTGGCATGATAGCCATGCTCCATAAATAGCTCAATGGCAGCATCTTCAATTTGAGTGCGGGTGCGCTCACCTTTTGTCTGTGTTTCTTCGATCATATCGTCTCCATAAATAAATGAACGAACGTTCGTTTTTATTTTAGACTAAGGCAGGCAAGTTTGTCAAGAGCAAAAAGAAAAGCCCACTTCAGAATTGAAGTGAGCTTTTTGAAATCGCAGACCGTACTTGTTCTATCCTTCGCCGCCTGCCTGGGTTGCCAGGTAATTTTCCAGCCCCATTTGCTGGATCTGTATACGCTGTTTCTTCGCCCAGTTATGGTGACCCTCTTCCATTTTGAGGATGGTCGTTAAGAGGTCAGCCGTCGATTGATCACCAACCTCCCCCGCCAGCTGAATACTCGAATTGTAAGCACGGATCGCTTCCAATTCGGCATTCTCATCGTTGGTGAACATTTCCAGCACTGATTTGCCAATCTTCATCTCATTGAGTTTAGATACAATCGGCAGCCCTTCCAAAAAGAGGATTCGGCTGATCAACCACTCAGCATGGTGCATCTCATCGATCGCCTGTTTTTCGATCTGCTTGTGAAGCTTCTCGTACCCCCAATTCGAGCACATTTCAGAATGAACCATCAATTGACTGATAGCCGTCAGCTCATCTGCCAACAGAGCGTTAAGTACTTCAACTAATTTGACATCGCCTTTCATGTCGTCTCCTTTTATTGAATTCACAGTTTCGGAACATGGTCCGATCTGAATTAATTGTACACCTCAAAAATGAGATATTCTCATTTAACATAGTCAAAAAAGCCATTCAAATCAGACCATCTCGACCAATAAGGTAAAATCCACTTCATGCTCTCCCCACTTGAACAAGATATTCGAAAGAACCTAAAGCACAACGTCACCGTCGGATTATGGGACGGCGGACTTTTCGGCGTAGCCCTAGGTTTCGCTTCCTTCGGCACCATCCTGCCGCTATTCGTTGCCTCCATGACCGACTCCGCCATGCTTATTGGTCTCGTCCCTGCTATTCACTCGGCGGGTTGGTTAATGCCACAGCTCTTTACCGCCAGCCATGTTTCGCGCCTGCGCCGTTATCTGCGGACTGTCCTACTGATGACCGTTCATGAACGCATTCCATTTTTGGGGTTTGCCATTGTGTCGCTGCTACTCCCCGTCATTGGGGTGAATGTTGGGCTGGTCCTCACCTTCTTGCTTCTTATCTGGCAAGGGCTGGGCGGCGGCTTCACTGCCAACGCATGGACATCCATGATCTCCAAGATCATCCCGCCTGAATCACGCGGCACATTTTTTGGGATGCAAGCCGGGCTGGCGAATCTTTTCATCAGCGGATCTGCCATCGCAGCCGGATACCTACTCAATGCCCTCGCCTCTCCCTGGGACTTTGCGGTCTGCTTCTTCATTGCAAGCATTTTCTTCACCCTAAGTTGGTTCGCCCTAGCCGCCACCCATGAGCCTGAAGATAACGAAAAAATCATCCCTGAAGAAAAGACTCACTTTTGGGAAGATGCCAAACGTGTCTTGAGCCGCGATAGAAACTTCAACTGGTTCCTAAGCGCGCGCATCCTTTCGCAATTCGCCACCATGGGATTCTCGTTCTACATCATCTACGCTCTACGTGAATTTGGCATGACGGAGGTCGTGGCAGGTTACCTGACAGCCACCCTCACCATCTCGCAGACCATTGCCAACATCGGCATGGGTTGGATTGGCGACCGCATTGGGCATCGTGCCATGCTGATCACAGGCGCCGTCGCCGCGTTCCTTAGCGCCGTGCTGGCATGGAACGCCGCCTCCATCGCATGGTTCTATCCGATCTTTCTGCTCACAGGCATGGCAAACGTCTCTATCTGGACCATCGGCATGACCATGACCGTAGACTTCGGCAGCGAGTCTGAACGCCCCATCTACATTGGGCTTTCGCAAACACTCACCGCACCCGCCACCATCATCGCCCCCATCCTCGGCGGCTGGATCGCGGACTCGGCAGGCTTCATCCCCACCTTTACCATCTCCATTGTTCTATCTTTGGTAATGATCGGTATTTTAGTATTCCTCGTCAAAGACCCACGCAAGATCAGACCCATCGTAAATCCACAATCGTAAATTGGAGCCATCATGTCACTTATTCAAGAAAAAGTAAATCAATCGATCGAAATTCTCAAGGAACAAGATATTGACCTCTGGCTCACCTTCGTCCGCGAGACCAGCGGTGTACGCGACCCTGTGCTGGATTTTCTCATCGGTGAAAATGACCTGACTTGGCACTCCGCCATTTTGCTAGCCCGCACCGGCGAGAAGATCTTCATCCTCGGCAATCTCGAGAAAGACACCGCCTTACGCATGGGTGTATACAACGAAGTCATTGGATACGACAAATCCATCAAGGAATTATTGCGGGACACGATCATCCGCCTCAATCCGCGACAGATAGCGGTTAACACCTCCCGCAACAATGTCCACGCGGACGGTTTGACCCACTCCATGTATGAAGAATTGCGTGAATATCTTGCAGGCACACCGTTTGCAGACCGTCTCATCAGTGCCGAGCCGATCATCAACGCCATGCGCGGACGCAAAACTCAGACCGAACTCGCCCGCATTCAAAAAGCAGTCGACATCACCAATGAGATTTATGCAAAAACATTTGCTTTTATCAAAGTCGGCATGACCGAGATCGAAGTTGCGGATTACATGCATGCCCTCATGAAAGAATACGGCGTAGGTCACGCCTGGCCCAGTGAGAATAACCCAGCCGTCAACTCAGGACCCAACTCCCCCGTCGGGCACAACGGACCGACGGACATCCGCATTGAGCCGGGGCACGTCATCCACTTTGATTTTGGCGTGAAATACGAAGGCTACTGCTCAGACATTCAACGCGTGGCATACGTCCTGCGCGAAGGCGAAACCGAAGCCCCGCTCGAAGTGCAGCGCGGATTCATCACCGTCCGCACAGCCATTGAGCAATCACGCGGTGCGATGCAACCCGGCGTCACCGGCAACTCCATCGATACTATCTCACGCGAAATCGTAACCGACTCTGGCTACCCTGAGTACATGTATGCACTTGGGCATCAGCTTGGGCGTGTGGCACATGATGGCGGCGCATTGCTGGGACCGCAATGGGAAAAATACGGCGACTCCCCCAACCAGACATTGGAGATCGGGCAAGTCTACACACTAGAGCCAGGTCTGGCAGTCTCGCAGGGATACATTGGGCTCGAAGAGGATGTAGTTCTCACGAAAGAAGGCGCTTTGTACATTGGCGAGCCGCAAAAAGAGATCGTGTTGTTATAAGCAAATAAATCCGTTTTAAGACCTTGACATATAAATAAACTAGATATAAAATACATAAAGTTTAAGGTCAAAATAAATTCATGAGCTATTCATTGTCATTTTCTCAGGCGATCTTTACTGTCCTATTTGTCGGTGACAAAGTTGGTCAGGGCTTTTATGACTTTGTACCCACAAAGGAAATATCTACTGCGTTAAACATACCCAACCCAACGGCAGTAAAGATCCTTGGAAGCCTTGCCAGTGCGGAGATCATTGAAACGCGTGAAGGCTCACGCGGTGGCGTGCGTCTGGCAAAACCGCCGCAGAAGATCACCCTGCTGGATATCTTCACTGCCATTGAAACCAACAAGCCCATGTTTCGGCAAGATCACAAATTGCGAGTAACCGGCGTAAAACCTTCACGCGCACAGCAATCTGTATCCACCATACTCGCAGATGCAGAAGCTGCAATGAAAGCTGAATTGGCGAAGACCACCATCGCCGATTTAATGGTGAAGTTAAACAAGTAATATTTTTTTGAGAAAAACTATATATACAATATATTTAGTTTATATAAAAACAAGGAGCTAAAATGAAATTGAAAGTTTTGTTACGTGTAATTGGCGTTGTGCAATTGATCTTGGGGCTGATGTATCTGTTCGTTCCAATAAATTTTCTGGCAATTATGGGACACTCCGTACCTCAAGCAGATATTGCATATCCTCTTGGAATGTTGGCAGCTCGTTTCCTCGCATATGGGGTTGGCATGCTATTCATCGCCCATGAACCAGAGAAACAAGTATTTTGGATCAACAATATGATCTTGATCCAGGCTTTGGATCTAGCAGCAGGGATCTTCTACACCGTGACTGGGATCGTAGGGTTAAATCACTCAGGCTTTCCCATGTTTAATGCAACATTATTTATCATTTTACTAACGCTATGGCGTCCAAAAGCGATAAAGGTAAATAGTTAGTAATAAAAAATATAGTGCGTGGAGAGTACATCTTTGACAGCCTCCACGCACTATAACAAGGTCAACCTATGAATACAGCTCAATTTTTCCACTATGTGCAAGATGCCCCTTGGTATTCTCATTTTCTTCAACCAGTAGTAGACACTGTGCAAACTTTGCAACAAAACGCCAGGATACTAGATGTTGGAACCGGAGCAGGCAAGTTACTGGAACTGGGACTTTCACAAACCAGTTTTCAATGGGAAGGTGCAGATACAGACGAAGATATGCTTTCTGAAGCCCGAAAGTGTATTTCCCTTCAAAATACGCCGTTACATGTAATACCCCCAAACATATTGCCTTTCGAAAATTCTACCTTCGATGCTGTGACATTTTGCTCCATACTGTTCCTCCTCCCCAACCCTGCCCCACTACTGGAAGAGGCAGTCCGTGTATTACGCCCTGGCGGGCGAATCGTTGCGTTGACACCAACAGGTATTGGGCAAATGACCCCTGAAGTTATTAAGCAGATCGGCATCTACCCACAAAATTGGACTTTCTTTCTTTGGCGTCAAATGACCTCAGGCAGCGGACGTATGTGGGCGCAAAATGGAACCCTAGCTAGTTTTGCTCAACTGAAAAATGCACAATACCACAAACAGGTTGTTTTCCATGGGTTTGCAGTGATCGAGTGGATCGTTTTTTAAGTGGTTTTATGAGTAGGGTGAATTGACAGTTAAGAAGTGGTAATGTTAATCAGAACCAGCTGTCGCCAAAGAGGAGGCGGATTATCCTATTTCCCACATGACCTCCATCACTAGCTTGTCTGACATCCAATGTTATACTCTTGATTGTGATTTTTTTCACCTAAAGGAATAAACATGACCCAAGAAGACCCAAGAATTTTGGAACTGCGAAAAGTCCGTGCGAAGGCGAAGGAAGGCGGCGGTGAAGAACGCAACGCCAAACAACGCGCTAAGGGAAAGATGACAGCACGTGAACGTGTAGAGGCATTGCTTGACCCCGGCACGTTCAACGAAATCGAACCGTTCATTACACATCAAGGCGATGAACTGGGATTGCTAAAAGATAAGTTTTACGGTGACGGTGTCATCACTGGCTACGGACAGATCAACGGGCGGACAGTTTACTTATATTCACAAGACTTCACAATTTATGGCGGTACGCTAAGCGAAATGCAATCGCACAAGATCTGCCGCGTAATGGATTTAGCCGTCCGCAATGGCGTGCCGTTCATTTCGCTCATTGATTCAGGTGGCGCGCGAATTCAAGAAGGCGTGCGTTCCATGGGCGGTTATGCCGAAATCTTTCGGCGCAATGCGCAATACTCAGGCGTGGTGCCGCAAGTGAGCGTGATGTTAGGTCCCTGTGCAGGTGGTGCAGCCTACTCCCCTGCTCTCACGGACTTAGTCATCATGGTCGAAAAACAATCCTTCATGTTTTTGACGGGACCCGATGTGATCAAAGCCGTGACCGGTGAAGTGATCGATGCAGAATCCTTGGGCGGTTCAGTCGTGCATAACTCTGTCAGTGGTGTGGCGCATTTGAGCGTCGCCAGTGAAGTAGCGGCGTTAGAAATGGCACGCAAGTTCCTTTCGTATCTGCCTTCAAACAATGTGGAGAATCCGCCCTATGTGCAGCCGAGCGATGAACTCTCGCGCATGGACGAAGAGTTGAATCACATGATTCCGCTCGAGGCGAATGAGCCGTATGTGATGCATCAGGTCATTGAGAAGATCATTGATCATGGAACCTTCCTTGAAATTCAACCCGACTGGGCACGCAATGCCATCATTGGTTTAGCTCGCATTGGCGGACACAGCGTAGGTGTCGTAGCACAAGAACCAGCCATTATGGCAGGCGTCATTGATATTGATGCCGCCGACAAGATGACGCGCTTCGTGCGCATGTGCGATTGTTTCAATATTCCACTGGTCACCTTTGTCGACTCGCCCGGTTTCCTGCCCGGCATTGCCCAAGAACATGGCGGCATCATTCGGCATGGCGCAAAACTTTTATACGCCTACTCCGAAGCCACCGTGCCTAAAATCTGTATCATCACACGCAAAGCTTATGGCGGCGCATATGTGGTGATGTCTAGCAAGTATCTTGGAACCGACGTCACCTACGCCTGGCCCTCGGCAGAGATCGCCGTCATCGGCGCAGAAGGTGCAGCCAATATTCTTTACAGAAAACAGATCGAGACCGCGGCAGACCCCATCGCAGAACGCAAACGCCTTGCTGATGAATATCGCGAGAAATTCAACAATCCCTATTACTCCGCTTCCACTGGCTATGTTGATGACATCATCGAACCGCGCGAGAGCCGCCCAAAGATCATTGCCTCGCTTTCAGCATTGCGCGATAAGTTCGCCCCTGCTCCTCCAAGAAAACATGGGAATATTCCAGTTTAATTCGTCATTGCGAGGGCGCTCTTGTTTTTTGCCCGAAGCAATCTTATTGCTTAACCAGAGATTGCTTTGTCGGGAAGATCACCCTCCTCGCAATGACGGAAAGAGACATTATGACTGACTTCACCCTCTCCCTCCAAATTACCGCGCTCGGCATGGGGCTTGTGTTTGGTGCGATACTCTTGCTCTGGCTGATGATGGTCTTGCTGACCGCTCTGACCGCCGAAAAAGAATCCACCGAAGATACTGGCAACGCCTCAGACTCAGCCAAAGTTGATTCAACATCCCAAACCGACTCCAAGCTGCAAGTGGCTTTGCTCGCCGTAGCCATGGCTCTTGCCGAACAAGAAGACTCTTTTGCACATCCGCTCCCTACCCCGCCCACGGCAATCGTTTCGGCATGGCAATTAGGCATGCGCACAAGTCAACGCTCAGAAAAAGGGAATTTCAGAAGGCATTAACTAGACTCACTCATCAAACCTCCGAGGTCTTAAAGACCTCGGAGGTTTCTCGGAGACTCGATGAAATATAAACTGACAGTAAATAACCAAACCTATGATGTGGAGATCGAAAATATCAACGCCCGCCCCGTGGTCGTGACGGTGGATGGGCAACGGTTCGAGATCATGCCCGAAGCGAGCAACCAGCCCCAAGTCAAGACAGAGGCGCTGCCAAAGGTTGAGTTAAAGCCTGTGGCGATGAATCCTGTATCAGTGGCGAATCAACCCATTGGCGGAAATTCATCCCTCCACGCCCCGCTACCAGGAACGGTGGTGGAGTTATTCGTAAAGCCAGGCGATGTTGTAGAAGCCGGGCAAGTGATGTTGGTGATCGAAGCGATGAAGATGAAGAATAGCATCCGCTCGACACGCAGCGGCATCATAGAAAAAGTTTTAGTGAATCAGGGGCAAAGTGTGGCGCACAAACAGGCATTGGTGGAGTTTGCAGGATGAACCTCGGCGAGCTATTACCAGAGTTACTAAAAGGCTTTTCAAACTTCACTTTCGGCAACGGTGTCATGATCCTTGCCGCGCTGATCTTGATCTACTTGGCAGTTTTCAAAGAGATCGAACCCGTGTTGTTGCTGCCCATCGGGTTTGGCTGTTTACTTGCAAACATTCCACTGGCAGGCATGACCGCCGCCGAAGGCATGACCAAAGTTTTATATGACGCGGGCATCAAAACAGAATTATTCCCATTGTTGATTTTTATCGGCGTCGGCGCAATGATCGACTTCTCGCCATTGCTAGCACAGCCGCGTATGGTCTTACTCGGCGCGGCAGGACAGTTCGGCATCTTCGGCACGCTCATGCTGGCTGTGTTGTTAGGCTTTCCATTAAATCAAGCCGCATCCATCGGCGTGATCGGCGCCATTGATGGACCAACCTCGATCTTTGTGGCGAGCAAACTCTCGCCCGAATTGCTTGCACCTATCGCAGTAGCGGCATATTCATACATGAGTCTGATTCCCATCATTCAGCCGCCCTTGATGCGCTTGTTGACCACTAAAAAAGAACGCCTAATCAAAATGGACTACGCTCCCAAACCCATCTCCAAGCGGACGTTGATCTTGTTCCCCGTAGTGCTGACGTTGGTCGTCGGCTTGCTCGTACCTGAAGCAACGCCTTTGATCTCCATGCTGATGCTGGGAAATTTACTAAAGGTTTCGGGCGTCGTAGATCGCTTAAGCAATGCAGCGCAAAATGAGATCATTAATATCTCTACATTGTTTCTGGGTCTTGCCATCGGCTCGACCATGACCGCCGCTGGCTTTCTCAATTGGGATACAGGCAAGATCATGCTGCTCGGTCTATTCGCTTTTGCACTTGATACGGTTGCGGGGTTGCTGTTTGGAAAATTGATGTCATTTATTTCCGGCGGAAAGATCAATCCGCTCATCGGTGCGGCAGGCATCTCCGCCTTCCCCATGGCTGGGCGTTTAGCCGCCAAGACTGCCAACGACGAAGACCCTGATAATTTTATTTTGATGCACGCCATGGGAGCAAATACAGCCGGGCAACTGGGAAGTGTCATCGCAGGTGGCATTTTGCTTTCAGTGGTGAGCAAGATGCTGGGGATTTGATAAAAGATTGAGCGCTGACGACAAACCGTAGACCACAACAACGGACTAATCTTATTGAAGAGTCCGCCGTCGGTAGACGGCGGTCATTTTCTCGTGCAACGAAGAAGCAGGCAATAATGTGGTTTAATCGCGGCATGGATTCTTCCCTGATTCCCTTCTTCACCCCTAAAGGTGTTGTCATAATCGGTGCATCCACCTCGCCCGAGAAACTTGGTTATGGTGTTGCCCGTAACCTCATTCAAAGCGGGTATCAAGGTGCGATCCATTTCGTTGCGCAAAAAAGCGGCGAAGTTTTTGAGAAAAAGATCCACACTAATCTGCAAGACATCCCTGACCCTGTTGACCTTGCAATTCTCATCGTCCCTACTCAATCCACACCACAAACCATCCAAGAATGCGGCAAGCGTGGAATCAAAGCTGCGATCATCGTCTCTGCAGGGTTTCGAGAAGTTGACGAAGAGGGCACAAGGCTCGAAAAAGAATGTGTTGAGATCGCACAACGATACGGCATGCGATTACTGGGTCCAAATTGCATCGGCACCATCGACACCCATCTTCCGCTCGACACGACCTTTCTGCAACCGCCAATGCCCGAACAAGGAGGCATCGGTTTTATCTCCCACTCCGGCGCATTCGCCGCCGCCATCATAGACTGGGCACGCGGGCAGGGCTTCGGCTTCTCGCGCATCGTCAGCCTCGGCAATCAAGCGGACGTGAACGAAACAGACATGTTGCCCATGCTCGCAAGCGACGACAACACCAAAGTCATTGTGATGTACATGGAAAGCATTTCAAACGGCAGGCGCTTCGTACAAGCCGCCAGCGAAGTGAGCAAACAAAAACCCATCATTGCTCTCAAGGTCGGTCGCTTTGAAGCGGGTCAAAAAGCCGCTGCATCCCACACTGGTGCACTCGCCGCATCAGATACCGCCTTCAATGCCGCCTTTGCCAAGGCAGGTGTGCTCCGTGCCGAAACCGCCGAGCAAATGTTCGACTGGGCGCGGGCGCTGGAGAATTGTCCGTTACCGAAGGGAAATAGAATCGGGATTCTCACCAACGCAGGCGGACCCGGTGTGATCGCCGCCGACTCACTCGAGCATCACGGCTTGGTGCTTGCCCAACTAGCCAATGCCACGCTGAATGCTTTATCTGCCATTCTCCCATCCGCAGCCAACACCCGCAACCCCGTGGATATGCTCGCCTCAGCCTCGCCCGATCAATACGCTGAGTGCCTGAATATTCTTTTACAAGATGACGGTGTAGATGGTGTGATGGTCATCCTCCCACCGCCGCCGATGTTCAAAGCTGAAGAAGTGGCAAGAAAAGTAAATGAAGTAATTGGTAAATTTGAAAAACCGGTTGTGATTGCCTTAATGGGTTCGTCTCTGGTTGAGAATGCGAGTAACGAGTTCCAAAAAATGAAAGTGCCGACCTACCCCTTCCCTGAACGGGCGGCTTCAGCGTTGGCAGCCTTAGTGAAAAGGGCATTGGACAATGGACGACAAACGATGGACAATGGTTTTATGGTCAATCGTCAACCGTCCGCGGTCGGGTTATCGACAGATGACCTTATGCAAGCCTACGACATCCCCACTACGCCGATCAAACTGGCAAGAGATGAATACGAAGCCGTTCAAATTGCAAAGGAACTTGGGTATCCCGTTGTCATGAAGATCGCATCACCCGACATCTCTCATAAGTCGAATGTGGGCGGGGTATTACTGAATATTAAAGACAATCAGGCAGTGACCGCCGGGTTTATTCAAATGGTCAAAAAGATCGCAACGCTTTTCCCGCCGGTTCAAATTGACGGTGTTCTACTGCAACGTCAGATTCCTGAAGGACAAGAAGTGATCCTAGGCATGGTGCGCGATCCGCAATTTGGTCCGATGATGATGTTCGGCTCGGGCGGCGTGGAGGTGGAAGTGCTCAAGGATGTGGCATTCGCTTTGGGTCCGCTGAACCCGGCTGAGGCGGAGGCAATGATGCGTAAAACATGGGCGGGAAAGAAGTTAAAAGGCTTTCGCAGTATCCTGCCTGTAGATGAAGAAGCGGTCAAGGATGTTTTGATCAAACTCTCTCACCTTGCAGCAGAGCATGAAGAGATCGAAGAGATTGAGATCAATCCCTTGCTCGTGTTGGCAAAAGGCGCGGTGGCAGTGGATGTGCGAATCAAACTCAAAGGAGAATGACATGACGGCATTTGTGATTTTGGATGTAGAAGTAACGGACCCGGAAAATTATGAAGGCTATAAACAACTTGCCGCGCCAACTGTGGCATTGTATGGCGGCAAGTATGTGGTGCGCGGCGGGAACGCGGAAAACCTTGAAGGCGACTGGCAACCAAAACGGATCGTGGTGTTGCAATTCGAAAACGTGGAACGCGCCAAGGCGTGGATCAACTCGCCGGAGTATGCCGAAGCGCGAGCCTTGCGAAATAAGTATTCAATCTCAAAAGTCATTGTTGTGGAAGGGGTGTAGGTTGAAACTCCTTGAAGAATTCATTGCCGGGTTTAAAAGCAAGACCATCAGCGTTGCAGTACAAGACCTAGAAAGCGGCAGAGAATTTTTTATTAATGCCGATGTCAGTATGCACCCCGCCAGTACGATGAAAGTGCCTGTGATGATGGAAGTGTACCGTCAAGCAGAGGCGGGGTTGCTTGCGCTGGACGAACCGCTGAAAATTTTCAACTCATTCAAAAGCATTGTGGATGGTAGTGAGTTTTCGCTCGAAGAAGTGGACGACTCAGATAAAACGTTGTACGCCCGAATTGGTGAGAGTGAAACCATTCGTGAGTTGAACCGCTTGATGATTATCCGCTCCTCGAACCTTGCTACGAATTTGTTGATGGAACGGGTCACCTGTGCCCGAGTGGACTCTTTTATCAAAGAGCTCGGCATTGAGAATATGACCGTCATCCGCGGGCTGGAAGATAAAAAGGCATATCGGCTCGGCATGAACAATGCCGCCAGCGCAAGAAGCTCCACACAGATGATGAAGTTGATCGCGGAAGGCAAGGTGGTATCGCGCCAGGTTTGCGAGAAAATGATCGAGGTAATGTTTGGGCAGGAGTTCAACGAGAGTATCCCCGCCCTGCTGCCCACCGATGTAAAAGTCGCGCACAAAACCGGCTGGACGGGTGACTTCTTTCACGATACGGGCATTGTCTTTCCGCCAGAGCAGAAACCGTATGCCATTTCGCTGTTCACGCATGGTTTTCCTGAGGATGATGAAAATCAGGCACATGGGTGCATGGCAGAAGTATCAAAGATGATCTATTCTGAATTAGTAAATTGATGAAAGACCACAGACGACAGACCGCTGACCACATTTTGCCGTCGGCAGTCTGCGGTCATTTTAATTAGGAGTCAAATTGATTACCCTCTCCACCTTAACCTACTACCCCATCAAAGCCTGCCGCGGGTTCGATGTGCCTGCGAGCCAAGTCCAACGCATGGGGCTTGAACATGACCGGCGCATGATGGTCGTCACGCCCAATGGCGAGTTTCTGACTCAGCGTGAGCATCCGCGTTTGGCGCTGGTTACGCCGACCCTTAAGAATGAGGCGGTTACTTTATCCGCGCCGAATTTTGAATCGCTCCAGTTTATGGTTCAATCTTCAGGCACGCCAACCCCTGTCGATATTTGGTCGAGCAGCGGCGTGAATGCCATCGACCAGGGTGATGAAACTGCTGCGTGGTTTTCAGATTGGCTGGGTATGAGCGTTCGTCTCGTTCACATTGCAGATGGCTTCAAGCGGAAAGTGAATCCGATTTACGCCGTGAACCCAGATGACCATACCGGATTCGCAGATGGCTACCCAATTCTGATCATCTCAGAAGAATCGCTTCAGGATTTAAACTCGCGGCTTGATTCACCCGTCCCGATGAATCGCTTCCGCCCGAACCTTGTGGTCAAAGGTTGCGAGCCGTTTGCAGAAGATACGTGGAAGCGCATTCGAATCGGAAACGTAGAGATGGCGTTAGTGAAAGTTTGTCCGCGCTGTGTGGTGACGACGATTGATAAAGAAACGCTGGCAAAAAGCAAAGAGCCGCTTAAGACCTTGAATAGCTATCGTAACCACGAACTCGGCGCGATCTTTGGCATGAACACTATTCCCTTGAATGAGGGGAAAATCGAAATTGGTATGACTGTGGAGATCTTGGAATAATGAATTTTATCGATATTCTCGGCTGGGTTGGCTCAGCAACCTATCTTTTGGCTTTCGGATTGAATTCCGCCAAGAAAGTAACCAGCGACTCGTTTGCGTACCAAGGCATGAATATTTTTGCAGGCGTCATTATGACGTATTACACTTTCAATCATGGTGCTTATTCAGCGACAGCTTTGAATTCGGTTTGGGCGATTATTGGGGTGGTTACACTGGTGAATAAGGGCAGACGATAGACCGTGGACGATGGACGATAGTGTTCCATGGTCTATCGTCTGTCGTCTATCGTCAACGAACTACATCTTGCGCGTATTTATCCGCAAACAGCGCGGGCTGACCGCCGGTGTGCCAGAATAAAATTGTTTCATCCTTCTTGAAAAATCCCTTGCGGATTAAATCAATCATCCCTGCCGCGGCCCGTCCAGTATAAACAGGGTCAAGCAATAGGCCTTCGTGTTTAGCAAATAAGTGAATTGCTTCGCGTTCGCCTTCACCGAAGACGCCATAGCCTGCCTGACAATAATCTTCTGTCGCCAAGACATCGCTGCGTGAGAATTGAATCCGTTCGCCGAGTTTTTCGCTGGCACGAGAAGCCAGGTCAGAGACGTGTGATTTCAGTTCTTCTTCTGGCTCGTCAATGCTGATTCCAAGTACCTTGCCTGTGTAACCAAACAAACGCTGACCTAACACCAGCCCGGCATGAGTCCCACCAGAAGATGTGCCAAAGACGATCCAATCAAAGCCACATTCCAGACCTCGGAGGTTTTGAAAACCTCCGAGGTCTCCATTAATTTGTTTCATCAACTCTTCCATCGCAAAGGTGTAGCCCATCGCGCCGGTTGGGCTGGAACCGCCATACGGAACGAGATAGGGTTTCTTCCCTGCGGCAACGGCGTCATCAAAAGTCTTTTGCAAAGTTTGGTCGCGGAAAGCACGATCTTCCACAGTGATAATTTCCGCGCTAAAGAGTTGGTCAAGCAAGAGGTTGGCAGTGGCTTGCTGCGGCTTGACACCTGTAAGCACCAATTTGCATTCAAATCCATATCGCGCCGCAGCCGCCGCGGTCTGACGGCAGTGATTGGACTGCATCGCCCCGCCCGAAATGAGCAAATCCGCGCCTTGTTCGCGTGCTTCGGCGATGAGAAATTCCAATTTGCGGGTCTTGTTCCCGCCGAATGCAAGTCCGGTCTGGTCATCGCGCTTGACGAAAATGCGCGGTCCATTCAGGGCTTTGGAAAGGTTTGGAAGTTCTTCAATTGGGGTGGGAAGATGGGCGAAGTTTAAGCGGGCGATGGTATTCATGGAGCGTCTCCTTATTTCGTAAGGCATAACAAGTGAAGAGTGAAACGTGATTTGCAAATCACGTTTCACTCTTCACGATTCACGCACTCAACCCCTGCTTCGTTTTTTCCTTGCCTCGCGAGCGCATAAAATTCAACACACGTGGCATGACATCAGAATACATCGAATACCAGAACTTACTGGGCGCAAAATCATACGCGCCGAGAGTTCGCACCACTTCGCCGCCCAAGCCTTCCTTGAAGCGATACACGCCCCACATCGAATCGCTTTCATCGAAGACCTCCGGCGTGCCCCACAGATCGTAGGTCAAACAGTCGTACGCCTTGGCATGTTTCATCGCCGCCCATTGCAAAAGATAAGTCGGCATTTTTTCACGGTGCTTATCCCGTGACATGCCGTAGACGTAGTATCCGCGCCCGGCAAAGGTGAATAAAAATATTGCCGCCACCGCTTCCCCATCTACCTCGGCGATCAATGGGACGGCAGACGGCTGACCGCTGACAGCTGCACTCATAAATAACTTCCAAACCGTCATGTAATATTCTTCATCACGGATCACGAAGCCATCACGAACTGAAGTCTCGGCATACATTTTATATAGTACAGACAAATCTTCTGTCGTGCCCACACGCACGGTCACGCCTTTTTTCTCAGCCAGGCGCACGTTGTAACGCGTCTTCTGTTTCATGCGCATTAGGATTTCTTCTTCGCTGGCGGTTAGATCGACCATGACGGTATTGCGGAACTGGATCTGGTCGGATGACTCCACCCACCCCCTACGCCTCAAATCGGACATCACAGCTTGTCCGTTGTTTTCTGTGACCTCATCCACGCTGACAGGGACTCCGCGCCCCAGCACCACGTCCGGGTCGAATTTCAGGAAGATCGCGCCTTGTTTCTTTGCAAAAGATTGCAAGTCGTCCAACACACGCTTCCGCAGGGACTCATTCGTCCAATCCATGAGTGGACCTTTGGGAGCGTAGAAGATGGAGAAGCGACGGAAGGCAGTACGTTTGAGGATGAGAGCCGCGGCGACGATATTGGTAATTGGTGATTGGTAATTGGAGGATACAGAGAATTTGCCATCTTCCGTCCAGACAGCGTAAAAGGGAACCCAACCATACTTCGCTTTGACCTGTCCCCATTCGTAGGTTTGCAGGAAATGCGGATCGCGAAGTTTTGAAATCATCTCGTTCCAGATATTACTATTCACTATGCTCTATTCCCAATGAACTTCACATACGCCCAATACAAAAGCGGATTGTAAACTCTATCCAACGCCTGCGCGGCGCGTTTCAACTGTCCGCCAAAGCCGCGCTTGAAGCGATAGACGCCCCACAAGCCGTCGTGGCGGGATTCAAATTGTGCTTCGAGTGTTTCTTCGTTCTCGTCGGGGACACCCCACAGGTCGTATTCTTCACAGCCGCGTGCCTTCGCCCAGCGGATGGCTTCCCATTGCAGGAGATAAGTGGGCATGCGGTTGCGTTCTTCGTTGTTGGAAGCGCCATACACGTACCACGCGCGCTTGCCATTAGCAAAGACCATCAACGACGCCAGTGGTTTGCCTTCGTATTCCGCGACGAGAAGTTCACATGTCCCATTTGGGTGAAAGAGTTCGTAGGCGCGTTGATAATATTCTTTGGAATGCACACCAAAACCATCGCGTCCGCCAGTGACGGTCATCATCTCGTGAAAAGCGGCGATGTCGTCCCATGCGCGGATGGTCACGCCTTTTTTCTCAGCTAAGCGGATGTTGTAACGGCATTTGGGTTTCATTCGAGACAAGATATCTTCTTCGCTATCTTGAATATTAATTGTTATTGTGCGAGGCGGTTGGATATTATGTGGAGAAGTTACGAGAAACGAGGGACGAGAAACGAGTTGGAATTCATCATCCCAATTGTCGGGCTCAACCTTCAGGAAAATGGCGCGATTTATTTTGCAAGTCGAGTCAATCTCACGCCCAAACTCATTACTCAGTAACTCGTTACTTATTACTGCCTTCGGCATGTATGCAATCGTGAATCCCAGAGGCAGGCGGCGGAATAAAATTTGCACTCCAACATTCCCTGAAATAATGCGGATGGGTTTCCAGCCGAAGTCATTCTTAAATTCACCCCACTCGCCCATCTGTAAGAGATGTGTGTCGGGGAAGTTGGTCAGGAATTGATTCCATTCAGCAAGCGTTACTTCGGTCATGATTGCACCGAGCCGGAGGGTAGGAAATGATTGATGGTCTGAATCAGGTCATCAGTCCGCGAGTGAAGCGCGAGGTCTGAGAGTGTATCCAAGGTTTGAGCGAGAGCAACACCATCCACATGTTCCTCTTTCGACATGCGGAAAATTTCCGAGTGTTGGGTGCGTTCAAAATCCACGCCGTCTTCGAGCAGGTCTTCGCGCAGTTTTTCGCCGGGACGAATGCCGGTGGTTTGAATGTCGATGTCGCGATAGGGTTCAAGACCGGAGAGACGAATGAGGTCTTCGGCGAGATCGAGGATGCGAACCTGCTCGCCCATGTTGAGCATGAAGACTTCGCCGCCCGTGCCCATGCAGGCGGCTTGCAAAACGAGATGCACGGCTTCGGGGATGATCATGAAATAGCGATACATTTCAGGATGCGTGATGGTGACGGGTCCGCCGCGTGCAATTTGATTTTTGAAGGTGCGAACCACACTGCCACGACTGCCAAGCACATTGCCAAAACGAACCACCGAATACGACAAGTTATTGCGCTGCGCCGCGTCGAGGACGGTGAGTTCAGCGAGACGTTTCGTGGCTCCCATGACACTTGCGGGGCGCACGGCTTTATCGGTGGAGATGAGCACGAGTCTTTCCACCCCGTGCCTGACCGCTGTTTCGACGACGTTCTTCGTGCCGAGCACGTTGTTCGTGACCGCCTCTTCGACATTAGCTTCCATGAGCGGAACATGCTTGTGCGCCGCCGCATGAAAAACAACTTGCGGTTTGTGTTGATTGAAAACTTTTTCAATGCGATTCAAATCGCGGACATCGGCAATGACCGCTTGAATATTGAGCGTGGGAAAATCATCTTTGAATTCCTGAAGCACTTCAAAGATGCTGTTCTCGCCGTGACCGAGCAAAACAAGTTCGGTCGGATTCCAACGTGCGAGTTGACGGCAGAGTTCACTGCCAATCGAGCCGCCCGCACCTGTGACGAGAATACGTTTGCCGCCAAGCGTCGCACCGATGAGACGGTCGTCAATCTTGGCGGGTTCGCGGCGCAAAAGGTCGGTGATGTCCACTTCGCGCAGGCGGTTGACACTGACCTTGCCGCCGAGGAGTTCGTAAAAGCCGGGGATAATGCGCGAGGTGATTCCGCGTTTGCGGCATTCGTCATTGACAAGGCGAATGATATGCCCTGGCGCGGATGGAATGGCGATGATAACTTCGTTCACCTGCTTGGAGTCGAGAGTCTTTGCCAGTTGATCGATCTTACCGATGACGGTCACACCGTAGATGTTGTGATTCTGCTTGGCAGGGTCATCGTCGAGAAAGCCTACGGGGGTGAGATTGAGTAAGGAAGTCTTCTGCAACTCACGCACCACAAGCGCACCCGCGTCCCCTGCGCCGAGGATGAGGGCGTGACGGGTTTTGGCATTAGCTTGCACAGATGACTGCTCAGCAAGAATTCGCAGAACAAAACGCGATCCGCCGATAAGGATGAGCGAAATGAGCCAGTCAATGCCGAGAGCAGAGCGGGGCATGCCCGGCTTGATAAGGTCAAAGCCGATAAGCAGGAGCATGACGCCTGACGCCAAGACAGAGGCAGTTGTTACAGCAAAGGTAATCAGCCGCAGTTCGTTCGTGCTCGCATAAACCCAAAGGCGGCGATAGAGTCCGAAGAAATAATAGACGGGAATCTTGATAAGCAACGCCACTGCACACATCACCAAAGCGGCGGGAAAATAAAAAGGCAATTCGCTTACATCCAGCCGTAACGCAAAACTGCCCAGCACCGAAACAATGGTGAGGGCAAGGTCGCCAACGAGGACGAAACGATTGCGGACGTGAGGACGGGAGGACATGGGGAAGAGCGAGTAACAAGTAATAAGTTGCGGGAAACGAGGAAAACCTCGCCTCGTTACTTATTTCTTATTACTTATTTCTCGTTTCTCATTACTTCTACGGCTTCCTTCAAACCTTCAGCCAAAGTAACTTGCGGTTTGTAGCCGAGCATATCCATAATTTTCTTTGGTGTGCCAATAGAGCGATAAATATCTCCGGCGCGAGGCTCAGCGTGGACGTGTTTGGGAGCGTTCGGGAAGATTTCGTAGAGGATGTCGAGCAGGTCGAGCAGACGGGTTTCGACACCGGTACAGACATTGAATATCTGCCCCGGTGCGGCGGGATGTTCGGCAGCAAGCAAGTTGGCTTGCACTACATCACGCACGTTGACCAGGTCACGGCTTTGACCGCCGTCGCCGAAAATGGTGATGGGCTTGTTATCCAAGATGCGGCGGATGAAGATCGGCACAGCGGCAGCATACATTGAGTCTGGCCGCTGGCGTGGACCGTAGACATTGAAATAGCGTAAAGCCACTACTTCAAAATTGAATGATGAAGTGTAGAGCTGACCGTAGAGTTCGTCCACGCGCTTGGAAGTAGCATAAGGGGATAACTGTCTCAAGGCTGTATCTTCCGAAAGCGGATAGGCTTCCGAGTCGCCATAGACGGCGGCGCTGGTGGCAAAGACCGCGCGCTTCACGCCTGCTTTGCGGGCGGCTTCAAACAAAATAGACGTTCCGGTCACGTTGACATCGAAACATTCCTGCGGCTTTTCCATCGATTCAGGCACGGATACAAACGCCGCTTCATGGAAGATGATGTCCATGCCTTTCACGGCTTTGGCAACAGCATCTGCATCGCGAAGGTCACCTTCGACGATCTCCACATCCAAGCCTTTGAGGTTCTCGCGCTTGCCGGAGGAGAAATTATCGAAGATACGGACGGTATGTCCTTTTTCTACTAAAGTGCGCGAAATGTGCGAGCCAATGAAGCCCGCACCGCCAGTGACTAAATATTTCATTATCTGCCTGTCCTTCTTAAAACGGTTCCGATGGTACGTAACACAATACTGAAATCCAAATTCAACGTACGGTGCTTGATGTAATACAGGTCGTATTCGAGTTTGACAAACGTCTCTTTGACGGTAGCAACATAACCGTAATTGATCTGCGCCCAACCGGTTAGACCAGGTTTTACCAACAATCTTGCGCGATAATAAGGAATTTGCTTTTGGTATTCCGCTACAAGTTCAGGGCGTTCCGCACGTGGACCGACGAGACTCATTTCACCACGTAGAACCGTCCAAAACTGTGGAAGCTCATCGAGGCGGGTCTTGCGTAGAAAATTCCCCACACGAGTCACACGCGGGTCGTTCTCTTCTGCCACTTTGGGTTGACCATCCGCCTCGGCATTTTGTTTCATGGTGCGGAATTTCAAGATTGTGAAAAGCCGTGCGCCTTTTCCCAAACGGGGCTGAGAATAAAAAACCGGAAAGCCCGTTTCAACAATAATGGCAATAGCAATAAACGGTAAAACGAACAGGAAGATCATGGTGCCAATTAATCCGCCAAGGATATCCATGCTACGTTTCATCAATTCATAAAAACCATGTACCCGAACCTGATCCACAAACGAGCGGATCACCCAATCTGACTCAAGGTGTTCGATGGGCACGCGCTGGGTCAGTTCTTCATAAAGAATGGGCATACGCGTCACTTCCACTCCGCGTTCCTGAATATCCAACACCGTTTGGAAGGTCTCGCCTTTGATCTCCCCCGTGATCGCCACGACAACGTCTGAAATTCGATAATCTTCTATTAAATCAATCAGGTGTTCGCTGTCACCCAATACAGCAAAACCGCCATAGGATTTATTCCGCTTGGCAGGGTCATCGTCGATAAAACCGATCAGCAGGAAAGGCGGCGGATTGAGTTTTTTATAGGCTTCGATCAGAGTCCGCCCTGCCTTGCCCGCACCGACCACCAGGACACGTCGCATCAAACCGGATGAGGTGTAGAGTCGGATGTAGATGGCGCGCCAGGTCAGGGTCAGGAAGGAAGCGATTACCAGAAAGGCGCCAATCGCAATACGCGGCAGGGAGTTTGGGTCAAGGTTGATCGTAAACAGGAGCGAGTACGCCAATAACCCCACAATCGGAGCCACAGCGATTCCCCGCAGGGTTTTGCGCCAGTTGGATGCGGTATGGATCTCATACGAGTCGACCATTAGCAGCAGCCAGACCAGAGGCAAAAGATAGAACCAAAATGGCACTTCGATCTGAATGATACGTGTAGCTACGTTGGGCTTGACCCCGCTCTCGACCAGACGATACAAGGAATATTGATACCAAAAGTAGACCGCGCCTGCCGTGGCAGCCGCGGATGCGATAAAGTCTCCGATCAGGAGAACGGTGCGTTGTTCGCTGGGTCGCAATCGCAGGGAAGGACGATAAATATCAGCCATTCTTGAACATGCTCATGATGCCGCTCCACAAAAAACCTGCGCCCCATGCAATATGCATGGTCGTAATGGCTAGCGGCAGCCCCCAGAGTAAAAACCCTTTCTTTTTCTTAATTGCCAGCAGCAGCCCGGCACCCCCCAACACCAAAAAATAAACAGATAATTGCAAGGCGAGGAACACTTGCGCAATCGTTAATCCCAAGGATAACACAATCAAAGACCCTAAAATGAAGACGAACGCCGGGGGCAATGCCTGACGCCACCTCAGGGTATGTGGATAACGCTTCAACATTTTGAACTTCCAAAACCCATAGCGCCAATATTGCTCAGCCAGTGTTTTCAGGGTGCTGCGGGAGAAATACACACAACGAATGGCAGGGTCCAACCAGACCACGCCGCCCGATTCGCGTACACGCGTATTGAATTCATAATCCTCATTGGCGAGCAGAGTCTCATCGAACGCGCCGATCTTTTGAATCAGGTTCCGGCGAAAGGAACCGAATGGGACGGTATCCACAGCTCCAGGCTTGGCATTGAGGCGATACATCGCATCCCCCACCCCCAATGGATGCGCCGCCGCAAATGAGATCGACTCTGCGATCCATGTCTCTGCTCCCGGGCGGATCTCCCACACGCCGCCGACATTATCGCCCATGCCAGCTTGATGCGCCGCCACACATCGCTCTACGTATTCGGGAATGGGCATGGAGTGGGCATCGAGCCTGATGATGATCTCGCCTCGTGACTCGCGAATGGCTTGGTTCACACCAGACGGAATGGTCCTCGCCTTATTCTCCACCACCCGAACTGACAAATCGATGTATTCTTTTTGAAAAGCGGATATGACCGCGAGGGTGTTATCGGTTGAAATACCGTCGGCAATCACCACTTCGATCTTTGAAAGAGGGTAGGTTTGCAAACGCAACCCCTCAAGCAAGGTGCGAATGGTTGCCTGCTCGTTATAGCAAGGAATGATAACGGAAACGGTTGGATGATCGGACATGGTTATGCAAGGCTTCGCCGCCAATGGGTGGCGGCGAAGAAAGTGCTGAGTCGGTTTTTATGAAATGCTTATCGCACTGGCGGCGCCAACGGAAGAATGACCTCCATCGTTGTGCCCATTCCTTTGCGGCTTTGGACGCTAATTCTACCACCATGCGCCGCTACGATCTCATGCACAATCGCCAACCCCAGCCCTGCACTATGCGTTTCGCCGCCCTTGCGCGCCGGGTCTGCTTGATAAAAACGTTGAAAGATAAAGGGCAGGTCTTCTTCTGGAATACCCACTCCGGTATCAATCACAGAAGCAATCATTTTGTCTGCGTCTGTAAAAGCGCGAAGGGTAATTGCACCACCCCGCGGCGTGAACTTTAGCGCATTGTCAATCAGATTCGTGAAGACTTGCGCCATTCGGTCACCATCGGCGATGAGAGGCGGCAGATCGGAGGGAATATCTGTTTCGATCTTTACGCCCGCACGTTGAGATTGTGGTGTGAACTTTTCAGCAATTGAATTCAGCAGCACTCGCATATTCACCGGCGACATGTTCATGTCGGCAGTGCCTGCATCCAGTTTGGCAAGGTCGAGCAGGTCAAGCACCATGCGATGCATCCGCTCAGATTCGTTATAGATCACCTGTGCGGCTTTTTGCTGTGATTCTTGCGTATTCGCTGTGCCATCCAGCAACGCCTGTGCAAATCCCTGAATGGACGTAAGCGGAGTTTTCATTTCATGAGAGACGTTGGCAACGAATTCTCGCTGCGACTTTTGACTCGCCTGCACGCGTGCCGCCATGGAATTAAATGCCCGCGTCAACTCCTGGACCTCGTACGGTCCCGCCTCAACAACAGGCTTGATCTCTGCTGAAGGCATTCCCCGCGCCGCATTGACAACCTTTTGCAGCGGATTAGCGATCCAACCGGAGATGAGAAAGGCAACCACCAAAGAAAGTAATAAGGCAAGTACCCCGCTGGTGACAATGACCGGCATAAATTCATCCCCAAAAATATTCAAAATAGAATTCCGCGGGCGAGGCGTGGTGACCATCAAAAAAGTCCCATCCGGAAATTTCTCGATGGAATATAACCATGCGGTTCCATTTGTATCGCGCACTAAGGGTAGGACTCTTGTAATTCTCTTATTTTCTGGAAATACCAACGGAGCCAGGTCGTCTGCTGTGTCATAAACCATATCACGAGCTTTCGAATACAAAACCACACGGACGTTGAAGGTTTGTGCATTGCGGGCAGCAAGAACCGACAAAGGCGGCGCTTCGGCTTCTTTTGAGCGTTCTACCAGAACTGCCTGCACAGCCCGTAATCGTTCCGTCGTCTGCCGGTATAAAAGTGGGTTTTGAAAAAGGGAAATAAATAACACGATCGTCACAACACTTAAGGCTGTAACGATAATAAAGGCATAACTTAACCAAAGGCGGGAACGAAGGGAGGAGAACATGAAAGAACAGTTATCAGTTACCAGTGACCAGTTTGTAGCCAACCCCTGTCACCGTTTCGATCTTGACGTTGCCACCTTCCAGTTTCTTGCGGAGATGTGCAATGTGAACATCAACAGTACGGGTCTGACCGTAGTAATCGAAGCCCCAGGCTAGCTGCAATAGCTGTTCACGCGAAAAGACGCGCCCCGGCGACTCAGCCAGAGTGAGCAAAAGGTCAAATTCCTGGGCACGCAGGTCGAGGGTCCGCGCAGCGAGGCGGGCTTCTCTGGACGTAGAGTCGATCATCAAGTCGCCGCGATGGATCGGCTGTCCATCCACTGTCTTTTTCGATTCGCTTCGCCGCAAAATAGCTTTGACCCGCGCCACCAATTCTCGCGGATTGAAGGGTTTGGTGAGGTAATCGTCCGCGCCGAGTTCGAGACCGAGAATTTTGTCGATATCTTCGTCGCGCGCAGTGAGCATAATGATAGGGACTTGATCGCCCGCTGAGCGCAATCTGCGGCAGACATCGAAGCCATCCACCTTGGGGAGCATCACATCCAACACGATGAGTGCGGGTTTTTGCTTGGCTGCCGCCTCCAAGGCAGATTCACCATCCGCCGCCGCATGGATGC
Organism: Anaerolineae bacterium; assembly: GCA_017303735.1. Next base: position 26,071 of record JAFLCF010000007.1, read on the forward strand.
GATAGCCATCGCGCTCAAGATACATGCGCGCAAGGTCAGTGATGGAGGGTTCGTCGTCTACCAGCAGGATCAGTTCAGATGTCATTTAGGATGTGAGGGCAACACACTCGATCTCAACCAACGCATTTTTGGGCAAGCCAGCCACAGCCACCGTCGTGCGGGCGGGGGGATTCTCACCGAAGACCTCGGCATAGATCGCGTTCATCTTCGCAAAATCGTCCATGGTTTTGAGAAAGACCGTGGTCTTTACCACCTTGCTCATGCTTGTACCCGCTGCTTCTAACACATTGGTGAGATTGGCAAGTACCTGACGAGTCTGTTCTTCGATACCGCCAGCGACTAATTCCATGGTGGCAGGGTCAAGAGCAACTTGACCAGCGGTGTACACCAGGTCACCGATATGAATGGCTTGCGAATACGGACCAATTGCTTTGGGGGCTTTTTCAGTATGAATGACACGCTTGTTCATAATTTCCTCGTTTCAACCAAGAGATGAGATGCGATATATTTTATCTCACAATGGCTCAACGCTCTCGTTGGGGCTAAGCCCCAACGAGAGCGTTGATTTAAATTAGGTATCGCTTCCGACGCTGGTTTCCTGAGTGGGCTTATTCGCCTCGCGAAAGGCTTTGACGGCTTCACGCAGTGCCTTGAAGGTGCCGCCCATCGATTCACGGAGCGCCTGTGCTTGCTCACGGACTTCCTTCACAGTGGCTTGCGCCTGCTCCAGATCAGTCACTTTACCATTCGAGTCAAAACCTGCATGAGCTTCAAACACCTGCCCGAGTGCTTCATATTCCGGGCGTGTCGCAACAAGAGCAGCCTCGTACGCGTCGAGAGCGGCTTGCAAACTCGTCACGTCTCTGCCTTTTTCGGCGGCTTTATCGATCATGCCTTGAAATTTGGCAATGTGTGCATCGGTATCTTCAAATGCCTTACCCAGACGTTCACACATCTTCAACTGACGCACCCAAACCGCCTCTAGTTTCTCGGCAGTCGGCGCGGGTGGAGTCTCATCTGCGGCGTAGGCGTTGGTGGGTGGAACCGCCGCCAGAACGAGTGCGATGGCAAGTGCCGCCATCATAAGTTTTGAAATTACGTTTTTCATCGTGAACCTCCTTTTAGGTTACGATGCGATTCTAGAATTCGAGGGTTAGCTGGGTGTGGTGGAGATGTAAAAAAGTTGTAAAAACTATTCAACTCTCATTCAATAAACCCTACCCAAGGTTGAGCATCTGTCATTTCATCAAGAATATAAGGATACAAAAAATGCACATCCTGGACTGGATAACCTACTGGCAATCTTCCATCGACTGTTATTTGATTACAAACATTATTTGTCCAAGAAAGCAATTCATTTCTGTATTCCATATACGCTAAAATTAATTGTTTTTTTGTGTAAAAAATAGAAAGTTCATAACCAGTTGCCCCTGGATCTGTCGGAAAACATGAATATCCATCAGGCATCCCTAATATTCTCACTGCCTGATCCATGGAGATTGAATAATTGAGACTCAAGAATATATGTTCAAGTAAACCATTTTCAAATATTAAGCGTCCACAACCAGTCTCATTCATTGGAGGATTACAGTAAAAATAGAAACTGGTTTCGTCCTCAAAAATTTTATTTTTATTTACGAAAGAGAGAACACTTATTTCTGATACAGCATCCTCTCTTAGTGTTTTTCCGGGCGTTAAACCATTCCAACAACCTGTCTCACAGGAATCTCCCAGTAACCAACTTGTGTCGTGCAATGCAGGGTCAAGCGCCGTTATATCTACTTTCTCAAAAATTCGCTTATTTTGCAATTTCGGCAATAGCGCTATAACAATCAACAAGGCTATCCCGAGAATAAACAGCAATTTGGTTTTTGACATGCTACCTCTTTGCAAATCCTTTATGGCGTTGGTAACACAATCGGAGTCAATGTCACCGTCGGCTGCGGGATGGGCGTTGGGAGCAGTTCCGTCCAGCCACTATAAGCAAAGTACTCAGATAAAAACTGTGCGCGCTCACGTTCATTCATCGGGCGCGGACGGGAGAAATCCTCAAGCATGGCGGTTAGCAATTCCACGCCAAGGTATTTGCCATCGTAAAACACGTGCCGGTCGATGAACTCACGGCGGGTTTCATCGATCACGGAGCCATCGGGCAACTCATAGGTCATTTGGTCGAAGAATAGATTCCCCAAACCAAAATGGATGAACGAATCACCGCGAAATTCCATCAGGTGCGGATAATGCGCCTGACTGCCGCTCACGACAGTCGCGCCTGCATCAGCCACGGCATGAAACCCATCTTCGTGCTTGTAACACGGACCTGAGTGATAGCACTCCTCATGTTGAAAAGTGAAAATCACCATGTAGCCCTGCGCAATCACATCTTGAATTTGCTGGGTGAAAAATTCATAGTCACAATCTGCCGCCCCAGGTTTGGTATCGGTGGCTTTCACGAATGTATATGAAATCTTGCCGTTGCATCCCATGAACGCGATCTTATTGCCGTTCACTTCCATCAATACTGGCTTGCGCCCTTCTTCTTCATTTGCACCACCGCCATAATAAGGCAAGCCCGCCTGCTTATACATTTCAAGTGTATTCAACATGGCTTGTGTGCCGCGGTCTGCAAAGTGGTCGCCGGTCAATTCGACAATATCCGTGCCCACGTATTGAAGCAATTCAAAATACTTCGGATCACTGCACAGAATGAAATTTTTATATCCCGGCGTGGGCGGCGGGCAGCCCGGGTCGAATGGCACTTCGTTGCTGATGTGAGTCACATCCGCGTTGTGGAGCCAATCGTAAATCAACTCGCCGGGGCGGGTAACCCCTTTGGTTTCCATCGTAAACGCGGTCGCGCGCACCAACGCCGTCACGCCGGTCATCACCACCGTTGTCATCTTCGAAGCATCGCGATTTGACGCGGGCAATTTAAATGACGCATTCGTCAATCCGAATGTCACCTTCAACGGATACAAACTCGCATCGAAATCTTTTCGGATCGGCGATTGACCGTCCACGCTCAAGACTTTCCATTTCGGTTGGATTTCTTCGAATGGGATGATCGCCCACTTAAAGGGTTGAGTCCACGCCTGGGCAAGAATCTCCTCTTTGGCAGCGGTTCGTACCGCGCCCGAAGCGGGTTCGCCCAATAGAGCAGTCAACGCCCTCAGCGTGGATTCTGCCATGAGCAATGGCTGACCGTTCCCAGTTAAGGAAGAGCCGCTCTGCCAGGCGCTGATCAGGTCTGCGGACGAGATTCCATCGGTCACTGTTGGGAAAGGTGCGACGAGGGCATATATCCAAAGCGAGCCGGAGTCGGAGATATCCAACATCTGCGTGGCGAGTTCAGGTGCATCAACGATTGGTAGTCCAGTGAGTGTGGCGGCTTCGCGCAGAACATCTGGCACGGCGGGACTCACCCACAAAGCATCTGCAATCGGCGCTTGTGTAGCGGTTGGTTGAACAGTTCCTGTTGGCGTAATAGGCACTTCAGTGGCAGGCGCGCAGGCAGCGAGCAAGATAATGATGATGAAGAGTAGTGAAAGTTTTTTCATTGGGTCCCAAAATAAAAAGTACGAAGCATTGAACGCCTCGTACTTATAAACGTGTTGGCTTAAACGGGCGTGAGCGCTAGTTTATACCACGGACATTAAATTACCACTTTCGCCAAAGTGTAGGACTTGAGTGCATCCTCATCGAGGGTAACGCCCAAGCCGGGTTTGTTCGGCACGTCGATGGTTGAGTCGGCGTTGAGGACAAAGGTTTCGTGAGTGATGTCGCGTTTGTAATAGCGGTCGGAGGCGGAGACATCACTGGGGAGAATGAAGTTGGACATGGAAGAAAGCGCAAGATTCGAGGCGCGTCCGATGCCTGTCTCCAACATGCCGCCGCACCAAACGGGCATATTGTTTTGTTTGGCAAGGTCATGCACCATTACACCCTGACTTAATCCGCCCAGCCTGCCTGCTTTGATGTTAATGATCTTGCAGGCTTTCATTTCAATGGCATAGCGAGCATGCCTCGGCGAAACGATGCTTTCATCGAGACAAACCGGAGTGTTGAACTTCGCCTGGAATTTATGATGATCCCAGATGTCGTCTTCGAAGAGCGGCTGTTCGATGAGCAAAAGGTTCAAGTCGTCGAGCGGTTTTAGAGAGTCAGCATCGTCCATTGTGTATGCGGAGTTGGCATCCACTTGCAAGCGGATGTTAGGAAAGGCAGTGCGGACAGCCTTGGCAAAGGCAACATCCTTGCCAGGTTTGATCTTGAGTTTTACGCGGGCATACCCGCTGTTGACAAAGTCTGTAACGGTTTCAACCAGTTTTTCAGGGGAGGCTTGAATCCCCACTGAGACACCCACTTCCACTTTTTCACGCACGCCGCCGAATAACTGTTTCAGTGATTTACTCTCGCGTTTGCCGAGCAAATCCCAAATTGCCATCTCCACCCCTGCTTTGGCGAGGTGATGTCCGCGGATACTTTCCATGCGTGCCTGAAAATCAAGCGCATCTTTGATGTCTTTGCCGAGAATCAGAGGAATGATGAAATCCTTCAAGGTAGGCATGGCGGTGCCGACGGTCTCATAACTATAGCCAGGGTTATACGAGGCGACACACTCACCCCAACCGACCAAACCTTCGGAATGAATTTCGATGATGATGCACTGTCTGTCTGTTTCTCGACCAAAAGAGGTTTCGAACGGTGCGACCAACGGCATGGATAAGTGGTGCAGGGTGATGGATTCGATTTTCATTGTTATCCTTTTCTCAACACATGACCGCCGACAGCAGACCGCGGTCCACTGTCGGCGGTCAAAAGTTTAGGTCATTGTTTGTACATGTATTAAGGGTTATTTTCGTCAGTAATCTTGATTCCACGCAAAGCATCATCGAGGCTGGTGGCTTCGAGGCGCACACCGGGGGCGGGTGTCCCACAATACGGGCAGATATTCCACGGCAATTCCATCAGTTTCGAACAGTGGTGGCAAGTCTTCTTTAGTTTTGTGTGGCAATTCGGACAGACTTGCCAATCTTCTTTAACACGGCGTTCGCAGCCCGGGCAAAGCGGAAGGTCTTCAAGCGCTTGCAACAACGCCTCTTCTTCGAGGGTACGTTGATATTCCTCTTCCAAGGTACGTGGCGGGCGAAGGATGAGATAGACCAGCACACCGGGCAGATTCAGCACCGCGACTAATAACGCGGAGAGGGTCTGTACCAACGGGTCACGGGCACGCGAGCGGATATCGCGGTAGGTCCACACCACAAGGCTGACCCACAAGGCGACCAAAAAAGCGCCAGCAAAAGCGGTTAGGACGAGGGTGAGGTTTGCAAGAAAGACGGGGTCAAAAGTCATGAGAACTCCGGGGTGGGTTCATTTTATCGCTTGTTTCATCATTAATTAAGAGTTTTCAGAAATTGCATGAAAAATTGAAATTTCTGTTTCGTAAATTATGCGATACCCGTAATGCATAAAACGCATATCCTGCTCTTGTAGGGGCTAAGCCCCTACAAGAGCAGGAGTTATTATGGCGTTGCAAACTCGAAGCGCCATTCATTGCCGTTCAAGGTCTGCTTCGATGTGACGCCCATCACCTGATAGAAGGTCTGCCCGGGACGCAGATAGATGGGCGTGCCATCGAGATTGGTCAGGAGAATGGGCTGATCGATGGAGGTGCGATTCCATTGCGCAGGGATGACTACCCCATCACGAAAGACATAGGCATTGCCGAAATCGATCAATGAGGGGTTGTACACTTCATCTTCTGCCTGATTTTGATTGGTAAAGATATAGGGAACAAATAGGACAACTACATTTTCAGCAGTGACAGGTTCCTTGGTGTAATCATCGAACAACGGCTCGTACACTTCCACTTTACGAAAACCGACCAGGTCTTTGGATTCTTGATAACGGACATAATTGAGATTGGCAGGGTCGTATTGCCAGTAGCTATAATTGTATTCTGAATAATAATTGTAGATGCGATCTGCCAGCAATGGCGTTTGTGGAGGTTCTTCTGAAAAGAATCCGCCTGAAAGTGTAGACGGGGTGTTATCGTATCCGCGTTTCTCCGCACACGCCAGCCACTTGGTCGCATTGAAGAAAACATTATTATACGAGTCGCGTTTGTAATGACCCATAAAATACGGCGGGCAATTTCCAAACCCCACCGTTACAAAACGTTCACTGATCTCGAGGGAATTGAAATAATCCAATTCGCGTGGGTCGGCTCCTTTAAAGAAAAGGAAGGAGTGATACATACGGACGAGATGTTCATCGAAATATCTACCCGAGCGCACGGGTCCCACTCGCTCAGCTTGATCAACATTGCTCCAAAAGATACCCACAAAACGCGTATCGCCCCATTCAATGTAGTATTCAAAGACAATGTCAGCAAGGGTCAAGCCAGATTGCGGGCGGACATAATCGGGCGAATTGCCCACTTTGATGGCAAGCGGTCGACGTTGAAGGAATGCAGGGTCGGTCACGGGCAGACCCGTCAACGGGTTGTGATAGGTCACGCCAGTATCGGCAGGCGCGGTATCAATGGGAGCGTCCACACTTTGGGCGATGACATATTTGGTTGGGTATGGTGTAAACGTTGGGGCGGCTTGCGGGGTGAGAAGAACAAGAGCCTGGTCTGCATTTGCGCCCGGCTGAAACGCTGTCGGTGTGGGCAAAGAGTCTAATGGAATGGAGACAGGCGTCAGGTCAGGAGTTGAGCCGGTGCTGGGAGCGGGAGTCCCACAAGAGATGAGAAGGAGAAACGTCAAAAAACAAAGTACAGAACTGCGCCCTGTAAGCCGGATTTTTCCAAACATGATGCAGAGATTTTACCAAACCCACAGGGCTGAAGCGCAGCAGTAATAATCCTGATACAATTATGTCTTCCCATGTTAATCTTGGTCACTTGTCTGTTGCTCTTTCTTACCGCTTCTGCGCTGGTGGTCGTGCGCGTCATACAGCCGCAGGCGCGTTACACATGGCTGGTCGCTACCGGCGGCGGACTGCTTGCCTTCCTCAGTGTATTCTTTTGGCTGCTACAAATGCCGGTTGAATTTGCTTTCCCAGCTTGGCAGCCGCAGACCTTGTTCAAAACGCCGGTATTTTTCCGTGTGGATGGTGCCACCTGGGCGCTTGCTGCGAGTATCGTTACTCTCACGTTGTCGATCTTGTTAACCGCCGTCTCACGTCCGATCTTTATAAATTCACTTTCATGGGCGGGTACGCTTATCTTAGGTGGGTTGGGGTTATTGGCAATTACAGCGAATAATCCTCTCACCCTTTTACTGATCTGGGCGCTTTTCGACCTGACCGAATTGGCAATTCAATTAAGTTCCGTGCATGGCGAGAAAAATAACGAACGGGTGGTCATTTCTTTTTCAACCCGTGCATTCGGTATTGCGCTTTTGTTATGGTCGTACATTGAAAGTTTTTCAACAGGCAATGTTTTTACATTTCAATCCATTCCGCCAAATGCGGGTGTATATCTTGTGATCGCAGCTGGGTTACGCCTCGGCGTCTTGCCGTTGCATCTGCCCTATTCCGCCGAGTCCTCGCTTCGGCGTGGGTTCGGTACAGCCCTGCGACTTGTGGGTGCAGCGTCTACGCTTAGTATTTTGGGGCGTGTTCAGATCACCAGCACAGCACTGACTCCATTCTTGATGGTCTTTGTCACCGCAGCAGCGTTGTATGGCGGCTGGATGTGGCTGCGCGCCCCCGATGAGTTGAACGGACGCCCATATTGGATGATCGGCATCGCCTCGCTTTCCATTCTTTCTGCACTGAGTGGCAATTCAATCGGTGCCGCCGCCTGGGCTTGCGCATTGGTCCTGGTTGGAGGAATGCTCTTCCTTTCTTCGGTTCAGATCAATTGGCTCAATCGCGCCTTGTTGGTCGGCGCATGGAGTCTTTCGAGCCTGCCTTTTTCACTCACCGCCAGCGCGTGGCAGGGGTCATTCAACTTGATCATCCCATTCGGGGTGGCAGCACAAGCCTTGATCGCAGCAGGGTTTGTACGTCACGCCTTGCGAGCAAACACCAGCGATTCACTCAACGAGCAGCCCGGCTGGGCAAAAATCGTATTCCCGGCAGGCATTGTTCTCTTAATTGCGATGCAGGTCATCTTCGGATTCATCGGCTGGGACGGTGCGCTTCAACTCGGAAATATTCTCATCGCCATCATCGCCTCTTTCTTAACGTTAGGGCTGGTCTGGGGAAGCAGACGTTTTCGCATCTTCAACCCGGTGCGTGCCCATTGGGTCACATCGGCAGGCATGAGCGTCAATGGGTTGTATCAGGGACTTTGGTCTATCTACCGCGGCTTGGCGCGGCTGGGTCTGTCAGTGACAGATGCCCTCGAAGGTGAGGGCGGCATTATGTGGACGTTGTTATTCCTGACCCTTTTCATTTCGATCATCGTACAAGGCATTCAATAACCATGCTTTCAGATATTATTTCATGGGCAGCGGTCGCGCTTTCGTTAATCACCTCCATTGTCATTCTACTCAGCCGCGATTGGCGCATCAGTTTAGGTGCGCTCGCATTGCAATACCTGGCAGCGTTTTGGCTTGTCAGCCAGCATTTACCCTTCGCCATGGGGTCGGTCAAATTGATCACCGGGTGGATGGTGGTTGCCATTCTTGGTATGACCCGCCTCAACCTTACACAGATCGGTCAAGGCGAATTGGACACTTTTCAACCTCATAATGGTGCCTTTCGAATCGCGTTGATGGGCATTGTGACAATCGCCGCCTTCGGAACGGCTCCGCGCGTGGAAGCTTCCATCCCTGGTCTTGGCTTGCCGGTTATCGTTGGCGGGCTTTTACTGATCGGTTCAGGCGTGGCGCATCTCGGCGTAACGAATGACCTGCTGCGCATCTCGTTGGGACTGCTAACAATACTTTCAGGGTTTGAAATTCTATATGCCGCGGTCGAAAGCGCAATTCTTGTCACAGGTTTGCTGGCTGCCATCAACCTTGGTTTGGGAATTCTAGGATCGTACCTACTGATGGCTGGCTTCATTCCCCTCACATCTCCCGAGGAGGAAGGATGAGCGCCCCCCTTCTTTGGATCGCCGTGCCTTTTGCTGCCGGCGCTTTGATTCTGCTTTTGCTGGGCGAACGATATTCCGCATACATTGGCGGCGGCATATCTGCCCTGCTATCGTTGATCGCATTGTTTATCCCCATCGATACCGCGTTATTGATCGGTGAGGTATCGTTAAAGATCTCTCCAGCCATTCAGTTTTTCGGACGCAGTTTCGAACTGACCGCCGCAGATGGTCCCTTGATCGCCTTCATCTATGGGCTTTCAGCATTATGGTTCTTCGGCACCGAAGCTTCAGGGACCGCCCATCGCTTTGTGTCGCTTGGGTTAATGATTATCGCCCTGCTAATCGCCTCGCTTGCTGTGGAGCCGTTCTTGTATGCCGCGCTGCTGATCGAAATGGCAGCCATGCTGGTGGTACCGCTTCTGGTTCCCCTGTACCAAAAACCTGGGCGAGGTGTTGTGCGTTTCATCATTTACCAAACCCTTGCCATGCCATTCATTCTTTTCTCCGGTTGGATGCTTGCCGGTGTGGAAGCCAGTCCAGGAGACTTGGGGAGCACCATTCAGGCAGGTGTGATGCTCACCATGGGGTTCGCCTTCCTTTTTGCTGTTTTCCCGCTCTACAATTGGATTCCGCAGTTAATGGAAGAAGCCTCTCCCTATGCAACCGGATTTTTACTTTGGGCATTGCCAACCTTCACCGTTATCTTTGCGCTCGGTTTTCTCGACCGCTACACCTGGCTTGGGAACACTCCTCAGATCGCCAATGCTATTCTCTTCTCTGGAGTGATCATGACCGCCTCTGGCGGGATTCTGGGATCGTTACAGCGTCATCTCGGGCGCATCCTTGCATATGCCGCGATCGCAGAGACGGGTCTTCTCCTTTTGACATTGGGATTGCAATCTGCAGATTTGGTTTACATTGTCTTTCTGATGCTCATCCCACGCGGATTGGAATTCAGCGTTTGGGCACTGGCACTTTCGATCATCAAACGCAACGCGTATCCATTAAAGTTCAGTGACGTACAAGGCATGGCACGCAATTATCCAGTGGCGACTGCCGCACTCATTATTGCCCATCTTTCAGTCGCTGGCTTTCCATTGCTGGCAGGGTTCCCTTCACGGCTGGCGCTCTGGCAGGAATTATCGTTACAATCGTTGGCGGCTTCTGTGTGGGTCTTTCTTGGGCTGGCAGGCTTACTCATTGCCGCCATCCGCACACTGGCGGCGCTTGTCATGGCAACAGAAGACAAGCGATGGGAGGTTAAAGAATCTTGGGTGCAGATCAGCATGCTGGGGCTCGGCATCGTTGGGCTCTTCCTGCTTGGGTTATTCCCGCAAATCCTTCAGCCTTATCTTTCCAGTCTTCCAAAACTATTCGAGCATCTCTTTCAATAACCCGGTTTCACAAAAAGGTATAATTTACCAAAGCACAATATGGAGCCCTTATGGAATTTGAACAGATCATAAAACGCCTTGAATTTCTCGATAAACAACAGCGTGATACCAAAGAAACTCTTGCCGCGTTAAAAGAAACCCTGGCATCCTTTGAGACCTCGGTAAGCGCCGTCTCCAAACAGATCAAAACGCTCAGCAAACAAGTGACCGATATCGCGCCTGCCTCGAAGCGGGTGGACCAATTCGAAAGCATGATATCGAAACAACGCGTCGATATTGTAAAAATGATCACAGAGAACGAAAAGGAACGCGACAAAGAGGAAAAAGAAACCACAAAAAAATTTCAAATCGAGATCAGCGAACTCAGTAAACTTATTACACAGGTCAAATCATCGTTCAACCCGGCAGAGTACAAAAAACTTTTCAAAGAACGAGCCGACGAAACCCAGCGCGCGCTTAACAACATTGCCGACCTTAAACTATCTATTGATGAAGCAAAGCGCTCGAATGAAGATGTTCGACATACGCTGCTTGCCAACGACGAAGCCCGCAAGAATGACCTGAAACGTATCGCCGACCTGCAAGGCGAGGTCACCGCACTGCGCAAACGCATCGACGAGAACCGGGAAAAAGCCACAGTGCAAAGCGACACCATCCGAAACGTGGAAAATCGGATGACGGAATTGCTTGCCTCTGAATTGGAACGCAAACAGGCACAAGCCGTTTTCCTCGACCAGCAGCGTGTGGCGCTCATTGACCGCGAACGCACCTGGAAAGATTGGGAGGAAAAATTCAACTCCTTTCAAAAGGAAGCTGAAGCCCTCGATGAACAGATCCAAAAAATGGACGAGACCCTGCGAAGCGCGAAAAAGGCGCAAGATACCTATATGGACCTTAACGCAAAACTTGAGCGCCGCATCAATGAAGTGACTGAAATGCAGCGTCTTGCCGAAGAGCGTCTGCGCCAGGAATGGATCAGCTTCAAAGCCGACGACCAAAAACGCTGGACCGGATATAGTTTATCTTCCGAAGAATCCTTCCGCGATATTCGCAAAGAGGTCGCCAAGTATGATGAACGCATATCCTCATTTAGCGAGGTCGCCCAGGTCTTGCAAGATCAGATCCACCAGACTACGGATGTTTCAGAAAAGCAATTACAGGAAATGATGAACGTCGTCCATGAGTGGATGACTGCCTATCAACGCATCATGGGGCATGGAAAGAAAATAAGCAAGAAATAATACAGCTACCAATAAAAGTGGGAGTCGAGAGATTTCCACTTTTCGTTTTAAAAGTATGGTTAAATTGAAGTATGAGAGTTATTGGCACAGCAGGTCATGTAGATCACGGCAAGTCGACATTGATCGAAGCATTAACGGGCACACACCCCGACCGCCTCAAAGAAGAGCAAGCCCGCGAAATGACCATCGAACTTGGATTCGGTTGGCTGACCCTTGCAAACGGTGAAGAAGTTGGCATCATCGATGTACCCGGTCATCGTGACTTCATTGAGAACATGCTCTCGGGTGTTGGAGGCATTGATGCGGCGCTGCTCGTGATCGCCGCCGATGAAGGCATCATGCCGCAAACGAAGGAACATCTGGCGATCCTGGACCTGTTACAGATTCCTGCGGGAATCATCGTGCTGACAAAAACCGACCTCGCCTCAGATTTAAGTTGGCTTGAGCTTGTCGAAGCAGACATTCGCTCCGCTGTGAGCGGCACCGTCCTCAAAGACGCGCCCATTTTGCGTGTTTCTGCAAAGACCGCAACAGGGTTAAAAGAACTTAAGCTCGCCCTCGAAACCCTATTGAAAGACAAATCCGCACGACCTGACCTTAATCGCCCGCGCCTGCCGATCGACCGGGTGTTCACCATCAGCGGTTTTGGAACCGTCGTCACCGGCACATTGAAAGATGGTCACTTCTCTGCAGGCGATGAGGTAGAGATCCTGCCGGGTGGCATGCATGGACGTATTCGCGGATTGCAAACGCACAAGAAAAAAGAAGAGACAGCAGTGCCAGGTTCGCGGACTGCCGTCAACATATCAGGTGTGGAAATGGAACAGATCCGGCGCGGAGATGTGCTTGCACATCCGGGGCAATATCAAGCCACTCGCCGCATCGATGCAACCTTCAAAGCCCTCAAAGATATTCACAAGCCGTTGACCCATGGTGATGAAGTGAAATTCTTCGTTGGCGCAAGCGAGACGGTCGCCACACTGCGGCTACTCGGCACGGAAGAGATCGGCGCTGGCGGTGAAGGCTGGGTTCAACTCGAATTGCGCGACCCTCTGGTTGCCCTGCGCGGTGACCGCTATATTTTGCGCCGCCCATCCCCCAGTGAAACGCTCGGCGGTGGCTCGGTGGTAGATCATCAACCCAAAGGCAGACACAAGCGCTTTGACGCAGATGTGCTCAAGTCATTAGACTCTCTTGCTCAAGGTTCGCCATCTGATGTACTCTTCGAAGCAGCGCTTGCTTTGCAGATCGCTCCCATTAAAGAGATGATCGCCAAATCACGGCTGGAAGTGTCTGCATCTGAGCCTGCCTTGCAGGCGTTGCTGAAAGAGGGTCGCGTTATCGTTTTGGAAGGTTTGGGAAAACCCGAGGCGCTTGCAGTCAGCCTGCCTTATTGGAATACGCTGCAAGGCAATCTTCACAATTTGGTCTCAGCCTATCACACGCAATATCCATTACGACGCGGCATCCCCCGCGAAGAATTGAAGAGTAAATTAAAACTTGCACCAAAGGTCTTTAATGCCGTCCTTTCGTTTCTCGTTTCGCATCAACAGCTTCATGATGAGCGCGGAGCGGTATCCAAGCCGGGGCATGAGATTCGATTCAATGGGCAGGATTCAGCAAAGGTCGAGGCATTGAGGCGCAGGTTTGCGTCGAATCCATATGCCACGCCGAGCGTCAAGGAATGTCAGGCGGAGGCGGGCGAGGAGATCGTCAATGCGTTGATCGAGTCGGGGGAGTTGATGCCCGTCTCGCAGGAAATCGTTTTTCGCAGAACGGATTACGATGAAATGGTTGCGCGCATCGAAGTTACTCTGCGTGATAAGGGGCAGGTGACGCTTGCCGAGGTGCGCGACATGTTGAACACGACCCGAAAATATGTGCAAGCGCTGCTTGAACATTTGGATGCCATTGGGCTGACCGTACGTGACGGGGATGCCAGGAAATTAAGAAAGTGACATCCCAATGAAATTCATTCAGAAAGTCATTCAGCCGCCCGTGTTTGACGATGAGGAGAAAACTCATCAGGCATATTTACTTAACATTATCCTGTGGGCGCTGATCGTCGTACCTCTGCCTTATTTGCTTTACATACTATTCGCACAACCCGAGATGGCTGCGCGTGCCTGGGTTCAAACGATCGTGGGAGAAACGGTAAATATATTCCTGCTGTTCCTCTTAAGGCGCGGGCATGTGCGCACGGCGAGCCTGATCCAAACACTGGCATTTTGGCTTTTTTTCACCGCCACTGCTTTTACAGCATACGGCGTGCAGGATGAAAGCTATCTTTTTGGATATCCGCTTGTGATCTTGATCGCTGGGTTATTGCTGGGCACACGCGCTGCGGCTAGCTTCACCGTGCTATGCCTGCTTTCGGGTCTCGGTATGGTGTATTCATTAAACATTGGATTGATCGAAGTTCCAGAGAACAGATCTGTTTTGTTTACCTGGGTACTCAGCTTAATTATTTTTCCGATCTTCACCACCGTGCAATACCTTACCTGGCGCACTGTGAGCAATGCCCTCACCCGCGCGCAGCGCAGCGAGGAAAAGTACAAACTTATTTCAAGGGTCAGTTCAGATTATGCCTTTGAAAGCCGCATCAACAGGGACGGTGTGGCAGAAACCATCTGGCTTGGGGGTGCTTTTGAGAAAATGACGGGATATACACCCGAAGAGTATTTTGCAGCCGGGGGGTGGTATGCGCACGTTCACCCGGATGACCTTGAACAAGACAACATTGATATGATGAAATTATTTAATAACGAGGTTGTACAAGGATCAGAAATCCGCACCTTCGCTAAAAACGGAGAGATCCGCTGGGAGCGAGTATTTGCTCATCCCATCTGGAGTCGGGAAGAGAATCGATTAATCGGGATACTGGGTGCGGTTCAGGACATCACAGAGCAAAAACAAGCCGAAGAAAAGCTGCAAAAGATATACCTTCAGCAGGAAGCTATTTTGAACAACATTCCAGATATGGCATGGCTGAAAGATACCGAAAGCCGCTACATCGCGGTTAACGAACAATTCCTACGCATCTGTGAATTGAACTACGAGGATATCATTGGCAAAACGGATGATGAGATTTGGGATGAAGCCTATGCTCAAAAATACCGGGCAGACGATCTCGACGTCATACAAAGCGGCACGCGGAAAACCGTTGAAGAGTTGCAAAAGGACGGTACGGGCAGGGAATACTGGGTCGAAACCACCAAGACCCCGATCTACAATGAACAAAGGCTGGTGATTGGCACCACCGGTATTGCAAGAGAAATCACACAGCGAAAACTGGCAGAAATTTCCGATCAGATCCGCCGCGAAATGCTCGAAAAAGTGGTTCAGCTCGGCAAACGGGTTACGGAAGTAAGCGATCTAAAAACGACCTTGGAAAAAATCTGGCATGGTGTTCATGACGATCTTGATTTTGATCGGCTTGGTATTTTTCTCTATAATGCAGAACGAAATTCCATGGACAGCGCCTTAGGCACTGACATCCATGGGCAAATACAGGATACTCGGGGTCAGTGGTTTCCGCTTGAAAAATTTGACTCTTTCAATATATTGCTCAAACAACCCGATGGGTTGTACTTCACCCATAACTACACGGCTGAGAACAACATCCCGCCTGGGCATGAAATGTATGGTGTCAACGATTATGCTGCGGTTGCCCTGTGGGGCGGCAAAAAACTGGTGGCAGCCATCTCGGTAGATCAGCTCACCACCCAACGGCACATTTCGCCTGAACAATTGGAGGCGTTACGGCTCTTTGCAGGATATGCAGGTCTGGCAATCGAAAATGCGCGGCTGCATGACGCGCTTGAGAACGACCTGAGCCAACGCAAAAGTCTAATCGAAGAACTGGAAAGAAAAAACATCGAAC
The DNA here is from genome assembly GCA_017303735.1 of Anaerolineae bacterium. The sequence goes on from JAFLCF010000007.1 coordinate 41,644, forward strand.
TCGAAAGGTTTACCTACACGGTATCGCACGACCTTAAATCTCCGCTGGTAACCATTACCGGTTTCCTCGGCTATCTAGATCGGGACGCCCGCATCGGAAACTTCGACCATTTCAAACGGGATATGAATCGCATCCAGCAGGCGGTGGATAAAATGCAGATCCTGTTGAATGACCTGCTTGAACTCTCACGTATTGGGCGCATTATGCACGAACCCGTGGAAGAAGATTTTGGCGCAATCGTCCGTGATGCCCTCTCCTTGCTTGATGGTGTGATCACATCCGGCAACATCCATGTCGATTTCGTAGATGAAGGGCATAAGGTCACTGGGGATCGTGTCCGCTTGTTGGAAGTGATCCAAAACCTGGTGGAGAATGCCATCAAATTCATGGGCACTCAACCAACCCCCGAGATCCATATCGGTTCGATCAAGGGCGATGATGGCAACCCGGTCTTTTTTGTGCAGGATAATGGCATTGGTATCGAGCCGCAATATCAAGACCTCGTTTTTGGAATATTCAATAAACTCGACGCCAAATCAGAAGGCTCCGGGGTCGGGCTCACCCTGGTCAAGCGCATCATCGAAGTCCATAAAGGCAGAATCTGGCTCAGCTCACAACCTGGAAAAGGCACCACTTTCTTTTTTACCATCCCGATTGCAAACCCAAACAAATAAGGAGTATTTATGTGCGGACGTTTCACCCTTACCGTTGACCCTGCAGAGATCGCGGATACCTTCGGCAATTTCACCTTTCCAACACAATTTGCACCGCGCTATAACATCGCCCCCACACAACCCGTCCTTGCCATTCCTAATGACGCAAAGAATAAGGCAGATTTTTTCATCTGGGGCTTAATCCCTTCGTGGGCAAAAGACCCCAGCATCGGCAACAAATTGATCAATGCCCGCGGCGAAACCATCGCAGAAAAACCCTCCTTTCGCGGCGGCTTCAAATACAAACGCTGCCTCATCCTCACCGATGGTTTTTACGAATGGAAAACCCAACCCGGCATGAAAACCAAAACGCCATACTTCATCCACATGAAAGACCGCCAACCTTTTGCCTTCGCCGGTTTATGGGACGAATGGCAATCGCCCGAAGGCAGCTCGGTGCGCACCTGCACTATCATCACCACCGAGCCGAACGAGTTGATGTCGTCCCTTCATAACCGCATGCCTGTGATCCTCGACCCAAAAGATTACGATCTCTGGCTGGATGCTGCGCCTCAGACTCCCGATAAACTGATACACCTCATCAAGCCTTTCCCCACCGAGAACATGTCTGCCCACCCCGTTTCTACGCTGGTCAACAAGCCCAGCAACGACCGCCCTGAATGCGTCGTTCCGGCATAAATAGAAATGACATCCCTAAAAAACTGGCTCATTAACCACTTCCCCGCCCTTGCCTCGAGAGACTATGTCCTCTTTCTCACGGGTCAGTTCATCTCCGTCGTCGGCACATGGATGCAAGCGACCGCCTTGCCCTATCTTGCCTACCGCCTATCGGGTCGTCCACTTGACCTTGGCTTGATCGGCTTTGCCAATACACTGCCAACGCTTCTCTTTGCGCTTCCAGCCGGTGTGCTGGTAGAACGGTGGGATAAGCGCAAAGCAGTCATCATTTTTCAAGCCATCATGTCGATACAGGCTTTTGGGCTGGCATTCCTCGCCTTTACCAATCAGTTGGAAATATGGCACATCCTGGCGCTGGCATTTATTTATGGCACTGCCGTCTCAATAGAGGTGACGGCACGTCAAGCCATGTTGATCGAACTTGCGGGAAAGGAAGCACTTCCTAGCGCGATCGCTTTGCAAACCACTGCCTTCAATCTTGGGCGTGTCATCGGTCCATTAGTGGCAGCGGGGTTGATCGCCGCCTCTGGCAGTGAGGGGATCGTCTTTTTAGTGAATGGCATCAGCTATGTATTTGTGATCATTGGGTTGTTTTTCGCGCGTACACGCTTCAAACCCGAAAAAGGATCGGAAACATCGCAGGGCATGGGCAGCGAGTTCAAGGATGGGCTGCGTTACATCCGCTCGAATTCTATTGTGTTATCTGCCATTTTGATGTCTGCTCTGCTTGGGTTTTTCGGCATCCCACTCGTTCAGCAGATTCCCGCCGTGGCGAGAGATATTCTGCAACCCCTCTTGAGTTCAGAAACTGCCATCGCCGCGCGCACCAGCAACCTTTATACAGCGCAAGGGATCGGCGCCCTGGCAGCCGCGTTAATGATGGCATATTTTGCATCGACAAATAAAAGCTCCACTCTGTTGTGGGGGCAGACTCTTTTCATCCTCCCCATCATCGTATTGGGATTGGTAACAAATGCTTCGTTTGCCTTCTTGTTATTGATCTTCATCGGCTGGGGAACTGTGGTGCAGCTCATTAGCATGAACATTATGATTCAGATCCGTGTGCCCAACGAATTGCGCGGACGTGTGTTCAGCGTGTATTTTTGGGGCTTACAGGGGGTGGCTCCCTTCGGCAGTATTCTAGTCGGGTGGATCGCCCAAACCTGGGGCGTGCAAACCGCCCTTGTCAGTGGCGGAGTTGCCTGTATGGTGGGCATTCTCCTGGTTCGCTCATTCTTTTTACAGAAAAAGGGTCAAACGGATTAAAGGCGGCTAAGGGTTTCGCCCTTCAACTTGACCGCGTTTTTTTTGCCATGTTATGATGTCTCCCATGCAAAATAGAAACAAAGAAGAATCTTCTGCTTCGCCGGAAGGTACTCGCACGCAAGTATCCGAATCAGCCCCAAAACAAAGTTCCGTGTTTTCGGTTTTGATGAACAGCCTCATCAACATGGGTTTGGGGGAACCGTTGATCAAGCTGGGCACCAATCTCTTCTCGATGGTTGCCATTCTATTGGTGATCTTGCTCGCGCAGACCTTTTACCGTCAGGCGCAGGCGCTGCCCAATGGTGAGGAGCAGGCTCCAGTTCCGGTTGAGGCGGCGCAAGTGAATCCGGTTTCAAATCCCATACTTCCCGTCACAGATGGCATCAACCGATCAGCACAATTGCATACCACCATCCCAAGCCGTCCGCGTGAAGAACTTTCCACGTATGTTGTACAAGACGGCGATACCGTATTTGGCATCGCAGAAAAATTCGGTTTGGAACCAGAGACGGTCTTGTGGGGAAATTACAACACTTTATTGGATGACCCGCACTCTTTAAAGCCGGGTCAAGAGTTGATCATTTTGCCAGTGAACGGCGTGTATTGGGAGTGGCTGGGCGGCATTCCATTTGGGGAATGGGCGCGTTTTTATGGCGTGAGCGCGGCAGATGTGATCGAATACCCCGGCAACAATATCGATCCAACCACGGTTGGCGATTATGAGAATGCAAACATCAAGACAGGGACTTGGCTGATCATTCCTGGCGGCAAACGTGACTTTGTGAGTTGGAGCGCCCCATTGGGTGTGACTCGTGAAAACCCCGCCTCTGCACGCGTACTTGGGGCGGGCGCCTGCGACCCGATCAGCGGCGGCGCCGTGGGCTATGGCTCATTTATCTACCCGACCAATAAACATTATCTTTCCGGGTTCGATTGGTCGCCACAAACCAATCATAATGGGCTCGACTTTGCTGGGAACACCGGTGAAGCTGTGTACGCTTCAGATGCGGGCGTGATCGTATATGCCGGTTGGAACGATTACGGATACGGCAACATGATCATGATCGATCATGGAAATAATTTCCAATCGTTATACGCCCATCTGAGCGCGCTCAATGTAGGGTGCGGACAAAGTGTGGGGCAAGGTGAAGTGATCGGGGCTGTGGGGTCTACCGGGCGCTCCTCAGGCTCGCACTTGCATTTCGAGATCATGGCGGGTGTAAAGGTCAACCCGTGGGATTATCTCCCCCCACCCTAAAATTGTTACTTTATACAGATGGATGAAGATATTACTTTTCCCTCTGCCCAATAATTCCCCAAGTTGTGGTGTGTGCAGCAAACTGCGCATTCCACAACTTATTTTTGAATCAGAAGGTAACTAATGAAAAATAAACTTCTGCATGCATGGATTCTCCTGCGGCTGCCAATCCTCGGGCTGGTGATTTTCGTCTTCCGATCTCAAGCCTCTGCAATTCTAGAGCAATTCGTTCAATTGAACGTCATTGCAGATATTGTTGTTTATATACTAAGCACATTTTCCACCCGGCTATATCTCGTTGGCGGACTTTTGCTTGGGTTGATCTCCATCCATTGGCTGATCTGGAAAGTTATTCGTTCTTCCGCCATGCAACTCATTCTTTTTGTGGGTGCCACGTTTACCGCTGTTTGGGTGTTTTTTCAATTTATCGTGCTTGCATCGAATCCATTGCTCCGTTCTTTTGCAGTGACAATTATTGTTGCGGTCAATCACTTGTCAATTGAATGGCTTGCGAAAGGATTAAAAAACAACAGAGGGGCAGACCTGTTCTTTACAGTTATTCCTGGTTTACCAGAAGTATTTCTGCCGCAGTCCTATTTCATCTGGCTGCGAGAGAAACTTGGCAGACCTGCCTCATCCACGCCGAACCCAGATCGATCTTGGGCACTGGGGATCCTATGCGCTTCTTTTCTAGCAGTGTTTTTATGGACCCCTTTCAACAACCAACGCATCATAACGGCTGGAGAATTGCTTCACGCCGATCCGGCTGTGGTCAAGTTTGCCGATGGAGATTACAACTGGATCGAGCTAAACCCTGAAACTGACGAGCTCTATGCGGTTGGATATTACAGCAACTTCATCATGATCTTTAACACCAAAGAGATAAAAGCTTTGCCGCGAAAATCCAAAACCAGCATTGATGGAGCACAAAGTTTCGGCTTCAACCCCGATCTTCAACAGGTCTATATTTATAACCACATGGCAAGAGAGCTTGTTTATCTTGATGCCCCAAACCTTACCCTCTCGCGCACACTGCCAATCCCCGACCTTTCCAATGGCGATGTATGGGTCAAGTGGAATCAATTAACCGATACCATTGTCCTTTCTTCCGAAGCGGATCTGAATATCGGCACACCTTTTTATTTGTTAGACCGTGAAAATGGGAGCACACAGGCAACCATCCCCCTGCCCGTCATACCAACAGCGTATATCGTCTTTCACCCCGAAAAGCCCATTCTCTATTTCAATTCGTTCAAAGACACCTATCTGGCTGCATGGGATATGGAAAAACACCAGATCATCCAACAAACAGAGACCAGTCCGCGTACAGACCGAATGACATTATCCCCGAACGCATCTGAGTTATTGGTTGCTTCGCCCATGGAAGGCGCAGTACTTCGCTATGACCTGGAAACTCTCGAATTTAAGGGAAAGATAAATACCTCGTTCGGAGACCGAACCCTGGCAGTAGACTCACACCGGAATCTGTTATTTATGGGAAATTTCATCAACAACAGATTGACCATGATCGACTATAAAACCCTGCGTGTCATCCGGTCCTTTTACTTGGGTCCGTGGATTCGCACAATCACGCTTGATACAGAAAACGGGATTGCCTATGTATCAACAGTCCGAAACCTGTTCAAAGTAACTTACGCAGAAAATTAACCAGCATACTTCTGCATGATCCGAAGAAAAACTTCGCGGTCTTCTGGCATCATCTCAATGATCTCAAAGCCCACCTGAAAGAGATTAGGCTGTATCGCATCCATCTTGCACCATTTGGTGCGGGCGATGAAAACGATAAAAGGCATAGAACCCAGATCGGGTGTAATTTCGATACGAAGGTAATAATCCTTTTCGAGCGGCAAAGAACCAACCGTTTCCATCCTTAATCCGATCGCACTGACTTCCACCATATGACCCAGAATCTCTTCGGTGTCATCATTTAGGATACGCATATACATGTTGAACTTTTTTCGCGGGGTGGTACGTTTTTCAGGCATGGCATTCTCCTTCAGACGCAATTCGTCCAATAAAAGTCACAACATCCTATCACGGGGTCAAACGGGCGGACAGGTGTCTTTTGTACTGTCCTGCCAAACTAGATATCAAATAGATCGTTCGCCCGTTTGAATTCGCCGTTCACAGGCGGGTAGGCTCGCATAAAATCTTCACGTTCGCCAAAAACCTTCGTCACGAATCCCATCAATCCGCGGCGCATTTGCATGCCGCCTTGCGAGGCATGCTGCTCACTGGCTTTGCGCTTCATTTCAGAGACCGAACGGGTTGAAATGCGTGCATGCACAGGGAAGTCCACTTCGGCAAGCTCTTTCAAATTGATGTCACCATTGCGCCCCCATTTTGTCGGGTCTTTGCCAAACAAAGGCATCAGACGGGTCATCACACGCAGGAACCAACGCGGAAAGACTTGAAAATATAAAGCCTTCGGCTTGAATCCCTCACCTGCCTCAGGGTGAAATGTTTCATCGTCTGCATTGGCAAATGCCATGACTGTAGCCTTATGAATGTGAATATGGTCAGGGTGTTTATAGCCGCCGATCGGGTCGAAGGTAATCACCACATCTGGCTTGATGGCGCGGATGTGCTTTACCACTTTACCCGCCACCTCCTCCACCGGGTGATTGATCTGTGCATCAGGGTGTTGATTCGCATCCATGCCCGGCATGCCCGAATCGCGATACCCTAAAAAGTGAACTTCCTTCAAACCTAATTCCTTCGCGGCACGCATCAGTTCATCGGTTCGCATTTCAGCCGTATCTTTGTAACCTTTCATGTATTCTTCATCTGCCGAACCTACTTCGCCCCGCGTCGCACAAACATAATAGGTTTCATATCCGCGGCTTGCATATAACGCCAACGTGCCGCCCAAACCAAAAGACTCATCATCGGGGTGAGCCAGCACTGCTAAAATTTTTTTTGTCATCGTAACCTCTACATAATTGAATGTTTTCTAGACGTGCAGTCAAGAGGCAAGTTTACCTCACCCAGCCAGAATGTGATAAAATTTTTTCAAGAAAGGATACCCAGCGAATGACGGACAGCAAGTAGTTAAACCAATTTTTCAGGGCACTTCCCTATTGGCGTTTAATACTGCCGAGGCATGCCCTCGGTTTTCTTTTTAACTACAGGAGTTCGTTCATATGCTTAGTATCCATAATCTTAGTAAACATTTCGGTATCCATCCCGTTCTCAAAAATATCAACTTTAATATCAGCGCAGGCGAGCGCATCGGTCTGATCGGTGTCAATGGCTCCGGCAAGACCACACTCATGCGCATCCTCGCCGGGTTCGAACATCCTGATTCGGGGGATGTCGCTTCGACGCGCCCTAACCTACGCGTTGGCTACCTCGCCCAAGGAATGGAATTCGACCCGAATCAAACGCTTCACTCCGCGCTCGGGCTTGATGCAGATTCCCAAACCGACCCCGCGCTGGAAGTGGAGACTCTGGCTGTGGCGTTATCTCAGAATCCAAATGACGCTTCATTGCAAGCACAATATGACTCAGCCTTGTACAGACTCACAGGAAACAGCATCCAGCCGTCGGCGGTGTTGGAGCCGCTGGGCTTGTCCCACTTCCCCGCCGATACGCCCATCGCCCATCTCTCTGGCGGACAGAAGACCCGCCTGATGCTCGCCAAAGTTTTGTTGGATGACCCGCATCTGCTGTTGCTGGATGAACCAACCAATCATCTCGACATCGAAATGCTCGAATGGCTGGAAGATTGGCTGAACGGATTCAAAGGCGCGGCGCTGATCGTTTCGCACGACCGCACATTCTTGGATAACACTGTGACAAAAGTGCTCGAGTTGGATTCATCCACGCATACGATCAAAACCTATGACGGCAATTACAGCGATTATCTCGAACAGAAATTACTCGAATATGACAAGCAGGAGCAAGCCTATCAAGATCAACAGGATGAGATCGCACAGTTGAAACGTGCAGCGAGGCATATCCGCAGTTTGACGGTGATGAAAAAAGGCGGCAAAGCCGATGGCGGTGACAAGTTCGCGAAAGGTTTCTTCGGAAACCGCGCCACAAAAAATGTAGCCGGGCGCGCCAAAAATATCGAAGCCCGCATCGACCATTTATTAACCGACGAAAAAGTGGACAAGCCGCAAGGCTCATGGAAGTTGAAGCTGGATTTTGGTCAACCAGAACATCAATCTAAAGATGTGTTGGTGACCGATGCGCTCTCAATTGGCTACACGCTAGAGCAACCTTTGTTGACGAATATCAATTTATTCATTCGTGCCGGTCAACGCGTGGTGTTGACCGGACCCAACGGCGCAGGCAAGACATCTTTCATCCGTACCGTGGTTGGGAAACTTCCGGCGTTGGCTGGGTCTTTCCGCTTGGGCGGCGCGACCAAGCTTGGTTACATGGCACAAGAACAGGAATTGCTAAACCCTGCATTGAATTCGGTACAGACCATTCAAAGCGTTGCCACCCTCAATGAAACCGAGACGCGCAACTTCCTGCATTACTTCCTCTTCAAAGGCGATGCCGCGTTACGCCCAGCCGGAGATCTTTCGTACGGTGAGCGTGCCCGCTTGCAATTGGCTTTACTTGTGGCGCAAGGCTGCACCTTCTTGATTCTGGATGAACCGATCAACCATTTAGATATCCCTTCGCGGGAACGGTTTGAGGAGGCGTTGGAAAATTTCAACGGCACGATATTGGCAGTCGTCCACGACCGCAGTTTTATCGAACGCTTTGCCACCGATGTATGGCAGGCACGCGATGGCAAGATTTATAAATAAACCGCAAACCTTGCCAAAATAGAAAATTAGTTCTACAATGAAATCAGGCGCTGCTTTACTCGTATTAACGCCAGTGAACTTTAGAAAGGATGTGTAAAGATGTTGAACTTGAATTCGGTCATGATTGGAACACAACAACCTTCGGCGATGGTAGCTTTCTATGAAAAGCTACTCGGCAAGCCCGCCGATATGGTTGACCCCGATAACGGCTTTTGGGGCTGGCAGGTTGGCAACGCATTTTTGGGAATCTTGAATCACTCAGAAATGGGCGGCAAGACCAAAGATGCCGGGCGCATCATGCTCAACTTTGAAACGCCGGATGTTGCTGAAGAATTTGAACGAATGAAAGCCATCGGCGCAACTGTCATCAAAGAACCGTATGGAATGGGCGAAGGTGAAGGGTCAATCGCCACTCTGGCAGACCCGGATGGAAATTACTTTCAGTTGATGAACCCGATGAGTTAGTGAATATACAAAACTCCTCTTTAACAGAGGAGTTTTGTTATGTAATAGAGCGGTGCTAACAAGGTGAAAG
>JAFLCF010000070.1 GCA_017303735.1 Anaerolineae bacterium
CTCAAGCGTGGACTCAATCGCCTCGACCGTGCTTTGGCTTGCCAGCCCAACCCGAGCCGCGTACTTCGCCTCAGCCACGGTGCCGATGGCAATCGCCTCACCATGCCGCAGCTCAAACTTGCTGACCAGTTCCACCGCGTGCCCAACCGTATGTCCCAAATTCAACGCCGCACGGAATCCTTTTTCATATGGGTCTTCTTCGATGACTTTGATCTTCACCGCCATCGCATGCTTAACCACATCTTCAAGGTTTGCCTTCACCCAATCCATGCCGCGCTGACACATGGCGAACAGATCGGGCGCTGAGATGATTCCATGCTTCACCACTTCTGCCATACCGGAGCGTAGTTCACGCTCTGTCAGCGTAAGCAAAAGGCTTGGGTCTGCAATGACCAACTTCGGCGGATGAAATGAGCCGATGAGGTTTTTTCCTTCGGGCAAGTCAAATCCAGTCTTGCCACCCAGCGAAGCATCCACCATGGAAAGCAGAGTCGTAGGAATGCCGATCCAATCAATGCCGCGCATGTAGGTCGCAGCAGCGAAGCCCGTCATGTCACCGATCACGCCGCCACCAAGAGCAATGACAGTGCTTTTGCGGTCGAGTCCGTTTTCGAGAAAGGCTTTCCACAAGTGAGAAACGGTTTCCAAGTTTTTATGCTCTTCGCCCGCAGGCACAACCACGGCTTTGGCGTTGAAGAGACTTTGAATTTTTTCGAGATGATGCTTCGCCACATTCTCGTCGGTGACGATGAGATCGCCGTAAGTCGGATTGGCAATCCGACCTACCATCACATCGTATTCACCCATTGCAGAGAGATGATGCCTGCCAAGTTTGATCTGAGCTTCGTGTGCGTTTTGTTCGGCAGGTTTGTTATCAACATGATGTTGAAGTGAGAATGAAGCATAATGCTCTTTGCGTTTTTCAAGCAACGCCGTGAGTTTGTTTTTCAAATCACCCGCCAGTAGCGGACGTTTACCTGGCTCATGTTGAATGCGGTCGAGCAAGGTGGGCAATTCTGCCATGAGCAAAAGGACTTTGCCATTCGATTCTGCGAAGGCGCGGTTTTCATTGCGGAGAAGTGCGCCGCCACCGAGTGCCACAACATGTTCCTTTTCGGCAGTTAGCGATTTCAATGCGGCAGTTTCCATGTCGCGGAACGCGGTCTCGCCATGTTGTTCCATGATCTGCGGAATAGACATGCCTGCATTGGTTTCAATGATGCGGTCAAGGTCAATGAAGGGCAGTTTGAGGTTGTGGGCAATTTTTTTACCGACTGTAGATTTGCCCGTGCCGGGAGGTCCGTAGAGGAAGAGGTGCATAAGTATCTAGTATCCAGTGGGCAGTAACCAGTTATTCCCAAAAAATATGTGGAATATTATCCATTGGTAAATCTTCGAGGGTGGCTTTTCTCAAAGTTTCAAAGCGCGGTTTCATTTCGTTGATGGAGTCGCCGCCGAGTTTTTCGAGCAGGGCATCGGCAAGTACAAAAGCAACCATGGATTCTAAAATCGGCACAGCTCGCGGAACGGGACAAAAATCGGAGCGTTCGTATTTGGTGGGAGCATTCTCGCCTTTGGCGAGGTCCACGGTTTGTTGCGGGACGAGGGTTGTGGCAATCGGTTTCATCGCAGCACGGATGACGATGGGCTGCCCGTTGGAGACTCCGCCTTCGGTGCCGCCTGCGCGGTTGGTCGAAGGTCGAAGGTCGAAGGTTGAAGGTTGAAGGTTGATCTGGTCGTGGGCTTCGGTGCCGATTCGTTTGGCGTTTTCGAAAGCGTCACCGACTTCAACACCCTTTATTGCCTGAACGCTCATGATTGCCATTGCGAGTTTGGCTTCGAGTCGACGATCCCATTGCACGAAGCTGCCCAAGCCAACGGGCAGGTTGAGCGCGATGATCTCCAGCACGCCACCGAGTGTGTTCTTGCCGTGGATGGTCTTTTCAATTTCGGCGCTCATTTTGTCAGCGGAGGAATCGATTGGGCAACGCACATCCGATTCTTCGGCACGGATGAAGCGTTCTTCGTAGGGCATGTCGCCAAAGTCTGCAGAGACTTCACCGATGGAGGCGACATATCCGCCGACGATGATCCCAAACTGCGCCAGGAAATGTTTACAGACCGCACCAGTTGCCACACGCATGGTTGTCTCGCGAGCGGAGGCACGTTCGAGAGCAGGGCGCAAATCTTTATAGCCGTATTTGACCGCGCCTGTTAAATCCGCATGACCTGGGCGCGGAGCGGTCATCGGCTCGATGGCTTTGCCCTTCCATTTGACATGGTCATCGTTTTGCACGAGCATGGCAATTGGCGCGCCGGTGGTTTCACCACCCATCACCCCGCCTAGGATTTGCACGGTGTCTTTTTCGATTTTCATGCGTCCGCCTGAGCCGTAGCCTTGCTGGCGGCGGGCAAGTTCTTTGTTGATGATATCTGGCGAGAGGGGAAGCCCAGCGGGAATACCATCGAGAATGGTGGTGAGTGATGGTCCGTGGGATTCACCTGCGGTGAGAAATCTAAGCATAAGTTCTCCAAAAAGTAGGGGCGACCCGTCTGAGTCGTCCGAGGTTTTAATTAATCAGGGCGGGTCGCCCCTACAGCTTCAAATAAAACTTCACGCGGCGGGTTGTGACCAGTCCATTTTTCGAAGGCGAGGGCGGCTTGTTCGATGAGCATGCCCAGACCGGTGGAGGCGTTCAGTCCCTGTGCGCGGGCGTCGCGGACGAGTTTCGTCTCGCGTGGATTGTAGACGAGATCGTAAACAAATGTGTTTTTTGAAAGGATGATGTTTTCAGGCAGAGGTGAGGTTTCGATGTTGGGCGTCATTCCTAAAGGCGTGGTATTTACAATCAAGTCGAATGTCAAAGGTTGAAGGTCATCGAGATTGGTAATTAGTAATTGGTAATTGGGGAAGGATTGAGCAAGTTGTTTGGCTTGTTCGAGTCTTCGAGCAGCGATGGTTACATTCCAACCATCATTAACTAAAGCATATACTACGGCTCGCGCAGAACCTCCCGCACCCAGGACCAATGCAGAATGCGGAGTGCTGAATGATGAATTTGAACCCCGTTTGAGGTCTGAGAGAAACCCTGGCGCATCTGTATTATCCCCAATCAACTTATCTGCACGCATGTAAATGGTGTTGACCGCGCCAATGGCTTTTGCAGTGGGAGTCAGTTCATCCATGAATTCGATGACGTTCTGTTTATGCGGAATGGTGACGTTGAGTCCGTGAATCTCGCCTGAGCGGACTCGGGCGAGCAGGTTGTTCAAGCCTTTTTTGTCGTCAGGGTGAATAGGGAATAGGGAATAGTTACCTTCAAGTCCACTGGCTTGGAGGGCGGCGGTGTGGATTTTAGGTGAGAGGGAGTGACCCAGGGGGTAGCCAATCAAGCCCAATTGGTAATTGGTAATTGGTAATTGGAGATTCATGTGGGTTGACTTCTTAATTGATCGAGGACGTCAAAGAAATTGGGGAAGGTTTTTGAAACACAGGAGGGATTTTCAATGGTGACACCGTCGAAGCGCAAGCCGATAAGGGAGAATGCCATTGCCATGCGGTGATCATTATAGGTTTGAATGTTGGCAGGTTTGAAGGCGCTGTCCTGAGCTTGTCGAAGGGTTTTGCACGGGTGGATGGTCATACCGTCTTCATGTTCTTCGACTTGGACACCAAGACGGGCAAGTTCGGTGCAGGTCGCATGGACTCGATCCGTCTCTTTGACTCTGGCAGACGCGATGCCACGAATTCTGGTTGGTGAGGAAGCAAAAGGAGCAACTGCAGCGAGGGTTTGGGCGGTATCGGGAATGTCACGCATATCAACATCAACGCCAATAAGCGATGAGTTACGAGTAACGAGTATCGAATTATCGTTCTCTTCAACAGTACAACCCATTTGTTTGAGCACATCTACAAAAGCAACATCACCCTGCACGGACTTACGCGAGATGTTCTCCACTTTGACAGTCCCGCCGCAGATGGCAGGGGCGGCGAAGAAATAGGATGCGGCGGAAGCGTCACTTTCGATAGGGTAACTGGTAACTGGTAACTGATAACTGGTCACTGGCACTTTGAAATATTCATACCCATCTCGTTCAACTTCCACGCCAAAGTCTTTCATGATGGAAATGGTCATGTCCACATAAGGTTTGGAATTGAGGTCAGTGGATAGAGTGACTTCGATTGGCTTTTGAGCATACGGTGCTACCATCAGTAATGCAGATAAGAATTGAGAAGAAATATCACCAGCAATGGTTGTCTTTCCGCCGGGTAAGCCATTTGCCGAAATCTTCACGGGCGGACAGTCATTTGTCGGTTCGAGTTTTGCGCCAAGTTGTGTCAACGAATCAACCAAATCCCTTATCGGACGTTCACGCATGCGCGGCTCACCATCCAAAATATATTCGCCATGTCCGAGTGTGAGGAATGCGGAGAGGAATCTCGCGGCAGTGCCTGCATTGCCGATAAAGAGTTCGGCTTTCTTGGCAGGGATTTTCCCTCCCATGCCCGTGACCGTCATGGAGAAATTTTCTTCATCCAATTGCACATCAAAGCCGAGGGTTTGCAGGGCTTTGGCAAAATAACGCGAGTCATCGGAGAAGAGCGCGTTGGTGAGATGGGTTGTGCCGTTTGCAAGGGACGCAATCAGCAAGGCGCGATTAGTCAATGACTTGGAGCCAGGCACGCGGACGGCGGCGTTCAGCGGGTGATCGATAGGAGTGATGCGGAGGGAAGAGGGTAAGGGCATGATTGAAAGTGACCAGTTGGTCAGTTAACGGTGAAGGATTGGTGTTTGGACTGCGCTTTTTTTAGCAGGGTTTCGACTTTTGCAAAATCGCCAGCGGTTAGTGCGGCTTCGAGTTGAGCAAATTCATTTTGCATTCGATGCAGCGCGTCCAACACATTTTCACGGTTCGACTGTAAAACGCCCAACATCATGGAAGAGGATGTGCCTGCAAGTCTACTTGTGGACTTGAAGCCAGGTCCGACAAAGGGAGCGACTTCTTCAGGCGTTGCCAATGCCAAAGCAGATGAGATCAAGAAAGGCAGATGACTCGTCGCAGCTAGGATGCGGTCATGTTCTGAAGCATCAAGAATTTTACCTTTGGCTCCCAGTGCTTCGATGATTTGATTGGCGGCAGAGATGGCTCGTTGTGAAGTTCTTTCGAGTGGCGTGAGCAAGAATGGAGCGGCGTAGTAAAGCGTTCTCTCTGCATTTGCGAGCGAGAGTTTTTCCTTGCCACAAATGGGATGTCCGCCGATGGGGTCGAAGCGTTCGGGCAGGTTTGCCATGGCTTCGACCACCATCCGTTTTGTGGAGCCCAAGTCCATCACAATGCAGGGGTGAGCAATGGTAATTGGTAACTGGTTAATGAGTTCGATGATGACTGGGACGGGCGCGGCGAGAATCACAAGATCAACATCGGCGGGGAGTTTGGCAGGGTCGCTGTCAGCGTAGTCCACGATATGTTGAGACAGAGCAAGCTCGAGCGTGGGAAGATGCGGGTCGACTCCATAGAGTGCGGCGCATTTTCCGCGCAATCCCAATGCAAGCGAACCGCCCATCAAGCCCAATCCGATGATGGCGATCTTGGACTCTGCGAGATTAAAGTCAGGCTCGTTCATGTTGATGAACCAACGTGCGATCTACCGCTTCAGCCACGGCTTTGACCTGCTTCACCATTTTGGCAAAGGCTTCGGGTGTGAGCGATTGCTTGCCATCTGAGACGGCGTGCGGCGGATCTTGATGAACTTCGACGATGAGACCATCGGCTCCGGCGGCGACGCCTGCACGGGCAATCGATTGGACGTACTCAGCATCACCTGTTGAATGCGATGGGTCGATGACGACGGGCAGGTGAGTCAGTTTCTTGAGAACGGGTACGGCGTTGATGTCGGTGGTGTTGCGAGTGGCGGTTTCGAAAGTACGGATACCGCGCTCACACAAGATGACCTTGTGATTGCCGCCGTTGAGAATATATTCGCTTGCCATCAGCATTTCTTCGATGGTGGCGGACATGCCGCGTTTGAAAAGCACAGGCGTGCGCGTTTCGCCAAGAGCACGGAGCAGGTTGAAGTTCTGCATGTTGCGCGCGCCGAGTTGGAAGATATCGACATATTTTTCCATCATCGGAATTTGTGAGACAGCCATCACTTCGACGACGATGGGCAAGCCTGTTTTTTCACGAGCTTCTGCCATGTACTCGAGACCTTCTTCACCAAGACCTTGAAAGGCATATGGCGAGGTGCGTGGTTTGAAGACGCCACCGCGTAACGCATTTGCACCCGCTTCTTTGACGGCTTGTGCCACCTCAAGAATCTGTGTGCGACCTTCCACCGAACATGGACCTGCGATGATGGGCACTTCGGTTCCGCCAATGGTGAAGCCGTTGAATTCAAAAACAGAATCTTGTTCATGAAATTGACGTGAAGCCAGTTTGTACGGTTTGGAAATGCGCTGCACTTCAATCACACCGGGGAAGGCTTCAAAGGTTTCTTTCAATACATAGTGCCCGTCACCAACGGCGCCGATGATTGTTTGCTCTACGCCAAAGATGGGATGAGCGGTGAGTTTGTGGCTTTCCACTGCTTTGATAACAGCGTCAATCTGTTCGCGGGGTGCGCCGGGGCGCATGATGATCATCATGGTGAATAATTTCCTTTTTTATTTTGTAGGGGCGGGGTTCCCCCGCCCAATGTTTTATATAAATGAACAGGGCGAGGAGACCTCGCCCCTACAGGGTTACGCCCAACCGTTCTTGCTATATTCGCCTTGCACGGTCGCGAGTTTACGTCCCATAATTTGGGCGATCTGACCAACTTGTTTGACCATGGCAGCAAAGACTTCAGGCTTGAGCGATTGTCTTCCATCAGAGACGGCTTTCGCCGGGTCTGGGTGGACTTCCACAATGAGTCCATCGGCACCTGCGGCAATGCCTGCGCGGGCAATAGCAGCGACGAATTCGGAATAACCAGTGGAGTGGCTGGGGTCGAGAATGACGGGCAAATGGGTAAGGCTTTTCAAAACAGGGATGGCATTGATATCAGTTGTATTGCGTGTGGATGTCTCAAAGGTACGAATGCCGCGCTCGCACAACATCACACGATTATTTCCGCCCGCTAAAATGTATTCCGCCGACATAAGCAATTCTTCAACTGAAGCGGAAAGTCCGCGCTTGAGCAGCACCGCGGTGCGAGTCTCGCCAATGGCACGTAACAAGTTGAAGTTCTGCATATTGCGCGCGCCCACCTGCAGCACGTCCACATACTTCACCATCACATCCACTTGCACCTGAGACATGATCTCCACCACAATCGGCAGACCGGTTTTCTCGCGTGCTTCTGCCAAGAGTTCGAGACCTTCTTCGCCAAGCCCCTGGAAGGAATACGGGGATGTACGCGGCTTGAAGACTCCACCACGCAATGCAGATGCTCCCGCTTCTTTCACAGCCATAGCTGTTTCAATGATCTGCGAGCGACTCTCCACTGAACACGGTCCCGCAATGACGGCGATATCCTCGCCGCCCACATGGAAGCCATCGAGAGGAACAAGTGAATCTTCCGGGTGAAACTGACGCGATGCCAGTTTGTATGGCTTGGTGATACGTTGCACAACATCCACCCCATCCATGCCTTCAAAGCGTTCGAGCGGAATACTGTGCGTCTCGCCGATGGCGCCGATAATGGTCGCTTCCACGCCTTGCGAGAGGTGGACACTGAGCCCTTCGGCTTTGACTTTCGCGATCACCGCCTCGGTCTGCTGCGGCGTCGCATTGGATTTCATAATGATCATCATAGGTTCTTCTCCAAAAAAAGTTTCAGGTTGAAAGTTGAAGGTTACAGGTTGAAGAACTTTCAACATTCAACCTTGAACCTTCAACCGACTTACTGCGCAGCAACCAAGTCAGGTCTCAACTTCACTGCATTTCGCAAATAGACATGCTTGATCTCTTTCTGCGGCGTTTCCGTATTCCAATGCACCAGCACACGAATGGCTTTGGGCAAACTGTCTGGCACAGGAATTTCACGGGCACACATCATCGGCACCATGCTCCATCCCATTTGGCGGGCAGCCTGTGCAGGGAAGGTGGCGGCGAGGTCATCTGTCACCGTAAAGATGGCGCTGCCAATGTCTTCGGGTCTCATGCTGGCATTCTCTTTCACGATCGCTTCGAGCAGTTCACGCGTTGCCTGCAAGATCAAATCTGGGTCGTCCTCTGCGACGGTGGTCGCGCCGCGAATTCCACGCACTGACATAAATTCTTCTCCTATTTCATTTCGTAGGGATGACCTTCACGGTCATCCTTGGTTTTGGGCAGGGGCAAGCCCAGCCCGTACAAAAAATAAAAAAGAGCGAGACCGTGTGGTCTCGCTCTTCTGCATACAGTGTTTGCTGTCTACTTAAGCGCCGCCACCGGCAACCGGGCTCCGGAAACCGTAATAAAAGTAAAAGCTAAACCAACGGGCAGACTTAAGCATTGGGCGCTATTCTATGCCTCTCACAAAAATGAGTCAAGGGGCAGAATTGCTTTGACGATGGACGGTAGACGATTGACCATGAAAACCATTGTCTATTGTCCGTCGTCTATCGTCTGCCAAAGAGTATAATCACCGCGTATGTCCATTCTTTCTGGCAAACACATCCTGCTCGGCGTCACCGGTTCCATCGCCGCATATAAGGCGGCAGACCTGGCATCCAAACTCACGCAGGCGGGCGCTCAGGTGGATGTGATCTTAACCAGCGCCGCAGAAAAATTCGTTACCCCGCTTACCTATCAATCCGTCACCGGGCGCAAAGCCTACACAGACAAAGACCTGTGGGGCGACGAAGCCCATGTAATGCACATCAGCCTTGGCAAAACCGCTGATCTGCTCGTCATTGCTCCCTGCACAGCCGATACGATGGCAAAACTCGCGCATGGCATCGCAGATAATCTCCTCACCGTCACTGCCCTCGCGGCGACTTGCCCGATATTGATTGCACCTGCCATGGATGGTGGGATGTTCGACCACCCCGCCACACAAGCGAACTTACAAACGCTTCAGACTCGCTCGGTGCTGGTTGCTGGACCCGCCGTCGGGCACCTCGCCTCAGGCATGAAGGGCGTGGGACGTATGCTTGAGCCAATGGACGTTCTCGGGCACATCCGTATAGCGCTTGGCAAAAATGGAAAACTCGCGGGCAAGAAAATCATCGTCACTGCCGGTGGGACGCAGGAAGCCATCGACCCGGTGCGTGTCATTACGAATCATTCAAGTGGCAAGCAAGGCTATGCCCTCGCTCAAGCCGCATTGGATGCTGGCGCTGATGTAACACTCATCACAACCCCAACGGCATTGACTCCGCCTGTGGGTGCGAATGTTGTCAACGTTAAGAGTGTGCAAGGTATGCTGGATGCTTTGCTCAACGAAAACGCCGATGCACTCATCATGGCAGCCGCTGGTGCAGACTTCCGCCCGGTGAATGTGGCGAAAGATAAGCTCAAAAAACGCGACGGCATTCCGCAGATTCAGCTTGAGGCGGCACCAGACATCCTGAAAACGCTGTCAAGCCAGAGCGGAGAAAAGAAGCGTTTCAAGGTCATAGTAGGGTTTGCGGCGGAGAGTCGCGACCTGTTGGCGAATGCATCCGAAAAGTTGAAATCCAAAGGGTTGGATTTTATTGCTGCGAACGACATCTCTGCAAATGATGCTGGGTTTGCTGTTGAGACCAACCGTATCACGTTGTTGTTTGCAAATGGAACACAAGAAAATTTGCCGCTCATGAATAAAAGTGAAGCGGCTGAAAAAATCATAGAACAGGTTGCGAGGCTGTTGGAATAATATGCGTATTTTGGTGATGTCTGATATTCATGCGAATTACACCGCGCTTGAGGCGGTGCTGAAAGATGCCGGAGAAGTAGATGAAACCTGGTGCCTTGGCGATCTGGTAGGGTATGGACCCGACCCGAACGCTGTGGTGGAGGAAGTTCTTGAGATTAAAAACCTAACCTGTTTGATGGGCAATCATGATGTAGGCGTTATCGGCAGGATGTCGCTTGAAACTTTTAACGGTGATGCTAAACGTTCACTTCAATATCATGAGAAGGTGCTTTCTGCCAGCAATCGAGATTTCATCAAAACCTTGCCTTCCAAAACGAAGGTACGTGGAGATGCGACGATGGCGCATGGCAGTCCGCGTGACCCGTTGTGGGAATATATTTTGAATGGTACTACTGCTAGCCTGAATTTTGATCACTTTGATACGCCTTGGTGCTTTGTGGGGCATACCCATATTCAAAGTGTTTTTGCATTGAACCCCGAGAATGGGCGAGTCAGCGTCTCGCAGACTGCACCGAATGTGACGATTTCGCTGCAACCTAGGCTGATTCTGAACCCTGGCTCGGTCGGTCAACCGCGAGATCGTGACCCGCGCGCTGCGTATGCCATTTACGACACTGAAGCGCGCACATGGACGCCGAAACGGGTGATGTACAACATTGCCGAAGTGCAGGAGCGCATCCGCGCGGCGGGGTTGCCCGAGAAACATGCGGTTAGGATTGGCGAAGGTTGGTAGGCAGTCCTCCTACAAAAGTCCTCCTTGAAGAACGGGAGGGCTTTTTCTTTGGCGAAGGTTGTACAATATGAAAGGGAACAAATCTTTATCAATGACCGTCCTTTTGGTAGAGAAATTACCAAAGGAATAAAAGGAGAATGAAGAAAATGAAACGCCTCTTGCCCTATAGTCTTATCCTTATCGCTTCCATCTTGTTGGGAGCCTGTGGCGCCGCACGCATGTCGGATGGTTACGGGGGAGCCCCGGCTGTCGAGGAACCTGCTGCCGTAGAACCTTCGTATGATGCCGCCCCTGCACCGACCTATATGGCAGAAGAAAGCGCTGCCATGGCGCCCGACACTGCCAACAGCGGAGGTGGAGACGCCTCTGCTGCTCAGGTTCAGCGGTTGGTGATTCAAAACGCTGACCTTGCTGTTGTCGTTTCAGATGTGGAACTTCGCATGAAGGAGATCCAGGAAATGGCAGCGGACATGGGTGGGTTTGTGGTGTCGTCTAATTTGTATCAAGGGTATACCAGTGATTACACACCTGTCCCTGAAGCGAGCCTGACCATCCGCGTGCCCGCTGAACGGTTGGATGAAGCGCTTGAGCTCATCAAGAAGGATGCGGTTGAAGTGCAAAGCGAGAACCGCTCCGGTACCGATGTCACCGCCGAGTATGTAGATTTGAAATCTCGTTTGAAGACCTATGAAGCCGCTGAAAAAGAATTGACCGAACTCATGGAAAATTCTCAGAATGCAGAAGAGGTTGTCAATATCTTCAATCAGTTGATGTATTATCGTGAGCAGATCGAGCTGGTGAAGGGACAGATCAAGTATTATGAAGAAGCTGCCGCCCTTTCTGCCATCAGCATTCGTTTGATCGCTGAAGAGACCATCAAACCGATCGAAATTGGCGGATGGGAACCGCAAGGTGTGGCGCGCGATGCCATTCAAGACCTCATTCGTTTCTGGCAGGACTTTGTAGACTTCCTGATCTACTTCTTCCTCAACACCCTGCCAGTGCTGGTGACCATCGCCATTCCGTTCTACCTCGCATTCCTGGTCTTGCGTTGGATATTCCGCAAGCTGCGCGGCAACAAGAAGAAGGTTGAACCGCAGAGCACTGAAGAAAAGAAGTAAAGAGTAATAAGTGAATAGTAAATAGTGAATAGGAGAGGATGGTGCGAAGAGCGCCATCCTCTTTTGTTATATAATCCCTTTATATGGACTCTCTCATTCAAGATGTGAAAACGCTTTTCAATGTTCATCTGACGGCGCGGCAGGTGGTAGCGCTGGTCAACTATGAAAAAGAACTACTCGATTGGAATCAAAAGTTCAACCTGACCGCCATCCGGGATGTGGAGTCGATCCGCACCAAACATTTTTTGGATTCATATTCCTGTGTTCAGGCGTGGAAAGCCAATCCGCCGCATCGCCTCGTGGACGTGGGTACGGGGGCGGGATTTCCCGGCATTCCACTCAAGATCATCTATCCAACCATGCATGTCACACTGGTCGAGTCAGTGGGCAAGAAAGCCATGTTCTGCCAGCATCTGGTTCAAACGCTGGGGTTGGAAAATATTGAGATCATCCACTCGCGTGCCGAGGATGTGGGACAGAACCCCGCGCATCGCGAGTCGTATGATTGGGCTGTGGCGCGTGCCGTGGCAAACCTCAACATCCTGAGCGAATACCTGCTGCCACTCGTCAAATTGGGTGGGACGATGCTCGCTCAAAAAGGTGAAAGCGGACCTGCCGAAGCTCAAGCAGCAGAAAAGGCGATGAAGTTATTAGGTGGAAAATTGAAGCAATTGATCCCCGTTAACTTGCCCGGTGTGGCAGATGACCGCTATCTCGTCTTGGTGGATAAAGTTGCTGCGACACCACCGAAGTATCCGCGCAAGGCGGGGATACCGATGAAAACGCCGCTATAAAAAATAACCGCCATTGGCGGTCATTTTTTTATTTACGATTTGCCTTCTTTCACCATTTGTCTTGCTGTCTGCAAAAGTTCATGTGCAGAGCGTAGAGTGCCTTCGCCTACTTCGCCGAGCATTTGCGAAAGTTCCAACAGGCGCGGCTCGCCTTCGAGCGGCTCGACGCGGGTGAGGGTGCGTCCTTTGTCCACCAGTTTTTGCACCTGATAATGCTGGTCGCCAAAGACAGCAAGCTGGGGGAGATGGGTTACGCAGAACACTTGATGACTGCGCGAGAGATTCCAAAGTTTGTGCCCCACCACCATACCGACACGTCCGCCAATGCCTTGATCGATTTCGTCAAAGATGAGTGAGGGCACTTCATCGGCGCGTGCCATGACGTTCTTCAAACCAAGCATCAGGCGCGAGGTTTCACCACCTGAGGCAACCTTTGCCAGCGGCTTGAGCCCTTCGCCGGGGTTCGGGGCGACGAGAAATTCCACGCGGTCGATTCCGTTTTGGTCGAAGGCGAGGCGGGTTCCATCCGCGAGAGGGATGCCGTTCGGGTCGGGCTTGGTTTGGAAGTCCACGCCGAATTGAGCCGATGCCATGCGCAGATCATCGAGTTCGAGTTCGATGCCTTTGCCCATGGTCTCTGCCGCAGACTTGCGTTTCTCTGAAAGCGTTGCAGCTTGTTTGGAAAGTTTCTCGAGCAGCTTGGCTTCCTGCATTTCGAGTTCGGCAATGCGGTCTGCTGCGCCGGTGATGGTTTCCAATTGCTTTTTGGATTCGTTGCCATAGGCGATCACCGCCGGAACACTGCCGCCGTATTTGCGGCTCAACGAATGGATCAGGTCGAGCCGTTCTTCCACTTCATCCAACCGCTTGGGGTTGAATTCGATCTCTTCCAGATAGCCGCGCAGATCGTGGACGATATCTGAAAGCGTATCGAGCATTACCTCGGCTTGGTTCGAAAGTTCTGACTGACCCGAATCGATCTTTGCCAGAGCCGCCAATGCCTGCGCCGCCTGCCCGATCAAGTCAGTGGCGGCAGGCGTTTCGGGTGAACCTTCTTCGAGAATGGCAAGCGCTTCTTGCGCGTTCTGCGCCAAAGACTCGGCATTAGCAAGCCGGTCGCGTTCTTTGCGCAATTCTTCATCTTCGCCCACTTTCAACCGCGCGTCTTCGATCTCTTCCACTTGATAGGTGAGCATTTCGATGCGTCGGTCGGCATCTGCCTGGGCTTTGCGCAGGTCGGTGAGTTCGCGGCGCAGGTTCAACAAGGAATGATAAGTCTGGCGGTAGTCGTTCAACGGTTTGGAGACATCTGCATAACGGTCGAGCAAACCTGAATGGGCACGTGGGTCAAGCAGGGAGAGATGCTCCGCCTGCCCGTGAATATCGATCAGCAATGCGCCGAGTTCCTTTAGCAAGCCCACGTTCACCGTGCGCCCGTTGATGCGCGCCACACTGCGTCCTTCACGTCGGACTTCACGCATGAGCACCACATAATCGGGATCGTCCATCAACTCTTCGCGTTTGAGGACTTCATGCACCGCCTCACGCTCTGGACCTTTGAGCTGGAACACGCCCTCAACAAATGCGGCGTCTGAATCGGTGCGCACGAAAGTCGTGTCGGCTTTCCCGCCGATGAGCATGACCACGGCATCAAGGATGATGGATTTGCCCGCGCCGGTCTCGCCGGTGAGGATGATCAACCCGGGTCCGAAGCGCAGGTCGAGTTTGTCGATAATGGCAAAATTTTGAATGTGAAGTTCGGTAAGCATGGATTACCTGGAGAGTTGGATTCCGGAAAGACGTGCATACACCATGGGCACGGCAACAACAAGATAGATGCCCTGAAAAATAAGCCCGAATATATTCCCGACCAGCAATTGGGTCACAAGCATAGGCAGGGCTCCAAAGATGACGCCCGCAGCCACGGTCAGAAAGAGGGGGCGCGAACGGCGTCGGCGAGTAACCGCTCGAACGGCTTCAGCGATCAAGCCTCCGGCGGCGGAAGAGCCGAGAAAAACGAGGAGGAATCCGAAGAAGCCGATTCCGCCGATCAAGGTCACTAGAAAAGAAGCCAGCCCGGAAATTAATCCGGCAATGGCGAAGCCTGAAACGAAATCGTACCAGACGGCGGTATCAAAGGATTTTTGCCTTTCGCGCATGCAGTCTTTGCAAATGTAACCGGTGGGCGTGCTGACCGCACATGAGGTGCAGATGTATTTATCGCAGCGTTTGCAGCGCAGGCTGGTCTCACGAGTGGGGTGGACGTAACAATAAGTGAGAGAGGGATCGGTCATCGCGGAAATCCTGAAGAATTTTCGTTTATGTGCATGGTGATATTTCGGTAGAAATATCCCGGGTTTCCAAATCGGACAAATTGTGCGGTCACATCGGCAACTGTCACGTTGACGTGGTCATCTTCCATCAACGATGTGGGCGGCTGACCATCGACGCTGAAAACGGCATTCTCGCTTTTCACCGTGATGCCAACTGTGACGCCTTCAGATAAGACTACGGCGCGGTCAACGGAGAGATGCGGGGCGATGGGCACCAGCAAAATATTGCGAAGCTCTGGCGGGAGGATCGGTCCGCCTGCGGCGAGGGCATATGCGGTGGAGCCTGTAGCGGTGGCGGCGATCAAACCGTCGGCGACGTAGCTGGTCAGCTCGCGTGAATCGACATAAGCGACGAGGCGCACAGGGCGTAAGTTGGCTCCGCGCCCGACCACAACTTCGTTCAACGCGATCGTGGTGCCAAGAGACTCCCCGGCGCGGACGTGTTCTGCATTGAGCATCATGCGATTCTCGATCCAGGCTTCGCCATTGAACAAACGCTCGAAGTATCCGCGCCATTCTTTGCGGTCGATCTGAATGAGAAAGCCAAGCCTGCCGAGGTTCACGCCCAAAATGGGGACTTTCGACGGCGCGCACAAATGTCCTGCACGCAACACACTGCCATCCCCGCCCACGGCAATGAGCATGTCGAATTCGCCTTTCTTCACACGTTTCCGAAGTTCTTCATCGTACAGTGAGCCCACGGGGGCATCCATGCCTCTTTCTTTGAGAAAGGCAGACATGGCTTCTGCTTCGGTGAACGCTTCTGGCATTTTTGGGTATGCCGTGACAACGATACGTTTTGGGATGAAAGGCGAAGACATGATGCGGATTATACCTTTTGTCCTACTCACACCAGGCTTTGTTCGCAGATGTCGCGAAAACCGCATCGTTTACAACGGGACGCCTGCTCATGCGACCGGTCAATATTCCCGCGGACGTCGTCTTCACGCATGTCGCCGATCAATTCGACCAATGCTGTTTCCAGTTCGCGGGTATAGTCGATGGCGAAATCGCGGTTCTCGTAATGGATGATGCCATACGGTGGGCGTTTGCCGTAGGTCTTTTCAACAAGTAAACAATACGACGCCAGCTGAAAGATGTGCGAGTCATATGGGGCTTCAGGCGCTCGCCCCGATTTGACCTCAACTGGTATCAATTGTCCGTTCTTTTCAATCAGGTAATCAGGCTTACCCGTTAGCGCGAGAGCGGGATAAAACAATGGTTTTTCCACTTTGCCCCAGGCGCGTGTGTCGGTGTAGATGACTCGTCCGCCAGGCAAGCCCGCAGCCTTTTGCTGGCGGTTCGACTGCCAGAAAAAGATCAATGCGAGCAGGAAGAGGATAAGGACGATGGAGGTCATATCACTTGAAAGGCGAGATACGCTACCAGTGTAAGAATGGCTGCCAGGAGCAGGATCCAGCCCAAAGTTCGGGTGAGAGCCGCGGCAAGGACTTGCCGTCCGTGGCGGCGATGGAGTTCGGTCCCGGCGGAGAGTTCTGCTTTGTTCTCGGAAGGAGTCCCGATCTTGCGATACCACCAGGCGCGGCGGCAGTAGAGATAGGAACCGATTTCAGAAGAGCGAATAGCGCGCATTTGCAAAGTATAGCACAAATTTTCTAATTGGAAATTGCCGTCATTGCGAGGAGGATGCTCTTCCCGACGAAGCAATCTCGCACATCATGATTGGAGATTGCTTCGGGCAAAGAACAAGAGCGCCCTCGCAATGACGATAGTAATTCGTGATAAACTTTCGATGCAAAATTTCATAGCGGAGACATTCCATGACTGACCAAAAAAACTATTCCATTGAAATTGCCGGTGTCAAACGAGACCTGCGTCTTTTTGAGATCAAGCCTGGTTTAAAGATTGCCATTCTGAACATTTTGGGAGATACCGAGTTGGTGCAAGCCTGCGCACGCGGACTGGCTGAGAAAGTAAAAGCCGTAGACTATGACATCATTGTGACCGCCGAGGCGAAGTCCATTCCCATTGCGCACGCACTTTCGGTGGAAACGAAGAAGCCCTATGTTGTTTTACGCAAGACATATAAGCCATACATGGGCGATGCTCTCAAGGCAGAGACACTTTCGATAACCACCGGTCAGCCACAGGTTTTGATACTGGATGAAAAGGACCGTGAGTTGATTCAGGGTAAAAAAGTTCTGATTGTGGATGATGTCATTAGCACAGGCTCGACCCTGCAAGGAATGCGCATGATCCTTGATAAAGCCAACGCCACTGTGGCAGGCGAAGCAGCGATCTTAACCGAAGGTGACCGCGCCCAGTGGATGCACATCCATTCGTTGGGGCACTTGCCGTTGTTTACGGATTAAATATTGTAGGGGCGACCCTTGCGGTCGCCCTTTTTATCGATACAAAACAAAAGGGCATCCTTCACGGATGCCCCTACAAGAACAATTCCATTTTCTTTTTTCGCGGGAGAGCCTTGATGGCTCTCTCGCGTTTTAACGCCGCGATCCTATCCGGCTGTTCTTCCAAATAAACCATCTTCACAGGGCGGCGGGTCTTGGTGTAGCGTGCGCCGACGCCCTTGTTATGTTGCTTGACCCGCCGTTCGGGGTCGGTCGTCCAGCCGGTATAGTAGGTGCCGTCTGAACATTCGAGGATGTAACAAAAGCAACTCATCCCGATTGCCTATTCACCATTATCCGTCTTTGGGTCTGCCCATCTTGCCGAGTTTTGAACCGAACAGGGTTTCCATTAAGGAGGGCTTTTCCACTTTTTCACCAGGCATTTGAGTCCAGTCACCTTTGCCGCGTTCGGTGAGCCAGGTATCCAATCCTTTTTGTGCGGAGTCCAGCCGTTTGCGCAGGGACTCGTCATCTTTATTTTCAAGGTCTTCGCGCAAATCGAGCAGGGCGTTCATCAATGCATTCAATGTGCGAATGGTATTCTCACGATTGTGTGTCATCAGTTCGGTCAGAGCTTCTGCCGAATTGCCTGAGAGATTAGAGGTGGCTGCGAAATATCCACGGCTGGCAGCCTTGCGCATTTCTACCCAGCCCGGCTGGTTAATGGTCGCATTCAATAAGGCAGCAGAAGTGAGGCGCGGCAGAATGTGGGTGGACGATGCCAACCCATCTGACTCGACAATATCGGTCATGATGGCGGTCGCGCCGAGGAGTTCCACCAGGTCGGTCACTAGCTTTACGGCTTCGCCGGGGGTTCCGGGAGGGGTTGAAACGAGGAAAATGCCCTTTTTGAACAGATCCGCTTTGGCTGAGTCCAGACCCGTTTCTGTCAAGCTTAGGTATTTGGGTCCAATGGCAGGGACAACCCCTACATAATGAGCCGTCTCAGGCAAGATTTCCTTTGCCCACTTCACAACTTCCGCTTTGATAGGAGCCGTATCCACCACCACAACATCTTTTCGGAGGTCTTGTGCAATGTAACGGAATGTCTCGCGAATCTCATGGACAGGCAAAGCAAGGATGACCAGGTTTGCATTTTCCACTGAAGCGGGTAGGTTGTGATTGGTTTCATCCACCGCACCCAGTTTTTTCGCGAGCTGTTCAACACTGTATTCCTTGTCGTGCCCGGTTGTAGCAATCTTATCTTTGTGCGCAGTAAGCGACAGCCCGATCGAGCCGCCGATCTGTCCCAAGCCGATAATGGTTATTTGTACTGGCATAGCAACCTCTATAGATGGAATGAATGGATTATACCCTTGCGAGTGCAATACCCCGTTAAAATACGAGAACCGCGGACGCCGACCGCGGTTCTCTTTGAAAGGAGGAGAAGAGAAATCACCTTACGAAGTCAAATTTATCATGGTTATCCGAATACTACTTGACGCAAAACCTACGATTACCCTACGATTGTCCGACAACTAACAAGACTGAAAACGTTTTTGGTATCGTTCATTTGATAAAGGAAAACTCGATGACTCCCACCTCTTCCAAAATTTATCTTGGCGAACTAACTGATACTCCCCTCGGAGATTTCCGCCTCGCCGCCTCAGACTTGGGCTTGCTTGCCATTGAATGGGCAGATCGCCAGCCCGAGCTGGACTTGTACCTACAAAAGCTCAAGCGTCCGCTAGAGGCTAACCAGAAGAAAATCGCGCCCTACGCCAAAGAACTGCGCGAATATCTAAAGGGAAAACGAACCACCTTCACCATCCCCATCGACTGGACGCCCTTTACCCCATTCCAGCGCAAAGCTCTCCAGGCGGTCTTTCACATTCCATACGGAGAAACCCGCACCTACATCGACATTGCCTGCGAGATCGATCATCCGCAAGCTTATCGCGCCGTGGGTGCCGCCAATGCCATGAACCCCATGCCTATCATTGTGCCCTGCCATCGTGTTCTCGGTGCAGACGGTAAACTCCACGGCTATGGCGGCGGGAATGGACTGCCCACAAAGGAATGGCTATTGAAATTTGAAAGGGCGATGATGACATGATACACTCAAATTTGTGGACATCCTCCTTCAACTCTTTTGGACATTCCTGAAAGTTAATTTGCTTAGCACCTCCGGTCCTGCATCGGTGGGATTGTTGTATCACGAAGCGGTGGGGCGCTTTGTGACCGAAGCGGAGTTTGTGCAGGCAGTTGGGTTTTCTTCGGTTTTACCAGGTAGTGATGCGCTGCAATTGGCGATGTATGTCGGCTATGCGGCAGGTGGAGTGGCAGGTGGGCTGGTGGCATTAACCGCTTCCATTTTGCCGCCAACGTTGATCATCCTCGGCGTTACGGTGATCCTTCACCGCCTTCGGCGTGAGGCATGGGTCAATAGCTTTGTCGAAGGGCTGACACCTGCCATTTCTGTTCTGATGGTTTTCACGGCATGGAAGATCTTTGAAAAAGGCGGCGGCATGAATTGGTTTGGCTGGGGGCTTGCTATTGCAAGTTTTGCTGCCATGTGGCTTAAAGTCCCCGAGAGATTCGTCATCATCATTGCGGGAATTGTCGGCGTCATTTTTCTTTCTGCCTCATGAACACATCAAATTCTTCAAAGTACACACAGTTGTTTTGGATGTTCCTGAAAGTGAACCTGCTTTCACCCTCGGGACCTGCTTCGGTTGGTTTGTTGTATAAAGAAGCAGTTGGCAAGCTCATGACAGAAGAACGCTTCGTAGAGGCAGTCGGGTTTTCAAACTTCCTGCCGGGAAGTGAAGCATTGAAACTTGCCATGTTCGTTGGGTATGCGGCAGGCGGGGTGCCGGGCGTGTTCACGGCGCTGCTTGGAGCGGTGTTGCCGCCGACGGTGATGATGTTCATTGTCGCGTTGATCCTTCAACAAGTGCAGCATGAAGGCTGGTTGGAAGGCTTCGTGAAAGGTATGAGCCCTGCTGTGGCGGCATTGATCGTGATGGTGGCGTGGGAGTTGTTCCGCGTAGGGCAGACCAAAACCATAGGCAAGCGTACGCTTATCATTGCCGCTTTGAGCGCCATTGCTTTGTGGTTTGACGTGCCATCTCC
>JAFLCF010000071.1 GCA_017303735.1 Anaerolineae bacterium
CAGATATCATCCACGCTGGCGGCGTTGTAGCCTTTGGCAGAGAATAATTTTGCGGCTGATATAAGAATCTTTGAACGGGTTTCTTCACTTCGCTGTTGCATGTTTTCCTTATGGAATAAAACCGACTAGTCGGTTTGTTTTTACCTCCGAAACTTTGCACTGTCAAGATGATGGAAATAATAAAAAAAGTAGGTCACGTTTCAAACGTGACCTACAGGTTCAATAAACAGTTTCAATGTTATGCAGGTTTGTACGCTGTGATCTTGGCGCTGTACACCGCTTTGTAAACTGCCTCACGCGGATATTCAGTCACATCCAGGTTCATGTCATTCAAGGCGTCGTCTACAGTTTCTTTGTCGAAGAAAACGGGTTTGATTGAAATATCAATAAAACCAACGGCTTCCATCATGCTGATGTATTCCTTCGCTTCCACTGCGCCTGCAACACAGCCTGCCCAGGCGCTTAGGCTTTTTCGAACTAGTTCGGGAAGTTCGCCATCGGTGACTATATCTGAGACGGCGAGTTTGCCGCCCGGTGCCAGAACGCGGAAGGCTTCGGTGAACACTTTGGCTTTATCTGGCGAAAGGTTGATGACGCAGTTCGAGATGATGACGTTGACGGTGTTACTTTCAACCGGCAGGTCTTCGAGATAGCCTTGGCGGAATTCGACATTGCTTGCATTTACTCGCTTCGCATTTGACCGGGCACGTTCGATCATTTCAGGAGTCATATCCACGCCGATCACGCGTCCTTCGGGACCGACTTTCTGGGCAGCCAACAAACAGTCGAGTCCTGCACCGGAGCCAAGATCAAGGACGGTTTCGCCGGGTTTCAGTGCAGCCAATGTGATTGGGTCGCCACAGCCATAGCTGGTGCTGGAAACGTCGGTGGGCAGGGTGGCAAGCAGGTCTACAGGGTAGAGTCGGCTTTCGGTGGAGCAGCAGTCTGAAGGTCCGCAGCAGGAGGCGCTGCTTTTAATCCGCTCGGCATAATGTTCGCGGACGGTTTCGTGAATGGAGGTGGGTGTTTGGGTCATGGTTTTTTCCTTTTATGTTGAATAGAAATTTATCTATATGTAATCGTAAAAAAATTCTGCCAATAATGTCTCTCTGCCTGCCGAATGGCAAACAGAGATCGAGCTTAGCAACAACCGCTGGGGCAGTTGCCGCCTTCACAACATTCTTCTTCGCAGCAATCGTTGGTGACGACAGGTAATTCGTTCATGAGGTGCTCCTTTCGTATAGAAGTTTGTCTATGGAACTGGTTGCAAAAAACGGGCTGTGTCACGGCCGTGGACACTGCCCGGTTATGCCTTGAGGGTTTTCAACACGTTTTCTGTGGCAATTGATTCAGGTGCGAACTTGAGCATGATCTGACCACAGCAAACAGCGATGCGTTCTTGATTGAGAGTGTAAAAAGTTTGCTTGCCTTCTTCGCGGACTGCTACCAAGCCTGCATCACGCAAGATGGCGAGGTGATGGGAGATGGTGGGTTGCGAAAAGCCGATCTTCTCAACGATCTCGCTGACCGAGAGTTCACAGCAACAGCACTCGCTCATGATCTTCTGGCGGGTCTCGTCTGCGATGGCTTTGGCAAAGAGGACAGGGTCAAATTTCATAAGGTTATTATATAGAAGTTTGTCTATTTGTCAAGATAAAAAACGACCATTGACGATAGACCATCGACCATGGTCCATCGTCAATGGTCTATCGTCGCATATTAGTTGCCTGTCAATTCGCCCAAACGGTCAATGTATTCGTTAAGCATGGCAAAGGCATCTTCGATGGGTTGGGTGGAGGTCATATCGATGCCTGCGGTTTTGTATACATCCATGGGAGACATGGACGAACCCGCCTTTAGGAAGTTGATATGATCTTGCGCTGCACCGGGAACGCCGTCTAAAACACGTTTGGCAATGGCATGTGCGGCAGAGATGCCAATGGCGTATTGGAAGGAATAATAGTCAATGTAAAGGTGGGTGGTGAAGGTGCCCCAAGTGATGCCAACGCGGTCGCGGTCCACGTTCATTTCGCCGCCGTAGCCTTCACTGAATAAGTCTGCCATCAGGTTGTTCATATAGTCGGCGGTGAGAGATTGACCTTTCTCGGCGCGTTCGTGGGTTGCGAGTTCGAAGCGGGCAAGGGTGGGCATGATGAAGAAGTACCGATGGAAGTTGCCCATGGCTTCTTCAAGCAATGCGATCTGGAAATTTTTATCCTTTTTTGTGTTGAGTAGGTGAGCGCGGGTCATTGCCTGATTGAAATTTGAGGCAGTCTCGGCGATGATGGAAGGATAGAGATAATACATCATCGGTTGAGCGCGGCTGGCGTAGTAGGCGTGGATGGAGTGACCGAGTTCATGCGAGAGCGTGCTCATCGAGCCGACGTCGTCGGTGTAGCTCATCATGATAAAGGGATGCGTGTCACTCGGAACTCGCGTGGAGAAAGCGCCTTCGCGTTTTCCGGCGTTGGGTGCCCAGTCTACCCAGCGATCTTCGAGGCAGCCTTTGCGCATGGTGTTGACGTATTCGTCACCCATCGGCGTAAGACCTTCACAGATCCAATCCACGGCGGTTTCAAAGGGGACTTTATGCTTTTTGGTGGTGAGCGGTGCCCAAATATCGTATGGGTGCAGCACCTTTACGCCCAATGCCTTACGGCGAATACGCCAATATTTGTGCCACATGGGCAGGTTCTTTTGGAAGATCGCCAGCAGGTTGTGAAACATTTCCACGGGTACATCGCCGTTGAAAAGCGTGGCTTCAAGCGATGAGTTAAATTTCCGCGCCTTCATGTTGAAGACATTGGACTTGATCGAAGCGGCTAGGTTGCCAGCCAACGTATTCTTGAATTCGAGATACTTGTCGTTGTAGTTTTCCCATGCGGTTTGGCGGGCTTTGCGGTCTGATGAATGCATGAGGGAGTTCTTTGTGCTTTGGGTCAATTCAAGCTTTTTGCCTTTGCTGTCTTTTGCTGGGTTGAATTTGAAATCGGCATTGGCGATCGCTCCTGCTGTCATGCGCACGGCTTGAAATGGGTCACGCAGCATGCCGAGCAATTCTTCCACTTCGGCGCTGCGGACATGCGCCTGTTTTCGGAAGAGGTCAGCGAAGAAATGCTCGTACAGTTTCATGCGCGGGTCTTCGTTCACCCACTGACTTAATTTCGCCTCGCCAATGGACAGCAGTTCCGGTTCGAGGAATGAAACCGCTGCACCAACCTGTGCCAATGTTGACATGGCTTTGCTGTTCATGGCGGCTGCGGCAGAGTCATTCGCATCCACAGCGTTGGACATGTTGGCATATACACGGACCTTTGATGAGCGCTGGTCGAGTAAGTCTATGGCTTGCATGGCATTGAGGAAGGTGTCGACACTGTCAATGAGGTGCCCCTGATAATTTTTTACGGCGGGCAGGCTCTCGAGAATGCTTTTAATTTCTGCATCGAATTGTTCCTGCGAGGTGAATACGCTTTCTGAATTCCAGGTCTGGTTCTTTTTTACTTTCGAACGGGCTATTGGGGTGGTCATGGAGACTCCTTGTTTGAATGGACATAAAAAGAACTCTGGAACTTCAACTGTATGATGGTGAAGTTCCCAGAGTTCTAATAGTGTTAGGGTGTATCGGCGATCATTGTTTGGTAAGCGTGTAGGGCGCTGGTTGTGACGCTGGAGCGCCTCCGCCGGCAGCGGTTGCACTGCTGGAAAGGGTGGCATCAACCAAGTCTTCGGCTAAGACGGTGTAGGTGCCAGTGCATGTCACCGTTGCAGAGGGTGCTAATGTGGTATCTGCGGGACCGCAACTGATCGGCGCGGTTTGGATCAACCCATCTGTGACGTTGAACTGCGCAGGTCCCAGCGAGGTTGTGCCATTGTTCTTGATGATATAGGTCACAGTGATCACCTGCCCGGCTGCGCTATACGTCGCTGGGTTGGGAATGGCACTCAAGGTTAATCCAGTTACGCTTTTGCTGATGGTCGTAACTGCCGCCGGAGAGGTTGGTGCGCCTGCGCCGGTCGCTGTGGCATTATTCGAGATGGTGGCGTCGTTCAAGTCTTCCTGCGAGATCGTATAGGTGTTTGTGCAGGTTGTGCTTGCTCCCGCAGACAAGGTTGTGCCTGCCGGACCGCAGTTGAACGCAGCAGCATTTATCAAACCATCGGTGACGGTGAATTGGGTTGGTCCCAGTGTAGTCGTGCCGCTGTTCTTGACGATGTATGTAAATGTGATGATCTGCCCAGCCTGACTGTATGTGGTTGGGCTGGCGGTAACGGATAAGGACAACCCGGTAGTGGATGGAGCAGGGGTATTGGTTGCTGTCGTCGTTGAGGGGATGGGGTAGTTCATTCCCGCCGTGTAATGCGGCACCTTCACCTCTTTACCGACTGTCAATGTGTTGGAGTTGACGTATTGCGTAAATCCGGGGTCAGCGCCATATTTCGACGCGATCGAAGCCCAGGTGTCGCCTGATACGACCATGTGTTTTGTGACGCAAGGCTGTGGCGGTGCGTGAATCTCTCCATTGCTGCCGATATTGGGGACGTTCACGGTCATACCTGCTTTGAGCTGGGCGGTGTTCCCAAGCGTTGAATTCGCCTCGACCGTTTTTGCAGGGTCGGCTCCGTAACAGCGGGCGATCTGCCACAACCATTCACCGTCCACTACTTTGTGTTGAACGTTGGTGCCCTTAGCCATGGCAGGCGGAGAGGTTTTGGCGACGGCGACAGAAGCCGGTTGCGATGGATTTGCTCCGCCACCCGAGGCAACAGCATTGGTGGAAATGGATGCAGCGTTCATGTCGGCGGCGGTGACTGTATAGGTGTTGGAGCAGGTCAGGGTGGCGCCAGAGGCGAGGGTTGCATCCGCATTGCCGCAATTGAAGGGCGCATTGTTGTTGATGCCTGTATCTGTGATGGTGAATTGAGCGGGACCTAACTGGGAGGAGCCGCTGTTCTTGATGGTGTAGTTAAATTTTATCTGCTGACCGGTTTGATAATAGGAGGCAGGGTCTGCCGTTTTTGTCAGTGTGATGGCTTTGGCGGGAACAGCGGGCACTGTGGTGATGACCTGATTGGAGTTAACCGTGTATACGGTGGCGACTGCCGTGTTCTGAACCGAACCACGATCAAGATCTGCCTGAGTGAGGAGGTAATCGCCGGAGCATTCGATAACTTCGCCTGGGTCGAGCCGATCGTTCGCATTGCCCACTGTATTGATGGGAGGGCAGACGGGCGTGATGCCTGAGATGGTGATGTTGGCTGGCGTGGCATCAGTAAGGTCGTTCTTGACCATCTTAATAATGTATTTGAGGCGGACGATTTGCCCCACGGTGTTGTATTGGGCTGTTGTGTCGTATTGAACGGTCAGCTCGATGGTTACCTTGTCGGCAAGATTTGGGGCGGCTGTGTTTTGAATTACAGGTAATGCCGACTGCGGCTCCGGGGTTCCGCTTGCCAGAGTGCAGGATGCCAAGAGTAAAGCGGCTGTGACGATCAGGATGAGCGGGTGCAGGAAATTTTTCATTTCCATTTCCTTTCGAATGAGAGGACTGGGGCTGATATTGATAAAGCGACCTTGTAATTATATCTCTTGATAAGCCCTGAAAACAAATCATCCCGCCGATGGGCTTTGCGCCATCTTTGCGGGATGATTCGATACACAAGATGTAGTTTTAGATCTTTGGGTCGGTGTGATAAATGGAACCTTCGCGGACACACATCCAATAGGTGGCACCAGGGACTTTGTTGCCGAGATTTGATTCAGTCACGTCCACCCAGACCATGCCGTTCTCGTTGCGGACACTATTCAATTTATATTTATATACCGTCCCCTCTGGGAATTCTTTGAATATATTGCCTGCCTCCACTCTAGGCGAGGTGCGGACGTTCACTTTTTTATTCACTTTGAAGGTGCCCAAACTAGTTGGTGGCGGTTGGGGTGGCTGTGATGGCGGGAATGATTTTGCGGGCGGCAGGAGCAGAGTCCACTTTGGGTCAAAGCGGTCTTTGAGGACGATCTCTTCCCAGATGGGTTCGTTCGGTTTGGGGTTCTCGCGTTTCTTAAGGATCTGGGTATACAGAGTCTCATCGCCCAGTTGTTCGCGGGCGATCTGTTTTAGTGATTTGTTCTGGTCTGCTGCTCCCAGTTTGAACTCAGTATATTTGATTCTGTTTGTGCCGATGATGATCGTGTGGGTAGTGGGCATTGCGTTTCTCCAACAAATAAAAATTTAGAACGACTCTTGCGATGAAGTAGGTGACAGCCTCTTCATAAAAGTAACCGTCACCTACTTCAGGTTCACTTATTCAGGCTCCATTATTGAATATGCGGAGTGACCCAATCTTCGATCGGACCTGTGTGATTAAGATAATCTTGTGGTCCGCTGACAGGCAGCCAGCCAGTGGTGATCGTCGTTCCTGATTGCGAGAGGACGACTTCAACCCAGGTGCGTTTGTACGCATCGTCTTTGGTGACGGAGTTCGTTCGATAATAGAAGGTCCTTCCTTTTGTGTAGTCATCTGCTAACACGATCTTGCCTGTGTAGCTGGGTTGGTTGCGAATGTTTACGCCTGCTCCGGCGATGACGGTTAAGACACCTTCAAAGCCTGCCGGTGCCGTGGGGGGCGGAGTGACCACAACAGGTGGCGGAGGAGGCGGTGGCACGTACACAGGATACGAAGAGGCTGGGATGACAATGACCTGCCCGGCATAGATCAGACTCGCATTCCAGATCTGCGGGTTGGCTGCCAGTAATGAACCGAGGCTTAGCCCATTTGCCAGGGCGATATTCCCAAGCGTGTCGCCGCGACGGACGGTGTAATACCCGCCTGTGGATGGATACACCGGCGGATTGTCGGGGTAGTAGGAGTATCCGGTTGGGATGTAGAGCACCTGCCCGGCGTAGACCCACCAGCCCAAGCCGGGGTTGGCGGCGCGGATGGCGGAGACGGTCGTCCCGCAGTAGGCGGCGAGTCCGCTAAGGGTGTCTCCCCATTGGACGGTAATGTAGCTGGCGCAGTTGTACCATGCATGTGCTTTTCCCGTAGCGGCGAACGATGAAACCAGAATTGCAATGACTATAAATAGCTGAACCATTCTCTTCGTTTTCATATGCTCTCTCTTTCCAAGGATATTTTGCAGACTGTTTGTCTATTAATAAGAATACTTAAAAAATACTGTTTGTCAACATGGAAGGTTGCGCTGACCAGCTTCTTTCGCCGCTCTCGTCGAAGGGATTACAAAGAGCGCCAAACTTTTTCAATTTCAGAAAGTTTGACGCTCTGTATTAATGATTTTTGATGTCTATTATGATCGTTTTTTTGCCTGGGATGGTAATGCCGTTGGCAGGTCGAAACCCATAAAGACCAGCAAGAACATTTCGGCGATCTTGGCAAAGTACCCGATCGAGGAGGTGGTTTCGAAATTGAATGCCTTGTCGCCGAGGAAGATCCATAGCACGATGGTCAAGAGGGTGTAGCCAACAATCGTCCAGTAGGTGATGGGGCGTATTTTTCTAAAAAATGGAGTGGGTAGAAAATACGCCAATAACAATGCCAGTGACCCAAAGCCGTTCAATACGATCGAGTCGAGCCAACCAAAGTACGGGTAACAGATGATATGTAATATCGCAGTGGCAAGACTGCAAACGATGATGCCATAGTGCCAGTAATAAAGTCTCATAAATTTTAGCTCCATGTGCTTGATTTATGAGTAGACGTTTATGACTGGGAATTAATTACGTTTGCTTTATGCAGCGCCCGTTCAAAGACGGTCTGAGACCGCCGTGCAGAGTTCCCTTCCTCATCTCCTGCGCCTCGCTACGCTTGGGCACAATGTCCCCACTCTCTTTCCTAAATTTGTCTATTCCAAATAACCTTACTGCACACTCTCATCATAACAAACCAACTCGACCAGGTTGCCTTCTGGATCAAGCACGAACAAAGAACGCCAATGCGTCCATTCGTGGACCATGGTCTCTACTTCGAAACCAAGTTGCTGCAATCGCTCCAATTCGGATTGATAGTCTGCCTGA
Organism: Anaerolineae bacterium; assembly: GCA_017303735.1. Next base: position 8,031 of record JAFLCF010000071.1, read on the forward strand.
TCAATTGCGAAGGCGAAATGATGAAGTGAAGTTGTTTGAGGATTTATTCTAGTGAAATGACGCGACCTATGGTCGGGCGGCATTGACTCATCGAACAGCGCCAGAAGTTGAATGTGACCACCATAGCTGGGCGCGATCTGAAAGAAGATCATGTTCTCAAATTCCCCAAATAATTCAAGACCAAGAATATTCTCGTAGAACTCCCGCATGACCTGCATGTCTTTAACCCGCAAGACGATCTCGCCAATGGCTTTGATGGTTTTAGTTTGTTTGGTCATTGGATTGCTCCTTGTAGTTGATTGCGCATCTCGCAATCAACCCATGGATTTTATCAACGCAGTAGACAAGTTCTTCATAATCTCTTAATTCCGAAAGAGCCCCCTCCGCCCTATCGGGCACCTCCCCCAAATACGACAATGTATATTTTGAATCCGCATTCAGATTTTTTCTTGTCGTATTGGGGGAGGCTGGGTGGGAGTCAATCCACCGTCAGCGTCTTGGACAAATTCCTCGGGAAATCCGGATCAAACCCGCGCATCACGGACATGTGATACGAGAGCAACTGCAACGGCAACACGCCCAGCAACGCCGAAATCTGCGGGTCAGATTTGGGAAGCACGATCAGGTCATCGCCGTTGGCGCGCAGACGGGCGTCCTCTTCACCGATGACGATCGTGCGTGCGCCGCGCACTTTCACTTCGTTGAGTCCGCTGATGATGAGCGGTACCGCACTGCCATCCGACACGAAGATAATGGGGAAGCCCTTGCTCACCGCGGAGAGCGGTCCGTGTTTGAACTCGGTCGAGAGCATCCCTTCGCAATGGGCGTAGGTGATCTCTTTCAACTTCAACGCGCCTTCGAGTGCAATGGGATAGGTCGCACCGTAGCCGAGACAGTACATATCATTCCATTCGTTGATGTCTTTGGCAATGGCTTCGATCTGCGGCGCGACCATTTCCAGCGTCCTTTCCATCAACGCAGGGATCACATCCAATTCACGAACATCTTTCCCTGCCAGCTTATATGCCAGATACAGGAACGTCACGACCTGGTTGGTAAATGTCTTCGTGGCGGGCACGCTGATTTCGTATCCGCAGCACAGAGGGAGAGAGAGCGAGGCGGCTTTCGTCAAGGTCGAGCCGACCACGTTCGCCAATCCGAAACAGGCCATGCCTTTTTTCTCCGCCGCTTCCAACGCATTGAGCACATCCTTGGTCTCGCCCGATTGGCTGACGAAAATTCCCACGTCCTCGTGATCCACCGTCGGCGCATATTGCGGGACGAATTGCGGCGCAAGCACAGGGATGACGGCGCGCCCAGCCAGTTGCGCAAAATAAACCGCGCCCACCGACGCGGCGTGATAACTCGTGCCGCAGCCGATGAAATACAGATGACGCGCATTCTTCATCTTCTCGACCAACACGTCCACTTCTTTATTTCCATTCAGTACATGGGATAACTCACGGGCAACCTGACTCTGCTCGTGGATCTCTTTCAACATGAAATGCGGATACCCGCCCTTCTGCACCGCATCCATCGTCTCCGTAACTGTTTCTGGCATTCGGTCAACTTTTTTTCCATCCTTGACCGAACGCACCTCGACCTTGTCCGCCCACAACGTGACGATCTCCCCATCCTGCGGGCGGATGACTTCGCGCGTCAACGGCAAGATTGAAGGCAGGTCAGATGAAACACAGGTGAAGCCTTCGCCGAGTCCGATCACCATGCCCGAACCTTTTTTGAAGGCATAGAGTTTGTCATCATTCGCGCGCCCGATGACAAAAGCGTAATCGCCTTCAAGGTCGCCATAGGCAAGTCGAATCGCGTCAATGAATTCATATCCGCGATTGATGTATCGTTCCACGGCGTGTACGCACGTCTCTCCATCATTCTGCGAACGGACGGTCATACCCTCGGCGATGAACTGCTCGCGCAATTCGACGTTATTGACTACGTTGCCATTGTGCGCCCCAACCATGTCGCCATCCGAATCCAAATGTGGCTGTGAATTAACTTGTGATGGCTCGCCGAAGGTCGCCCACCGCAACTGGGTAATGCCGCGCTGTCCGCGCATTTCAGCAATGTTGTACTTCGCCGCGACGGAGTCCACTTTACCGGTGTCTTTGCGCAAATCAATTTTTCCATTATTGATCGTCGCCGCGCCGACCGAATCGTATCCGCGATAAGTGAGGCGTTCTGCTGCTGCGATGAGAATGGGACCCAATTCCGTTTCGTTCTTTGTAACGTAGCCAAATATTCCGCACATGCACATTCTCCTTATTGATTCGTCATTATTTCAATGGTTTTCCGCGCCCCCACCAATCCCAGATCACCGGGTAGCCCTCTTTGATAAAAATATTAAACCACCAAGCTGTTGACAAAAGCCCGGTTCCAATGGGCAGGAGAAAAATTAAAAAAACACCAGAAGAAAACGACCGGTCTAACCGCTCAGGCAGGGTGGTTGAACATGTCAGGATCTGATCATTTTCCAGGAGTGCGAAGTAGTGGGTCTTGTTTATGAAGATCGCCACAACCTCCCGCAGAGGCGTTTGATTTTCAGGGATGATCTCAAACCGTTGGAGCATCCACTCTGGCGCTTCTTCCCTGTCCCACAAATAGGTGGGCATGGAACATTCTTTCCAGCCGGGGTTTTTATTGCAGAGGATTTTCCCAGACTGTGTCTGCACATAGATAGTTTCATTGTAATAGGTGTAAATCCCCGCTGTATCTTTTGGCGCTTGATCGGCGACTTGCCAATTCGGGCAGATCAGATAACCTGTCAGACTATATAAAAAGAAGAAGACCCACAGAGATGCAACTCCCAGCCCAAGCGGCACAAGAGAGATCAAAGGCATGTGGATTTTGATCCTATCCATGGCTTATGTTTACCTTCATTTTTTGGTAAATCACCATTCCAAGCCCTATCAAGAGCAGAACTATCCCCGCACCAAAAGCGATCAGGAGGATAAAGAAAATAAATATTTCGGTATAGGCATACGAACTGTACTCCCAAGACCAGATCTCGCCTTTTTCAAGCAAGGCAACTTCGAGATGATATGCCGTTTCAAACATGACACAGTCCACGCGTACCCGTGAGAGCACTTCGTTTGGAGGTGAAACCACGAGCCGAGTGGTCGTGTTGCTGGCATTGCAACTCCTGCCGATGACAGGGTTTCCGGAAGGTTGTGTGACCTTTTTCCAGGTAGAAGGCGAGCCGTATGAAAGCTCATACATCTCTTGATCGGCTGTGTAACCAAGGACTTCGCCCATTTCACCAACCCCGAGGCGGATAATCTTTTCTGGCGGCACAGGTTCTTGCTGCCAGCTTGTCCCAAGACCTGGGCGCAGCATCGTGAAAAATCCGCATCCGCAGGTGAAGACGAGCCAGATTGCACCGATCAAGAGAATTATTTTGGCTGATCTACGCATAATTAGTTTCTGGATTATATTCCATCGCTTTGCCCCGCCATAGGAAAAAGCTCACTTTTTTCCATACAAACAAAACATAAGTAACCCCGAATTAAATTTGGGACGCGGACGAGCGCGGATTTACGCGGAAAAGGTTAAAAAAATCCGCGTCTTCCGCGTTTATCAGCGTCCCAATTGTTCTTAAAACGAACTCACCCGCGAAACATTAATTTCGGGGTGAGTCATGTTTCAATAATGATCGCCGATTTTGTTACTCCAGTTTCAAATTTCCATTCTCATCGAAAGCGAAGTATGGGTTATATGCCACTTCCCAGCGGTAATCATCCGGGTCTGCAAAATAGGAACTGTATCCGCCCCAAAACACCTTCTGCGGTTCTTTGATGATCTTCACCCCTTTGGCTTTCAAGTCGCGGATGATCTCATCCACTTCTGCTTCGCTTTGTGCGTTGTATGCCAGTGTCATTCCTGAGAAGCCGCTTCCTTCTGGTGAAAGCAGCGCATCTTCTGCCAGCTTCTCGCGCGGATAAATAGCGAACACTACGCCACTGGTTTGAAAGAACGCCACATCATCCTGACTCGCGCTGGCGGGCTTCCATCCCAGTATTTCTGTATAAAACTGGTATGACCTCTTGAAGTCTTTCACGCCCACCGTTATTAAATGTAGATGTTGTTCCATCTTCGCTCCTTTTGTAGATTGTTCCTTGCGCCGCCTTCAGTGCAAGATTCCAGCGAAAATCGCTGTCGGGGAAAGTACCCGTTAGTGTGAACCGTGCTACAAAAGTACTTTTTTGGTTGCGGCGAACGCCAGTGGTGGCAGGTTGTTGCGCTCGAACCAATCAACTGCATCGGCATCATCAGCAGGTGACATTTCTCCGCCAACCACTTCTGCGCAATACACAATGATGAAATCTGCACCGCGTTCATGTTCACGCCCTGCGATCACATCATGCACACTCGTCACGCGCACGGTTAAACCAGTCTCTTCCAAACATTCGCGTGCAGCAGCCATTGCGGGGTCTTCGTTGCCATTCACAAAGCCAGCGGGTAATGTCCACTCGCCGCGATGGGGTTCATTCACGCGCCGCACAAGCAAAACACGGCTGCCCTCTTCTACGAGAACAGCCGCGGCAACCTTCGGGTCTTGAAAATGAATCCACCCGCATTGCGGGCAAACGGGACGCACAACGCCGTACTTTTCCTGTCGTGTTACCGCCGCCGCACAACGTGGGCAGAATTTAATGAAATCATCTTTTGCCATGCATGGTTTTATATCACCATCTCATGCAATGAACAAGCCGATTATTTTGGAGGATCTTCAGTAGGAGCCGGGGGGATGATCGGGTTGGAAGGGATGATGACTGGGTTGGATGGGGGGATGATTGGATTGGATGGGATGATAGAAACTGGCTGATCCCCTTCGTCGGAAACAGGCTCATCCTCACCACCATTGTTATTATTCGGATTGCCATTGCCAGAAACTACAGGCATACTGAAGTTCATCGTGATCGAACACAGTGCAACGCCATTTGTGTCTACTGCTGTCACCACGACCTGATAGCTTCCGACTTGGGAATAATTTTCAAGGAACAGGTCCTTGGCAGATCCATCTGTTTCATACTCAACCGGCGAATTGTTCGGCGTGATCACGGTCATTTCATAACTGCCAGCGCCGGGATGATCCGTCCAATCGAATGCCACCAAACCTGTTGCGGGCATGTCGCCTGCATTCGACGAGTTTGTCGGTGATGTCCATTCCATCGGGCAGATTATTTTGGCTTGCGGCTCTTGCGGTGCCTCTGTGGCTTCTGGCGCTTCCGTGGCAGGTGCTTTTGGCAATTCCTCCGCCCAAATCGGTCCACACCAACACGCGCTGCTTATCATCGCCACCATCGATAAAAACACGGGCGATGAAACTAACTTTTTGATATTCATTGCTTCTCCTGATAACGATAAATAATTATTGACGACTTCCCAATTATCTCCATACCCTGTAAAAATAAAATCCCCTAATCGGGGTGACCCGAATAGGGGACAAAAACCATTTGTACTAAAACAGTAACTATCGCCACCTGCTACGCGCGAATAAACGCATGAACCATAGGATGACTCCGCCTGCGATGCTGATGAAGAGGAACAGCAGAGTCCAATTAAAGGGAGCAGGCGCTTCTTCCTCCGCCGGGGCTTGGTTCGCTGTTTCTGCGGCTTCATCTGGCGCTGCAGCTTCTGGTTCTCCCTCTTTGGTTGCTGGCGTTTCTGCAATGCGTGTTGTCTCTGTCGCCATTGGAGCAGATTCTGCGGTGGTGACTGGGGCGGCATCCATGGGAGCTGCCTCTTCGGTGGCGGCAGGTTCAGCGGCTTGCATGAAGGCTTCTTCAGTGGCGGCTGGGGCTTCTTCCATGGCAGCTTCTTCGCAGGGTCCATCACATCCGCCGCCACCACCCATGCCGCCATAAGTGGCAGGTGCGGCGGCTCCACCAAAACCAAGGCTAAAGAAGGGAGTCACTGTATTGGCTGTGAATGAGCACATAAATAGAATTGCAGCGAACACAGTTGCGAATCGGAAGAGTGGATAGCTGCGCGGCAGGGGCGGTTTGAGTCCCACCATTTGGCGGGTGAGCGTGAAGTTGCGTGGAGCCTTGCGTGTGGGCAGTTTGCGGAGGATGCCCCGGGCGGCGCTTAAATCTCGCAGCGCTGATTCAAGCTCCGGGTCCGATTTGAGGCGGGCTTCCATTTGCGCTGCATCCGATGCGCTGAGCTGTCCATCCAGATATGCGGAGAGGTTTTCAATATCGCGGAAATTTTTCATCTTGCTTTCTCCTCATCTAGACGAAATGAAGAGGGCAAAAGTTCCTCGAAGGAACGCAAACATTCACGCAGCCTTACACGCGCGCGAGCGAGTCGACTTTTGATGGTGCCGAGGGGAACACGTTCTGCAACAGCAACTTCGGTATAGTCGAGCCCTTGCACATCGGCAAGCACCACCACGGTACGGAATTCGGTGGGCAATGCATTAAGGCAGTGTTGAATAGCATGTTCGAGTTCATCGGCTTCGGCTTTTTGCGCGGGGGTCATGCTTTTATCGGCGAGCCACTTGGGCGAATCCATTTCTTCGCCGTCGCTGGTTTCAGGCTCAAGCGGCGTGGTGGGACGGCGTTTCTGGCGGCGCAGCTCATCAAGGCAGGCATTCGTGACTGTGCGCAGAATCCACGCTTTGAATGAACCACCGCGAAAGGATTTGATGCTTTGGAAGGCAGAAATAAAGGCTTCTTGTGCGGCATCTTGTGCAATGTCTTCATCGCCAAGGACGCGTACAGCGGTGTTGAAGACTGCATCTTGATAATGCAGAATGAGCGTGTTGAATGCGTTCAGGTCGCCTTGTTGTGCAGAGGTGATAAGGGCGGTTTCATCCATGGCTTTATTTTACTCGTCTTTATTTTGTGCGACGTGAAATATAAAAGTGAAGACCGCGCCAGAGAAGCATACCAAGCGTATTTGTACTGCCAAGAGCAAGGGCGAAGATGGGCAACCCGGCTGAATTTAACCATGCGGCTCTCAAGATGACTGCGAAAGGCGTTACGAATAGCATGACAAGCAGAATGCGCAGAAGGTTCTTTGGAGTTGATATCACGGCATCATCGAACAGACCCAGCCAGGGGGCAAGTACGAACCAACCGAAAGCCATTGGCACAAACGATGCCGCCATGCGCGGAAGGAAAGACAAACCCGTCTCGCCGTGTGTGGCAAAGCCAATGATGGTCAGCAAGGCAAGTGTGATGATATCGCCGAGGATGAGGATGGATTTTTTGTTCAAATGGAATTCCTAAAAAGGTGACAGTCACTTTAAAAGTGACTGTCACCTGAATGTAATTATTCTCTTCGTCCCTTCAGCACGATCCGAATCGGTGTTCCTAAAAAGCCATATTCGGCGCGGATCTGATTCTCGAGATAGCGCATATAGGTAAAGTGCATGAGCGACGGTTCGTTGACGTAGATCATGAAGGTCGGCGGGTCACTGCGGACTTGGGTGCCATAATACATGCGCAAAGCACGCCCCGCATGAGTTGGGTGCGGATGCGCGTCTTGTGCTTTATGAATGATCTCATTGATCTTGGAGGTCGTCAGCCGTGCGAGGCGTTCTTCCTGAACACGTAATGCCAGCGGCATCACCTGGTCCACCCGTTGACCGGTCTTGGCAGAGATATAAAGAATCGGGACGTATGAAACGAAGTTCAAGTCATTGAGAATTTTTTCTGTGTAGGCATCCATGGTGGTGCCGTCTTTTTCGATGGCATCCCATTTATTGACCAGCACCACGCAGGATTTCCATTCGTCTTTGATAAAGCCAGCGATATGCGCGTCTTGTGAGGTGATGCCGGTGGTGGCGTCGATCATTAACAAGGAGACATCGGCACGTTCGATGGCTTTGAAGGAGCGAATGACGCTGTATTCTTCCACGCCTTTTTCGATCTTTCCGCGCCGACGGATGCCAGCCGTGTCGATCAGGGTGATGGGCAGCCCGTCGAATTCGATCTGCATGTCGATGGCATCGCGGGTCGTCCCGGCAATCGGGCTGACGATCACTCGTTCCTTGCCGACCAATTTATTAAGCAGACTCGATTTACCTGCATTCGGTTTGCCGACGATGGCGATCTTGATATTGTTATCTTCTTCATCTTCTTTTTGTTCGGGGAAGGCAGCCACGAGTGCATCGAGCAGGTCACCGGTGTTGGTACCATGAATGGCAGAAACAGCGTACGGTTCGCCCAAGCCAAGTTCGTAAAATTCTGAAACCTGATCGCGGCGATCTCTTGATTCACATTTATTCACAACCAGAAAGGTCGGTGGCAGGAAGGTGCCATCTGGTTGTTTTCTTTGCATGCGGCGCAGAATGTCTGCTACTTCGCGATCTGGTTCGGTGACGCCGGTCTCAACATCCACCACGAACAGAATCGAATCTGCTTCTTGAATGGCAGCTTGTGCTTGCAGGCGGATGTCTTCGATAAAATCAACGGAACCAATCGAGAGCGGAGTCCGACCGCCGTGTGTCGGGTCAATGCCGCCTGTATCTACGACAGTAAATGCGCGGGAATTCCATTCCGCATCGCCAAAAAGACGGTCGCGTGTGGTGCCGGGGGTGTCGTCAACAATTGCCATCCGCTCGCCAACGAGACGGTTAAAAAGTGTGGATTTACCGACGTTTGGTCGGCCAACAAGTGCAACAATGGGTTTCATAAGTTTATTTTACTTTCTCTTTTACGTTCAAGCTTGTCTGGTACGCAAGGTCGCCAAGTATAAGGCATTTCCCGTCATTGCGAGGGTGCATTTGTTTATTCGGTTTTATGGGGTTGGGGTCGGCGAAGGCGTGGGTGTACTTGCATCCAGCGGAGTTAACGTTACTTCGATCGTGTTTGGCAGAATCGACTCGACCACGACATTAGATATTAAAACTTCTACAGTGGGTGAAAGTTGATAGATACCCGCGGAGAGACCTGTCAGGTCCACGCTAACGCGCACCGATTGGCGGGTAAGGGTTTCCAATAAAGGTAGCGGACCCGAAAGAATAATATCCACGTCCGTCGGCGAGATCTGCACATTCAGATCGCTTTCCAGCCCAACGATCTCAATACTCTGGCTTGAAAGGGTCACACTGCTTTCGATCGGCGAGACACCCGCTTGAACCAACACGGTCTGTTCACCGATCACAGAAATGCCAGCAGGCAGGCTCAACCTCAGACGTGTGGCAATATCCTCCTGCGCGTTTTGCAGGTCGAGCGGCTGGGTTTCCAACACGCCTGGCAAACTGTTCACCAAAGCTGGATCTTCAGAATAGATCGTAACCACCGGCGGCGAAACCGAAATATCCGTCAAACGGTATCCGCTTGCAACACGCCCAAGTGTAGTGACTTTCACTGCCACATCTCGATACCCGCCCTGTTGGGTGACGGGTAAAACCACATGCACAGTTTCAGGTGATACGCTGACGCCACTTACCGGTTGACCACGGTCATCAAGCGCCTCTACCCTAATGAACTGATCGAAATCTTCTCGGATGCGATTCAAGTCGATGGAAACCCGGGCACGCGTCACTTTCTGGACCTGAGACTGGGCGCCAGACACGACAACTTTTACAGGATCCAGACTTATCTCTCCCACCTGATACCCAATGGCAACTTCCCCGGCGATGCGCAGGTCTACATCCATGGGTTTGGTGATGAGTGTTTCCAATGTAAAGGGAATCGTCAACGGAGAAACAGAAACGATCTGAACCGGGCGTGCATTGACTTGGATTTGAAGATCGAGGGTATGGTCTCCGGCGCTCAAACCGGAAATATCTAAAATGGCGCGCACGATCTGCGGGTCGGCTTCGATCAACGTCCATACTGACCTGGGTGCGCGCAGGGTCACATCCACATCTCGCGGAATGGCTTTGCTGAAGATCAAATTCGATGGCTGCCCGATCACTTCTATGGGAATAGGTGCTGCCAGTGTACGGGTCTGGTCGGGGTCGGCGGAGGTAACCGAAGAGATCCACACAGCCGAAGCCAATGCGAATGCCCAAAAGAACGTGCGGTAATTTTCTGCGACCCAGCGGATCATGGTGATTTTACTTTTCTTCCTTGCGTCGGATCCTGCCGGAGAACAATCTCCCCAGGAGTCCTGTTTTCTTCTCTGCACCGTTCGGGCGGAAAAATGCAGCCAAAATGTTTTCCAGCCGTTCCGGGTCGAGGCGGCGCAGCATCCTGCCGGAGTGTGAGATCGAAATGGCGCCCGTCTCTTCTGAAACCACAATGGCGATGGCATCACTCACTTCTGAGATCCCAAGCGAGGCACGGTGACGCAATCCCATCTGACGTTCAGGTGTGCGGTTCAAAATTCCACTGGCAGAAAGCGGAAGCACACAAGATGCTGCCGCTACTTTTGAATCTCGGATAATCACACCGCCGTCATGCAGGGGAGTGTTCGGATAAAAGATCTGAAGCAATAATTCCGTTGTTACCTTGGCATTCAACTGCACGCCGGTTTGAATGAATTCGTCGAGATGGTCCATCCGCTGCATGATGATCAACGCCCCATGTTGTCGGGCTGAAAGCCGCGTCGCTGCACCAACCACGGCGCGCAGGGTTTCTTCAAGGGCGAGGTCGGTCGTTTTCGTAGCAGCAGGCAGAAAGGTCCCAGCGCGACCGATGCGTTCCAACGTCCGGCGAATTTCTGGCGCAAAAATCACAGGCAGGGCAAGTAACATGGCGGGCAGGGCATTTCTTGCAAACCAGGAGAATGCAGGCAATTCCACTAGACTGGTGATCAACGTGATCGCCACGATCAACATGATCATTCCGCGCAACAACGCCATGGCTTGTGTATCCCGCAGGGAATACAACAAGACAAAGAAAATCAGCGTGACGAGCATAATATCCAAGATGCTCAACCAGCTGACCCGTTGAAAAATGAAGAAGAGATTGTTCAGAAATTCTGTCACGGGTAAATGGGACCGTTCTTTATTGCGGTAGTCGGGTCAGATCCGTCCCAAATCTGACGAGACCAAACTCCAGATTTAAATGGGACGCAGGACGCGATCCTGCCGTAGTTGCTTGAAAAATAATACACTGCCTGCTGCAGAGTCTGTTGCTGCTTCCTGCCAGGCTTGCACACCCAAACTATCGGGCGTTCGTTTTTCGTAGCCAAGTTTTTGCCAGAGGGCTTCCTGTGCTGCGAGAGAATCCAACGCAAAGATCAATGAGGCTTCGCTTTGCAATTCAGCCGATGCGTTTTCAACTCCTTTGATCAGGGTCTCCAGTGCCTTGGCAGTATCCAAATTATCTTCCATAAAAATATCTGTGGTCCGTGTCACCAGATTTTCCACCTGCCAACCTGCTACACCAACCATCTTGCCGTCCATTTGAAGCAGCATGTAGGCTTTGTCGCCGAAGCTTTCCATCACTTCGTCCACGTTCATCTTACGTTTGCCTTTGCTCAAACGGGTAATCAATTCTGCAATCGAAGAGGCATGTTTGGGCTTGCCGCGCTGCGTGGAGAACTCGCCGCTGCCAGCCGGCTTTTTCATGGTGAGCGTGTCTGGAGCCTCTTTTGCCCCAGGGACGACTTCCTTCCATGATTCATTAACCTGTTTCCAAAGGTCATCATACGAACCTGTGTTCGTAATGACCATATTCGCCATGTTCACTTTCGCACTTTGCGGCGACTGTGCATGAATGCGTTCCTGGGCTTGTTCACGGCTGAAACCGCGCTTGCGCATCAAACGTTCCACTTGGATAACTTCCGGCGCATTCGTAACCCAAACCGAGTCGCACATGGTACGCAGATCGCCTTCAAGCAGTTTGATCGCTTCGATCACAACCACGGGCTGGGTGGCACGTTTGATCAGCATCTCCGTCGCCTGCCGCACCAGCGGGTGGACGATCTCCTCAAGCTGCCGCATGGCTTCCCCGTCGCCAAAGACCAGGTTACCAAGTTTCTGCCGGTCAATTTCGCCTTCACGATTGAGCAGCCATTTCCCAAACTTATCGATCACAGGCTGAAACCCCGGCGCACCCTTAGCGTAAGCGCGATGTGTAAGCGCATCGGCATCGATGGTGTATGCACCCAAATGCTCCAACATGCGGCGCACCACGCTCTTTCCAGTGGCGATGTTTCCGGTGAGACCAATGACGAATTTTCCGGGCAGGTTGCTCAAAGTATTTCCTC